>NZ_LR594662.1:4800000-5140315 GCF_901827175.1 Variovorax sp. RA8 | reverse complement strand
TTGCCGGCCTTGCCGATGGCGACGATGCGCCCGCCCTTCAGGCCGATGTCGGCCTTGACGATGCCCCAGTGGTCGAGGATCAGCGCGTTGGTCATGACGGTATCGACCACGCCCTCGGCGCGCGTGCGCTGCGATTGCGCCATGCCGTCGCGGATCGTCTTGCCGCCGCCGAACTTGACTTCCTCGCCGTAGCCGCCGGCGTGCAGGGTGTAGTCCTCCTCGACCTCGATCACCAGGTCGGTGTCGGCCAGCCGCACGCGGTCGCCCACCGTGGGCCCGAAGATTTCGGCGTAGGCACGCCGCCCGATCGTTGCCATGCTCAGAGCTTTCCTTGAACCAGTCCGCGAAAGCCGTAGACCACCCGGTCGCCGGCGAAGTCCACCAGCTCGACCGTGCGCTGCTGCCCCGGCTCGAAGCGCACCGCGGTGCCCGAGGCGATGTTCAGCCGCATGCCGCGCGCGGCCTCGCGGTCGAAGTCCAGCGCGCCGTTGGTCTCGGCGAAGTGGTAGTGGGAGCCGACCTGGATGGGCCGGTCGGCGGCGTTGCGCACCACCAGCGTCAGCGCGCGGCGGCCCGGGTTGAGCGCATGGTCGCCCTCGTCGGTGATGAGTTCCCCGGGGATCATGCGAGGCCGCCGAGCAGGGCAATGCCGAAGATCGCGACCGCTGCGCCCGTCAGGCGCGGCAGCCAGCGATGGCCGCGGCGCAGTGCCCAGCCGACCGTTATTCCCGCGGCATGCAACAGCAGCGTCGCGGCCAGCATGCCGGCCAGCGTGAGTGCGGCCCCCGCTTCGACGGCCAACTCCTGCCCGTGCGCGACGCCGTGGAACAGCGCGAACAGGCCGACCAGCGCCGCAGCGGCGAGCGCCGGCAGTCGGCGCCGCGTGAAGACCAACAGTCCCAGCACCAGCAGCGAGGCCGCGATCATGGGCTCCACCGCCGGCAGCCGAGCACCCGCCAGGCCCAGCATCGCACCGGCCAGCAGCATCAGCGCGAAGCCCAGCGGCGCCCACAGCAGATCGGGCCAGGCACGGCGCGCGGTGAGGGCGCTCCACAGGCCAACCGCCACCATCGCGGCCAGGTGATCCGGCCCGGTCAGCGGATGCAGGAAGCCCGCGGCCAGGCCGTGGTGCAGGCCGGCATCGGCGCCGGTGTGGGCGGCCGCGGCCAGCGGCAACGCGGCGATCAGGAGCAGGGGGGCTTGGCGAAGAAGGCGCAGGGTCATGGTGTGCTCTTGTTGTCTTGTCGTTCAGACGATGGGTTGGTGGACGGTGACGAGCTTGGTGCCGTCCGGGAACGTGGCCTCGACCTGGATGTCCGGGATCATCTCGGCCACGCCCTCCATCACGTCGGCGCGCGACAGGATGCCGCGGCCCTCGCTCATCAGCGCGGCCACGGTCTTGCCGTCGCGCGCGCCCTCCATCACGGCGGCCGAGATCAGTGCCACGGCTTCCGGGTAGTTGAGCTTGAGCCCGCGTGCCCGGCGCCGCTCTGCCAGCAGGGCGGCCGTGAAGATCAGGAGCTTGTCTTTTTCGCGCGGTGTCAGTTCCATGGGCGGGGTCGGATCGCTTCGTCGGGGCGGGTCATTATGGGCAAGCCAGGGGCATTGCAACAGTCGTGCCGATGGCACGGAACCTGCACTTTGCCCGGCGTGGACTCGACCGCCGTTCCCCCGCTCGCCAGCGACGAAGCGCCGCAGCGCATCGTCAAGGTCCGGCGCGACTACAACAGCTGGGTGGCGCGCGAAACGCTGGAGGACTACGCGCTGCGCTTCACGCCGCAGCGCTTTCGCCGCATGTCGGAATGGCGCGTGGCGAGCACGGCCTTCGGCGGCGCGGCCTCCTTCCTGATCCTGGAGGCGGTGGGCGCCACGCTGCTGGTGCAGTATGGCTTCGTCAACGCGGCCTGGGCCATCCTCGTCACGGGGCTGATCATCTTCCTGGCCGGCTTGCCGATCAGCGTCTACGCCGCGCGCTACGGCGTCGACATGGACCTGCTCACCCGCGGCGCCGGCTTCGGGTACATCGGCTCCACGCTGACCTCGCTGATCTACGCCTCCTTCACCTTCATCTTCTTCGCGCTCGAGGCGGCGGTCATGGCCTACGCGCTGGAGCTCGCGCTGGGCATCCCGGCAGCCTGGGGCTACCTGGTCTGTGCGCTGGTGGTGATCCCGCTG
The DNA here is from genome assembly GCF_901827175.1 of Variovorax sp. RA8. NCBI lineage: Bacteria > Pseudomonadati > Pseudomonadota > Betaproteobacteria > Burkholderiales > Comamonadaceae > Variovorax > Variovorax sp. RA8. The sequence continues at coordinate 5,138,140 of NZ_LR594662.1, read as the reverse complement.
GTCACCCACGGCATCTCGGCCATCAGCCGGTTGCAGGTCTGGACCCAACCCATCTGGCTGGTGATGCTGGTGGTGCCCTTTGTCTATGTATTGGTGCGCGATCCTGGTGCGTTCTCGGGCATCACGCACTACAACGGCGTCAAGACGGGCGAGATCGGTTTTGATCTGCACCTCTTCGGTGCTGCACTCACGGTCGGCATCGCGCTCATCACCCAGATGGGCGAGCAGGCCGACTACCTTCGCTTCATGCCCGTGCGCACCGCTGCCAACCGCGGCCGCTGGTGGGCCGGCGTGCTGGCGGGCGGACCGGGCTGGGTGGTGCTGGGCGTGCTCAAGATGCTGGGCGGGGCGCTGCTGGCCTACCTTGCCATCGGCCACATGGTGCCGCCCGAGCGGGCGGTGGACCCGAACCAGATGTACCTTGCGGCCTACGAGTACGTGTTCCCGCAGTACGGCTGGGCGGTGGCGGCCACGGCGCTGTTCGTGGTGATCTCGCAGCTCAAGATCAACGTCACCAATGCCTATGCCGGCTCGCTGGCCTGGAGCAACTTCTTCTCGCGCGTCACCCACAGCCATCCGGGCCGCGTCGTGTGGGTGGTGTTCAACGCGCTGATCGCGTTCATGCTGATGGAGATGAACGTGTTCGAGGCCCTGGGCGATGTGCTGGGCCTCTACGCCAACATTGCCATCGCCTGGATGATGGCCGTGGTGGCCGACCTCGTGGTCAACAAGCCGCTGGGGCTGTCGCCGCCGGGCATCGAGTTCAAGCGCGCGCACCTGTGGGACATCAACCCGGTGGGCGTGGGCGCGATGGCGCTGGCCTCGGCCCTGTCCATCAGCGCGCACCTGGGCGCCTTCGGCCGGACCGCGCAGGCCTTCTCGGCGCTGATCGCGCTGGGCACCGCCTTCGCCGCCGCGCCGCTGATCGCCTGGGCCACGCGCGGCAAGTACTACATCGCACGCGTATCGGACGCAGACGGCGCCGCCCCGTTCACGCCGGCCCTCGGGCAGCGCGCGGTGCGATGGGCCCGCGTCGAACCGGACGTCGGCAGCTACCGGCGCCTGAGCACGCAGCGCTGCGTGATCTGCGAGCGCGACTACGAAGGCCCCGACATGGCGCACTGCCCGGCCTACCAGGGTGCGATCTGCTCGCTGTGCTGCACGCTCGATGCGCGCTGCGGCGACCTGTGCAAGCCCGAGGCGAGCCTGTCGGCGCAATGGTCGGGCGCCCTGCGCTGGCTGCTGCCGCGCCGCGTCTGGCCGTACCTCGACACCGGGCTGGGGCATTTCCTGCTTCTGATGCTGATCGTGGTGCCCTTGCTCGCCGCAGTGTTCGGCGTGCTCTACCAGCAGGAACTGCGGAGCATCGGCGAGAGTGCGCTGGCCGACATGGCACAGGCCACCACCTCGCTGCGCTCCGGCTTCCTCAAGGCCTACATGGCGCTGATGCTGATCGCCGGCATCGTCGCCTGGTGGCTGGTGCTGGCGCACCAGAGCCGCAAGGTGGCGCAGGAGGAATCGAACCGCCAGACGCACCTGCTGATGCGCGAGATCGAGCTGCACCGCGAAACCGACCGCGCGCTGCAGGCCGCCAAGCAGACGGCCGAGCAGTCACGCGAGCAGGCGGACCAGGCCAACCAGGCCAAGAGCCGCTACATCAGCGCCATCAGCCACGAGCTGCGCACGCCGCTCAACAGCATCCTCGGCTATGCGCAGCTCATGGGCGAGGACGCGGCCGTGCCGCCGCACCGGCGGCAGGCGGTGGCGGTGATCAAGCGCGGCGGCGAGCACCTGCTGTCGCTGATCGAAGGTACGCTGGACATTGCCCACATCGAGGCCGGCAAGCTCACGCTGCATGCCCGGCCCATGCAGTTCGCCGAGCTGATGGTCGAGCTGGCCGACATGTTCGAGCTGCAGGCGGCCGAGAAGGGCCTGGCCTTCCGCTTCGAGCCCGAAGGCGATCTGCCCGAGCTGGTGCGCGCCGACGAGAAGCGCGTGCGGCAGATCCTCATCAACCTGCTGGGCAACGCGATCAAGTTCACCGCCAGCGGGCGCGTCGCGCTGCGCCTGCGCTATGCGCGCGAGTTCGCGGCCATCGAGGTCGAGGACACGGGCCCCGGCATGTCGTCCGAGGAACTGGGCCGCATCTTCGAGCCCTTCGCACGCGGGGCCAGCGCCGGCCCGTCGGCGCCGGGTGCGGGGTTGGGCCTGACCATCGCGAAGATGCTGATCGACCTGATGGGCGGCGAGATGAAGGTGCAGAGCGCGCCGGGCGCGGGCTCGCTGTTCCGGGTGCGGATGTTCCTGCCGCGCGTGCATCACACGAGCGGCGCGGGCATCCGGCGCGTCGCGGCGGCGCCGGCACCGCGTGCGCGCCGCGGCTACGAAGGCCCACGCCGGCGGCTGCTGGTGGTGGACAACGAAGAGGCCGACCGCGAGCTGCTCGTGCAGGTGCTCGCGCCCCTGGGCTTCGAGCTGCGCACAGCCGCCAGCGGCCACGATGCGCTCGACCTGGTGGCGGCCGGCTGGCATCCGCATGCCATGTTCGTGGACCTGGCGATGCCCGGCATCGACGGCTGGGAGACCATCCGCCGCGCACGTGCGCTCGGCCTGGCCGATGCGCAGGTCGCCATCGTCTCGGCCAACGCGTTCGACAAGCGGCTGGACAACGATGTCGGCATCGCGCCCGAGGACTTCTTCGTCAAGCCCGTGCGCCACAGCGAACTGCTCGACTGGCTGGAGCGGCGGCTCGCGCTGCGGTGGACCGACAGCGCCGCGGCGGCGCAGCCGGCGCCGGCCGAGCCCGCCGGCGCGCTGCCCGCTGCCGCGCGCCTGCGCGCGCTCGGCGACGCGGTCAGCCTGGGCTACTTCCGCGGCATCATGAACGAACTCGACGCCATCGATGCCGCCCAGCCCGAGTGCGCGGCCTGGACCACCGCGCAGCGCGCACTGGCGCGCCAGTTCCAGTTCGAGGCCATGAGCCGGGCACTGACCGCGGCGGGGAGCACCCCGTGAGCGCAGAAGCAAGCCCGCCGTCCCTGGTCCGGAGCCTGCGCGAGCATGCCGGCACCGGTGACGTGGTGCTGATCGTCGACGACGTGCCCGACAACCTGGCCGTCTTGCACGACGCGCTGGACGAATCGGGCTACGCCGTGCTGGTCGCCACCAGCGGCGAGCAGGCGCTGCAGCGTGCGGCCCAGGCGCGGCCCGATATCGTGCTGCTCGACGCGATGATGCCGGGCATCGACGGCTTCGAGGTCGCGCGCCGGCTCAAGGCCGATGCCGCGACGTCCCACATTCCGATCGTCTTCATGACCGGCCTCACCGAGACCGAGCACCTGGTCGCGGCGCTGGAGGCGGGCGGCGTCGACTACGTCACCAAGCCGATCAAGCCCAAGGAAGTGCTGGCGCGGATGAACGTGCATCTGCAAGGCGCACGCCGCGCGCGGCAGGCGGCGCAGCAGGCCGGCCAGGCGCGCAACGCGCTCGATGCCTTCGGCTACGCCAGCTTCACCGTGCGCATGCCCGAAGGCAAGCTGGTCTGGCAGACCGCGCTGGCGCGCGAGCTGCTGCAGCGCTACTGCGGCAGCAGCGCGCCCGCGACGCCGCCGGTGGTGCTGGACTGGCTGCGCCGCCATCTGCCCGACGCGCGGCAGCACCAGGTCGAGCCGCCCGTTCTTGCCATCGCGCATGGCGCTGCCGCGCTCAACCTGCGCCTGCACCAGCAGACCGGCCAGGACGACGCGGGCGACGACTGGCTGATCATCATGCGCGAGGTCTCCGACTCGGCCGTCATCGAGGCCATGAGCCTGACCTTGAAGCTGACGGCGCGCGAGGCCGAGGTGCTCTACTGGGTGGTCAAGGGCAAGACCAACCGCGACATCGGCGAGATCCTCGGCAGCAGCCCGGCCACCGCCAAGAAGCACCTGGAGCGCGTGTACGTGAAGCTCGGCGTCGAGACCCGCACCGCCGCTGCCGGCGTGGCGATCAAGCGTATCCGCGAACTGCAGCCGCAGTTCGAGTTGTGAGGGTCTGTGCGCGAATGAACTGACCCGGGCCGCACCTAGAATTCGCGGCCATGATCCGACGCGCGTGGACCGTCTCTCTGTGGCTGGCCGCAGCAACCGCCCAGGCCGGCGGTCACTTCGACGTGGACGATGCAGGCACGCTCGATGCGGGACAGTGCCAGTACGAGTTCTGGGGCACGCGCGTGCGCAGCGAGCACATCACGGCGTGGCACCTGGGGCCGGCCTGCCGCGTCGGGCCGGTCGAGCTCGGACTCAACATCGACCGGATCTCGGTGCCGGGTGATACGGTCCACGCGCTCGGGCCGCAGCTCAAATGGACTTTCTTCGGGCAGGCGCCCGAGGCCCGCTGGAGCGCTGCCGTCTCGATGGGCTTCGTCTCCCAGCTGCCGCGACGGGGCGGGCGCAGCGGCGGGCAGTTCGTCGTTCCGGTGACATGGCGCGCGACCGACAGCCTGATGGTCCATGCCAACCTGGGCGCCGACTGGTCCACCGGCAGCGGCGCGCGCACGGGCCGCGGCGGCCTGGCGGGCGAGTGGGCGCTGAACGACACGGTGTCACTGATCGCGGAACGCAACCGCGCCTTTGGCCTCTGGACCTCGCGCGTCGGGGCGCGCGTCAGCATCACTCCGGTGATCAGCATCGACCTCAGCGCGGCGCGCACCGGGCCGAGCGGCGTACGCAGCTTCTCGGTCGGGCTGAATCACGAGTTCGGGCGCTGAAATCTGCCGCGACACAGCGCCGCTGGTTGTACTGGCAAATTTCGGCGGCGCCGTATAACCATCGCCGGCCTGACCCACCCCCCCCTACATCAGCCGCCGACCAATGCCCGATAGTCCCGCCGCGTCGCCGGTGCCACCGAGTCGACCAACTGCGCATGGGGCGTCTTGTGCCGCGCCAGCATGCGCGCCGATGCGACCGCCCTGGAGCGGCAGTACCAGTGGCAGGTGTGCTGCATCAGGAAGAGCTCCGCCGACATGGTGTAGGCCTTGTCCCGGGGCGTGCGCTGCAGGGTGTTGGCCGCCGCATCGGCGATCCCGCGGGCGTGGATCGCCAGGGCGCGGCGCATGTCGAAGCTGTGCGCCGGAAACAGGCGCTGGGCGAAGGGCAGGGCCAGCGGCAGCGTGCTCACGCGCGCATCGGCATCCGCGACCCGCGCGAAATCGGCGGCGAAGCGCTGGAACTGTCCGGCGAGCGTCTGCTCGGTCGTGTCGAGCAGTTTCCAGATCTGCTCGCGCCGCGCCGGATCGTTCTCGCCGAGGCAGCGCAGGTAGCCCTCGGTCAGGTTCTCCATCAGCGTCTCGATCTCGTAGCGACCGAGGTGGCCGGCGAGCAGCATGATGCGCTTCTTCTGCTCGCGGGTTTTCAGCAAGTAGACGGCGAGCAGGAGCACGGCCGCCAGGGTGAGGAATTCCATGAAATATGTCCGGGGCGGCAACAAAAGCAGGCGAGTGATGCAGTGAGCGGCGGCCGCGGCCTATTGCCACAGGTCGTCGAAGCCGCCGGGCGGCTCCAGTCGCTTGCCGCGTAGCATCAGGCGCAGCGGGCCCGGCATCACGCGCGCGCGCTCCGGGTGCAGCGGGTCGCCGGGATAGGCGGTGGCGCGGTAGCCGTCGATCTCGAAGGTCAGCGGGCGCACGAGGCAGGGGGCGCGGCCTTCCGCCTCGGTCATCATCGAGTCGATGCTGGCGTGGCGGCCCAGGTGGGCGAGGCTCATGATCTGCGGCGCTGCCAGCGCGATCTCGCCGCGCCAGTAGCGCTCGAGCGCTTCGCGCGGACGCAGCCAGGCGCAGAGCACGGCTTCGTGCGCGTCATGCAGCGGCTCCTGGCCGGCGGGCGCTCGGGCGATGAAGAAGCGCGTGTCGAAGCGCTTGCCGGGCGAGTGCAGGGCCTGCAGCGGCGTGATCCAGCGCGACCAGGGCCGCATCGCGCGGGTCGCCACGCGCAGGCCGAGGCGGCCGAGCATGTCATTGAAGTCCATGCCCTGCCCACTCAGCGCGACGGCCTGCAGTGCGCCCGGGCGGTCGAGGCCCTCGGCGAGCAGCAGCCCGCATTCCTCGAAGACCTCGCGCACGGCGGCGACGTGGATCGCCGCCGCCGTGGCGGCGTCGATGTCCGGGTCGGCGAGCAGCGCGTGCAGGCGCTCCGGCGGCTGGTCGAGATGAGCCGCCGCGTCGAGCCGCGCGTCCGCCGCATCCACCTTGCCGCCGGGAAACACGTAGGAGCCGCCATGCACGTCAGACAGCGCATGGCGCTGGATCATCAGCACCTCGGGCCCGGCCGCGCCGTCGCGGCAGATGAGCACGGTGGCGGCTGGACGGATGGGAATCGGCGTCTCGGTCACGGCAGTGTTCATGGGATCTCCGCTCCCTCCACCAGAAAGCGCACGCGCCGCACGCCCTGCCATTCGTCCGCATCCAGCCGGAAGGCGATCACGACGCGCGGCGGCAGCGGCTCGGTGTGGCCGAACCAGATGCCGTCCACCGGCTGACCCTTGTGCCGCAGCTTGAGCGCGAGATGCTTCTCGCCCACCAGCCGCTGCGAGATGACCTCCACCTCCTCGCTGAAGGTGGGCGGCGCGAAGCCCTGGCCCCAGACCTCGCGGTGCAGCGTGTCGACCAGGTCCACGCGCAGGTACTCGGGCGCGAGCGGGCCGTCGGTGTCCAGGCGGCGCATCAGCGCGGCGGCATCGAGCCGCTCGGCGGCGACCTGCGCGAGCGCACGTTCGAAGGTCTCGAAGTGTTCCCGGGCCACGGTGCAGCCGGCCGCCATCGCATGGCCGCCGAAGCGCAGCAGCACGCCGGGATGGCGCTTGGCCACCAGGTCCAGCGCGTCGCGCAGGTGAAAGCCGGGGATCGAGCGGCCCGAGCCCTTGAGCTCGTGTTCCTTGCCCGGCGCGCCGCTGGCGGCGAAGACGAAGGTGGGGCGGTGGTAGCGGTCCTTGATGCGCGAGGCCACGATGCCGACCACGCCCTCATGGAACTCCGCGTCGAAGACGCTGATCGCAGCGGGCGGCATCTCGTCGCCGTCGTCGCCGAACAGCGACTCTGCGAGCAGCAGCGCCTGTTCGCGCATGCCGCCCTCGATGTCGCGCCGCTCGCGGTTGATGCCGTCGAGCAAACGCGCCAGCTCCTCGGCGCGGGCGCTGTCGTCGGTCGTCAGGCACTCGATGCCCAGCGTCATGTCGGCCAGGCGCCCGGCCGCGTTGATGCGCGGCCCCAGCGCGAAGCCGAAGTCGAAGGTGGTCGCCGCCGCCGCATTGCGGCCCGCGGCCTTGAAGAGGGCGGCCAGGCCGGCGGGCATGGCGCCCGCACGGATGCGGCGCAGGCCCTGCGCGACCAGGCGCCGGTTGTTGGCATCGAGCCTCACCACGTCGGCCACAGTGCCCAGGGCGACCAGCGGCAGCAGGGCATCGAGCTTCGGTTGCGTGGCCAGATCGAACACGCCGCGCGCGCGCAGCTCCGAACGCAGCGCCAGCAGCACGTAGAACATCACGCCGACCCCCGCGATGCTCTTGCTGTCGAAGCCGCAGTCGGGCTGGTTGGGATTCACCAGCACATCGGCCGCGGGCAGCGCCGGGCCGGGCAGGTGGTGGTCGGTCACCAGCACCGTGAGGCCGCGCGCCTTGGCAGCGGCCACCCCTTCGACGCTGGCGATGCCGTTGTCCACCGTGATCAGCACGTCGGCGCCGGTGGCGGCCACGCGCTCGGCGATCGGCGGCGTCAGGCCGTAGCCGTCGATCACGCGGTCGGGCACCAGGTAGCTCACATGCCGGGCGCCCAGCAGGCGCAGGCCGCGCAGGGCCACGGCGCAGGCGGTGGCGCCGTCGCAGTCGTAGTCGGCGACGATGCACAGTCGCCTGTCGTCGCGGATCGCGTCGGCCAGCAGCACCGCGGCCTCGCGCGCGCCGTGGAGGCCATCGGGCGCGAGCAGCCGCGCCAGGCCGTCGTCAAGCTCTTCACGGGTCTGCACGCCGCGCGCAGCATAGAGCCGCGCCAGCAGCGGATGAACGCCTGCCTGTTCCAGTGCCCAGGCACTGCGCGGCGGGATGGCGCGGGTCACGATCTTCATCACAGTGCCTCCAGCACGGCCGGCGCGCTGGCGCGCTGGAACAGGGACCGGGTCCACTGCGCAAGGCCGCGCCGCTGCACGCCGAAGCGTTGCGCGCCGCGATCGCCGCAGAGTGTGAGCGTCACCTCGGCGCCTGCGTTGTAGGCGGCGAGCAGTTCGGCAACCGGCCCTTCGTCGAGCGCAGCCCAGGCCTGCGCCCAGGCCGCGACGTCGTCGCAAAGAGCAGCCTCGCGCAGACCATCGGCCACCTGCGGCCCGGCGTCCGGCGGCGCGGCGTCGGCTGGCAGCCGCCCCGTGCCGCTGAGCCAGAAGGAATTGATCGGCGGCTCGCCGCGCGCGGTGCGCTCGTCATTGACGCGCTCGGTGTAGAGCAGCATCTGCATTTCGTTCTGCAGCCGCCGCAGGAGGCGGGCACCGTCGGACAGCGGCGACCATTGGGCGATGGGGTGCCCGATCGCGCGGTCGATCGAGGCCGTGGCCAGGCCGTCGAACACCCGGCCCCGCGCCAGCCAGCGGTTCGGCGTGCCCGAGGCATGCAGCGCGATGCCGTCCTCCTCGAAGTAGGGCCGTGCGATCGCCAGCAGGGCTGCCGACTCGGCCGCGTCGATGCGGATCGCGCCCGGATCGCCGAGGACCACGTCGTCGATGCCCACCTGCCAGTGGCACAGGGTGGCGATGCCCCAACTGCCGTCCTCGCCGGCGCCATCGAGGCCGGCGCGGCGTGCTTCCAGCGCGGCCCAGGGGATCTGGCCGTCGGGCGCCGCAATGCCGAGCGCCGCGGCCAGGGCGCGCTCGTGCGGAGGGGAGAGGGTGCTCTCGTCCTGCACGTCTTCGTGCACGAGCGCGAGGCGGGAGAGCAGGCTTTCGAGCCTGGGCAGCCGCAGGCTGCGTATCGCTGCGCGGCAGGCCGGCGTGCCGCGGCCGGCGAAAGGAATGAGCAGATGGGAGGCAGAGGGCGGCACGGGCATGGGCCTATTGTCCGGGATGCCACAATTCCCGAGATGCACCACCCCCACGCTCATCCCTTCGTGTATTCGCTGCCCCCCGAGGGGACTGAATGCCGCGGCTCCAAGCCTGCCTGCGCAGGCTTGGACGGCATGAAGAACCGCCGCGTCTCGCGGCGGTGCAGCCTGCAAGGCCAGGCCTGCCTTGGGGCGGCCCGGCGGGAGGCCTGATGCCTCTCCCCTACGAACTGCAACTCGGCTGGCGCTACACGCGTGCGGGCCGGGCCACGCGGCGCAACGGCTTCATTTCCTTCATCTCCGGCGTCTCCATGCTCGGCATCGCGCTGGGCGTGGCGGCGCTGATCATCGTGCTCTCGGTGATGAACGGCTTCCAGAAGGAGGTGACCGACCGGATGCTCGGCGTGATCTCGCACATCGAGATCCTCTCGCGCGACGGCCAGGCGCTTGCCGACATCGACGCCATCGCCGCGGCGGCGCGCAAGAACCCCAACGTGGTGGGCGTCGCACCCTTCATCGCGGCGCAGGCGCTGATCGCGCGCGGCGAGGACATGAAGGGCACGCTGGTGCGCGGCATCGAGCCGTCGCTGGAGCCGCAGGTGACCGACATCTCCGCCACGACGCAGAAGGGCGCGCTGCAGAAGCTGGTGCCGGGCGAGTTCGGCATCGTGCTGGGCATCGAGCTGGCGCGCTCGCTCTTCGTGCAGGTGGGCGACCAGGTCACGCTGATCGCGCCGGGCGGGCAGGTCACGCCGGCCGGCGTGGTGCCGCGGTTGAAGCAGTTCACGGTGGTCGGCACCTTCGATTCGGGCCACTACGAATACGACTCGGCGCTGGCGATGATCCACGAGCAGGACGCCGCGCGCGTGTTCCGGCTCGAAGGGCCGAGCGGCCTGCGCCTCAAGCTCAAGGACCTGCACCGTGCGCGCGAGGTGGCGGATGAGCTGGCCGTCACGCTGCCCGGCGAGTTCCTGATCCGCGACTGGACGCGCCAGAACAGGACCTGGTTCGCGGCGGTGCAGGTGGAGAAGCGCATGATGTTCATCATCCTCACGCTGATCGTCGCGGTCGCCGCCTTCAACCTGGTGTCGACGCTGGTGATGACGGTCACCGACAAGCGCGCCGACATCGCGATCCTGCGCACGCTGGGTTCGAGCCCGAAGAGCATCATGAGCATCTTCGTGGTGCAGGGCGCGATGGTGGGCGTGATCGGCACATTGGGCGGTCTGCTGCTGGGACTGGGCATCGCCTACAACATCGACGTGATCGTGCCGGCGCTGGAGCGGCTCTTCAACGCGCGCTTCCTGCCACAGGACATCTATCTCATCAGCAAGATGCCCAGCGATCCCCAGCGCGGCGACATCCTGCCGATCGCGCTGATCTCGCTGGCGCTGTCCTTCGTGGCCACGCTGTATCCGAGCTGGCGCGCGAGCCGCGTCAATCCGGCGGAGGCGTTGCGCTATGAGTGAGGTAGTTCTACAGGTCAGGGGCCTGACCAAGCGCTTCCACGAGGGCCGCATCGACCTCACGGTGCTGCACGGTGTCGACCTCGACGTGCGCGCCGGCGAGACGCTGGCGATCGTCGGCGCCTCGGGCTCCGGCAAGAGCACGCTGCTCCACCTCATGGGCGGGCTCGATGCGCCCACCGCCGGCAGCGTGGAACTGCACGGCAAGAACATCGCGCACGCCGACGCGGCCGAGCAGGGCCGGCTGCGCAACGCGCACCTGGGCTTCGTCTACCAGTTCCACCATCTGCTGCCCGAGTTCAGCGCCCTGGACAACGTGGCGATGCCTTTGAAGATCCGCCGCATGCCGCCGCAGCAGGCCGCCGAGGCTGCCGCCGCGATGCTGGCGGCCGTGGGGCTGGCCGAGCGGGTTCATCATCGCCCGGCCGAACTCTCCGGCGGCGAGCGCCAACGCGTGGCGATCGCGCGCGCGCTGGTGACGCAGCCCGACTGCGTGCTGGCCGACGAGCCCACCGGCAACCTCGATCGCAACACCGCCGACGGCGTGTTCGCGCTGATGCTGAAGCTGGCGCACGAGCGCCGCACCGCCTTCGTGGTGGTCACGCATGATGACGGCCTGGCCAAGCGGTGCGACCGCGTGCTGCGGCTGGCGGCGGGGCGGCTGGACAACGGTCAGTAGCGCTGCGGCAGTGCTGGTGGCTTTTTACCCATTTGCTGGGTAAAGTCTATTTACCCATGTCATGGGTATTTTTCATTTACCCATCATATGGGTAAGATGCAGTGTGTTCGTCCCATGGGCAATGCCATGCGCCAAGTCCTCTCCACGCCCTCCCAGCTGGGCCCGCTCCTGAAATCCGCCCGCCGCGCGGCCGGCGTGCCGCAGACCGAGCTGGCCCGGCGCATGGGCATCAGCCAGAGTCGCATCTCGCACATGGAGCTCCACCCGGAATCGGTGAGCCTCGAGCAGCTGCTCGCACTCTTCGGCCTGCTCGGCATGGAGCTCATCGTCCAGTCCAGATCTGACGCGTCCCCGGCGCAGGAATGGTGAGCGATGGGCCGCCGGTCGCATTCGCAGGCCCTGTCGATCTGGGCCAACGGCGAGCGGGTCGGAGCGTGGCGCATCCCAGCGCGCGGCGAGCCCGAGCTCGTCTACGACCCCGCATGGATGGCTTCACCGGCCGGGCGCCCCCTGTCGCTGTCGCTTCCGCTGGTGACGGGCGGGCTCAAGGGCCAGGTCGTCAACAGTTATTTCGACAACCTGCTGCCTGACAGCCGCGCCATCCGCGAGCGCCTCGCCACGCGATTCGGGACGGCTTCCACCGACGCATTCGCGCTGCTGCGGGCCGTCGGGCGCGATTGCGTCGGCGCCATCCAGTTGCTCGCCGAAGACGAGGCACCCGCGGACCTCCGGCGGATCTCGGGAACACCGATGTCGCCTGTCGAAGTCGAGGCGCTGCTTCTTCAGACCGTGACGCCGGGCCGCCTCGGCGGCTTGCCAGGGGAGGAGGACGTGCTGCGCATCTCGCTCGCAGGCGCTCAGGAAAAGACCGCGCTCCTGTGGCACGACCAGCAGTGGATGCGGCCGCACGGCGCGACGCCGACAACGCACATCCTCAAGCTGCCGCTGGGGCTCGTGGGGCATCGCCAAGCGGACTTCAGCACCTCGGTCGAGAACGAATGGCTCTGCCTGAACATCCTGCAGGCGTACGGACTGCCGGTGCCCCGTTGCGCCATCCTCGGCTTCGGCGCGCAGAAAGTGCTGGCCGTCGAACGCTTCGACCGGCAGCTGCATTCTTCGGGAAGCTGGCTCATGCGCTTGCCGCAGGAAGACTTCTGCCAGGCGCTCGGCGTGCCCTCGCACCTGAAGTACGAAGCGGACGGCGGCCCGGGCCTGCTGGACCTGGCCACGATCCTGCGCCAATCGGTCAGAGCGCGCGAGGACCTGCGGACCCTGCTCGCGGCGCAGTTGATCTTCTGGATGCTCGCTGCACCCGATGGCCATGCCAAGAACTTCAGCATCCACCTGTTGCCGGAAGGGCGCTTCAGGCTCACGCCGCTCTATGACGTCATGTCCATTTGGCCGGTGGAGGGCTCGGGGCCCAACCAGTTCTCCCGCCATGACGCGACGCTGGCGATGGCCATGATCGGGAAGAACAAGCACTACCGAAGGTCGACCATCCGCAGGCGCCATTTCAATGCCACCGCGCGCCTGTGCGGATATGGCGCGGACGCCGAGGACATCGTCGGCTTCCTGCTCGACAGCACGCCCGGCGTCATCGCGCGCATGGAGGCGCAACTGCCAGCCGGCTTTCCGGCGAAGGTGGCGCAGCCCATCCTGCGCGGGCTCGCCGCGTCCGCAGCGGCGCTGGAGGCGATGCCCAGGGAGTAGGGGCCAAGCGCAGGCTCGATCGCACCGCTTCGCCGTCGGCCGCTCGGCCTTCAGGGCCTTCACGCGCCGTCGGGCGTGAAGATCTCGGTAATGCCGCAGGACGCGCATTGAAGAGAGATCGCCAGATTCGCATGACAAAAAGAGAGTTCTCGGCTCGACGACAGTCCGCCGCACCCAAAACAGAGAGCTCCCCCAATGAATAGAAGACCGCTGCATTGCCAGCGTATGCATCGACATCGCGCGCATCGATGCCATCCGATCGCCATGTATCGATGCCGGTCCTGTGCCGTGCAGTCTTCGCCGTTTGCCTGTGCGCCGCCGCGCTCGCAGGCCCGGACGATCCGGCAACCTTCGCTGGCTAAATTGCAGAGCGGCCGAGGGCCATCACTCGCCAAGGGGGCGAGCATGGCTGAACGAAAGCAACCGAGCTAGCTACAGGAATAGCGCAGGATCCACCATCGCCCGGTTCAGCATCACCGACCAGTGCAGATGCGGGCCCGTCACCCGTCCCGTGGCGCCCACCGCGCAGAAGCGCTCACCGGCCTTTACCGCTTCCCCCGTCTTCACATCAATCGCGCTCAGATGACAGTACATCGTGAGCAGCCCGCCCCCGTGATCGAGCCAGACGGTGCCGCCGTTGAAGAAGTAGTCGCCCGTGTCGATCACGCGACCCCCCAACGGCGCCTTCACCGGCGTGCCCGTGGCAGCCGCGATGTCCATGCCGCTGTGCGGATTGCGCTTCTCGCCGTTGAAGACGCGCCGCAGGCCGAAGGAACTGGAGCGCCGCCCCGGCACCGGGACCTGCATGCGCAGCTCGCCCAGGGGCAGGGGCTCACTGAAGGTGGCCATCACGCCCTGCAGGTGCGCGCGCTCGCGCTCGTAGCGAGCCATGTCCTCGGCCGAGAGGTCGACTTGGCCCGGCGCGACCTTGAGCTGCTGTTCGCGGTAGTGCTTGGGCGCGATGACGTAGGGCAGCTCTCGCGCACTGCCGTCCTCGCGCAGCACGCGGATGCGAGCCTCGCCAGGCTGCGCGGACAGCGGGATGCCCACCAGCGCGCTCCATTCGATGACATCGCCCAGCACCAGCAGCGGCACGTCATCCTCGGTGCGCGCCTGCGGACGGCGGGCGGCCGGGCCCAGCGAGAGCCGGGCCACGCCCCCGGGCACAAGCAAGTCGCGGGGCCATACCGCCCCTTCCTGGGCCGAGTGGGCAGCCGGCAGGGCCATCAGCCCGAGCGCGCCCAGCAGGGCATCGCGGCGCTTCAGGTGCATGGGCTCAGGCCTTCGGCTTGTAGGCCACAACGTCGATCTCGACCTTGGCGTCGACCATCAGCCGCGCCTCGGTGGTCGAGCGTGCCGGGAAGTTGCCGTTGAAGTAGCCCATGCCGAAGCGGTTGAAGGCACCGAAATCGCGCGCGTCCGACGCGTTGGGCGAGACGCCGAGGTATTCGAGCGGCATGGGAACTCCTGAGTTTGGAAAGGTTGGCGAAGAATCGGGCGAGTCGATTTCAGCGATCCTGGAAGAACCGGATGGCCTCCACCGCGGACTTGGCCGCACCATCATGCAGCATGTTTACGAGCCTCTCTATACCTCGACGCCGCGCCAAGCGTGGTGCCGATGTGCGATCGTGGGGCCATTTCACCGCCTGCATCCGCAAGGACCTGATCGCATGACCACCACTGACACCGCGCTTTTCGATCCGTACTTCGACGGCCGCTTCAAGGGCTATCCGCACACCCAGCCGCCCAGGCGCCGCAGCGAGATCGGCCAGGCCGGCTGGCATGTGCTGGCCGGCGACCTCCCGCTGCCGCTGGCCGTGCTCAAGCGCGAGGCGCTGGAGCACAACCTGGCCTGGATGCAGGCGCGCGTGCGGCAATGGGGCATCGACCTCGCGCCGCACGGCAAGACCACCATGTCGCCGCAGCTGTTCCGGCGCCAACTCGATGCGGGGGCCTGGGGGCTGACCTTCGCGACCGTCACGCAGCTCGCGATCGGCGTGGCGGCCGGCGCGCGCCGCACGCTGATCGCGAACCAGGTGGTGAACGACGAGGACCTGGCCGGCATCCAGCTGCTGCTGCACGAACACGCTGACCTGCGCGTGGTGTTCCTGGTCGATTCGCCGGCCCAGCTCGTGCTCATCGAGGATTGGGCCGGGCGCCATCACGAGAGCCTGCCCTTCGAAGTGATGGTGGAGATCGGCGTGGAGGGCGGACGCACCGGCTGCCGCACGCAGGAGGAGGCCATCGCGCTGGCCACCGCCCTTAACCGGAGCCCTGCGGTGCGCCTGGTGGGCATCGAGTGCTACGAGGGCCTGGCCGCCACGGGCGAGACCGGCCCCGACACCGCGTACGCCAATGCGCTGATGGACCGCGTCCAGTCCGTGGCGCGCCATTGCGATGCACAGGGCCTGTTCGAGGGCGACGAGGTGATCGTCTCGGCCGGCGGCTCGGCCATCTTCGACCTGGTGGCCTGCCGCCTGAAGCCGACGCTCAAGAGCAGCGTGCGCGGCATCCTGCGCTCGGGCTGCTACGTCACGCACGATCATGGCTTCTACAAGCGCATGCTCCGCGCAGTGGACCAGCGGCTGGGATGCGACTGCAAGGAAGGGGAGGGCGGGAGCCTGCGCCCTGCCATGGAGGTGTGGGCCACGGTGCAGTCGCGCCCCGAGCCCGGGCTTGCGATCCTCACGGTGGGCAAGCGCGACATCTCCTTCGACCTCTCGCTGCCCGTGCCCATCGCGCGCGCCCCGCGCGGCAGCCTGGTGCCCGAAGGCGTGCCAGCCGACTGGAAGATCACCGGCCTCAACGACCAGCACGCCTACCTGCGCTGGGACGATGCCGCTTCGCCGCGAGCGCCTGTTGTCGGCGACCGCATCGGCCTGGGTATCTCGCACCCCTGCACCACCTTCGACAAGTGGCACTGGATGCCAGTGGTGGAGGAGGACTATCGCGTGAGCGACGCGGTGTCGATGCATTTCTGATGGCCATGACGAACTCCCTGCTGCGGAAGGTGGTTGCCGTGCGCGGGGGCGCCTCGGCAACGCGCCGCTCCATCCTGACCTGATCGTGAGAAGGGCGCGTGCCGGCGGGCCCGCTAAAGTGCCGATCAGCATGCATGTCGCGCCCCGCCTTCTTCCCGCGTTTCGACGAGGCTTTGCAGGCGCGGCCGTCGCTCTGCTGGCTTTGTCCTCTCCGGCCGGCCGCGCCGGTTCGCTGTGCCTGGACACCGCGGCCCGGTCCGCATCGCCGCCACGCGCCCAAGCCCTGGCCGCGGCGGCCCGGCAGGAGCACGCAGCGTTCGGCGGCCAGGCACTCGATGCCGAAGGCCGGCTCATCGAATCGGGCTATTCCGAAGCCGAGGCGCTGCGCAGGCCGTCGCGCGTTCCGGCACCCTGGGAGCGCGTCATGGGCTACTGGCAGGCGGTCGATGCGCAGGACGGCCGGCTTCCCGCCCAGGTGAGGTTCGGCGCGTGGCTTCCGGCTGACCGCGGCCTGCTGCGGCAGGCGCTCGACCAGGCGACCGCGGCCCACCTGCAAGGCCTGGGCGTGGGGCCCGACCAAGGCTTGGCATCCCATGAGCTGCGCGCGCTGCAGACCGCCGTGGACCGAGTCGCCGTGATCGACACGCCCTGGTCCGCCGCCTTCGTCAGCTGGCTCGCGCGCGAGGCCGGGCTCGCGCCCCGGGAGTTCGCTTTCTCCGAAGCGCACGCCGACTACGCGGGTGCCGCGTGGCAGGCCGGGATCGACGAGGCGCAGGGCCGGGTCACGCCCTATGCCATGCGCGCCTGCGATCTCGCGCGCACGCCGCCGCGCATCGGCGACCTGGTCTGCCATGCACGCAGCGACGATGAGGGGCTCGCGGACTTCGAGGGCCTCGGCCGCTTCCTGGCCACGCGTCGCACCGGCGGTGCTGCATTGCCCATGCACTGCGACGTGGTGGTGGACGTGGGTGCCATGGGCTTCGACGCCATCGGCGGCAACGTGCTGCAGTCCGTCAGCCTGCGGCGCCTGGCCTTTGCGCCCGGCACCCGATTGCTCGACCCGAGCTACCGGCATGGCTGCGACGCCGGCGCACCGGCCTGCGTCGATCGCCACATGAGCCGGCAGCCCTGGTCGTTGCTGCTGCAATGGCGTTGAGGCGACCGGCGTGCCGCGATCAGGCGCGGGTCATCGCGGGCGACAGCATCGCCTGCGGCAGATACGCACCTGCCTCCCTCAATCGCTCCACCAGCACCTGCGTGTCCAGATCGCAAGCCGGCTGCCCGGTCGCGATCGACTGTGCCGCTGCCGACCCGGCCGCCTGCCCCATCATGTAGGCCGCCGACTGTGCGCGGATCGAGCCGTGCACCTTGGTGTCGCTCGAATGGCAGCGCCCCGCGACCCACAGGTTGTCGGAACCGCGCGGCACCAGGATGCTGTACGGGATGCCCACGCTGCCACCGCGGCCCAGGTTGTCCTTGCCGTGAAAGTCCTTCAGGAAGCGCTCGTACTCCGCCTTCGAGGTGTCGGTCGGATGCACGTCGGTCGGGCGGTTGTAGACCGCGATCTGATCGGCGAACTGGCGGCGGTTGCGGAAGTCCTCGATGCCGAGCTCGAACTCGCCGACGATGCGGCGCGAGTCCCGCACGCCCATGACCGGCGCAGTGGCCAGCAGCTCCAGGTCCCCGCAGCCGGGTACATACTTGCGATAGAACTCCAGGTACTCCACCGCGAGCTTGCGGCCGAACACCATGCCGTCGGAGAGGCTGCGGTTGGACAGCGGATTCAGGTTGAACACATGGCCGGCGTTCAGCGTGGCGGTGCGCTCGCCGATCTTGTTCATGCCGGGCATGAAGCGGTCCTCCTGCGTGAAGTGGCCGTCGGCGATGGCATGGGCAAGCAGCTCGGTCTTGGTGTGGTTCTTGACCTCATCGATGCCGCGCCAGTCGCTGCCATAGGCCGGATGGTCCCAGTGCATGCCGCCGAGCAGCGAGCACAGCGTGCTCGGCGCCACCGTCTCCGTGTCGCGCAGCACCACCTTGCATTCGGCGCCCGCGAGCGCGGCGAGCGCGGCGTCGCCGGTCGCGTCGACGAAGGTTCTCGCGCGCACATAACGCAGGCCCTCCACATTGCTCAGGACCACGCCATTGACACGCCGCCCGCTGGTGTCGGCCTCGATCACGCGCGTGAAGAAGCGCAGCTCCACGCCGGCCGACACCGCGAAGTCGTCGAGGATGCGCTTCAGGTGCTCGGGCTTGAATGGAACCCAGCGATTGAGCTGCGCGTTCAGGAACTCGGGCACTACGTGCGGGCCGAAGGCCTTCTGTGCCCACATGGTTTCGAGCAGCTCCTTCATGAAGCCGCCGACCAGCATGCGCTCGCCGTCGGCCACCGGCCCGAAGGACGCGACCAGGCCCGAGGTGCCCATGCCGCCCAGGCAGCCGGTCGCTTCGACCAGCAGGGTCTTGAGGCCTAGCCGCGCGCCGCACACGGCTGCCGCGGTGCCTGCTGGCCCGCCGCCTGCCACCACGAGGTCGTAGCTGTCGCCGGCCGGGATGCGGCGCGTGAAGGTATAGGTGTGGTCGTCGTTCATGGGTGATGTCAGTTGGTGGGTGTGCCGAGCGGTTTGGTGACTTCGGCGAAGCGCCGGATCTCGCTCTGGATGAAGGCCTTGAATTCGTCCGGTCCCTGCGGCGAGACTTCCACGCCCATCTCCGCCATGGCCTTGGCGACCTCGGGCATGGCAAGCACCGCCGCGATGTCGTCGGCCAGCCGCTGCGCGATCTCGCGCGGCACCCCGGCCGGCGCTGCGAAACCGGCCCAGTTGATCGCCTCGTAGCCCGGCAGCGTCTCGGCGATCGCCGGCCAGTCGGGGTAGAGCGGACTGCGCTTGGCGCTGGTCACGCCGAGCACCTTGAGCTGGCCGGCCTTGACGAAAGTCTCGGCCGAGCTGGCGACCGAGAAGCCCATCGGGAGCTGCCGGCCCACGATCTCGGTGTACATCTTGGCCGCGCCGTTGTAGGGCACATGCTGCAGCTGGATGCCGGCCATGTGGTTGAGCATCTCGCCGGCGAGCTGCGCCGAGGTGCCGATGCCGTTGGAGCCGAACGAGAGCTTTCCGGGCTGCTTCTTCGCCAGCGCGATCAGCTCACGGATGTTGCTGGCCGGGAAGTCGGCCGCGGCGACCAGCGCCACCGTGTAGTAGCCCACGCGCGCGATCGGCTGCAGGTCTGTCGCGCTGTCGTAGGGCAGGTCCTTGCGCTGCACGGCGTTGATGCTGAGCGAACTGCCGAGCAGGCCCAGCGTGTGGCCATCGGGCGCCGCGCGCGCGGTCGCCAGCGTGCCGATCACCACGCCGCCGCCGGGCTTGTTCTCGATGATGACCGACTGCTTCCAGCGCGCCTCCAGCCGTTCGCCGAGTACCCGCGCGAGCCGATCTGCCGCGCCACCGGGGGGCTGGGGCAGGTAGATGCGCACCGGCTTGCTCGGGAACCCCTGTGCGCGCAGCGAGGGGGCCAGGGCCATCAGTGCCGCGGCCTGCAGCAGGCGCCGGCGCGCAGGGCCGATGTTCGTCTTCGTCATGGCTCGTCTCCATCTCTTGTCTCTGCCCTTGCGGGGGGGGGGTACCTGCATTGTTCGGCGCGCACCGACGCTCGGCAAATGAAAAGACATGTCCATGCCTTAACCTTTGGTTATGAACCTGCGCCACATGGAAGTCTTCCGCGCCGTCATGCTCACCGGCAGCGTGGCTGGGGCGGCCGAGCTGCTGCACGTCTCGCAGCCGGCGGTGAGCAAGCTGCTCGCGCATGCGGCGCGCCAGAGCGGGTTGACCCTGTTCGAGCGCGTCAAGGGCCGCCTCGTGCCCACGCCAGAGGCGCAGCAGCTCCACGCCGAGATCGAGAGCCTCTGGCGCGGCGTCGAGCGCGTGCGCGACGTCTCGCGAACACTGGCCCGGCCCGAGAGCGGCACGCTGCGCCTGGCCGTCTCGGCCAGCCTGGCCTCGCACCTCACGCCGCGCGCGGTCGCCCTGCTCTACGAGCGCTTTCCGCTGCTCAAGACCCGCATCGAAGTCCTGGTGTCGCCCATCATGGTCGATGCGCTGCTCGACCATTCAGCCGATCTCGCGATCGGCCTGTTGCCCAACGAGCATCCCAATCTGGTGACCGTCAAGAGCTACGCCTGCGGCCTGGCATGCGTGATGCGCGAGGATCATCCGCTCGCCGCGAAGGCCCTGGTCACGCCTTCCGACCTGCGCGGCCAGCGCGTGATCACCTCGTCCGCCGGCACGCCCTACGGCCAGAGCCTGCACCGCGCCTACGGCAAGGCGGCCGCGCAACTGCGCCTGGATATCGAGGTGCGCTCCGCGACCACCGCATGCTGGTTCGCCCAGGCCGGCGCCGGCATCGCCGTCATCGATCGTGCCGCCGTTGCGGGCCAGTCGTTCACCGGTCTCGCGGTGCGGCCCTTCAAGAGCAGCGAACGGCTGGAGGTCCGCATCATCCGCAACCGGTACCGGCCGATGTCGGTGGTGCAGGGGGCCTTCTGCCAGGCATTCAACCGCGTGTGGGACGAGGCGCTCAAGACGTCCCCGCCGCGAATCCCGCGCTGAGTCCGAAGACGGCCCCGCGACTGCGATGTCGCCGCAGTCACAGTCACCGCGTCAGGCCGCGATCGAATAGCCCCCGTCGACGGGAATCGCGGTGCCCGTCACGAAATCGGAGGCGGGGCTCGCCAGGAAGACCGCGATGCCCGCCAGGTCCTCCGGCCCGCCCCAGCGCCCGGCGGGCGTGCGCGCGTTCACGCGATCCTCCAGGCCCTGCACCTGGGCGCGCGCGCCGTCGGTCAGCTCGGTGCGGATCCAGCCTGGCAGCACGGCGTTGACCTGGATGTTGTCGGGTGCCCAGGAGGCGGCCATGGCGCGCGTCAGCTGCACGATCCCGCCCTTGCTCGCGCCGTACGCCGGCGCATAGGGGGCGCCGAAGATCGACATCATCGAGCCGATGTTGATGATCTTGCCGCGGCCGGCCTTCTTGAGGTGCGGGTAGGCCGCGCGGCAGCACAGGAAGGCGCTGGTGAGGTTGGTGTCCATCACCTGGTGCCACTCGGACAGCGCGAGCTGGTCCACCGGCTTGCGCACGGTGGTGCCGGCGTTGTTGACCAGGATATCGAGCCGGCCGCAGCGCTCGGCCGCCTCTTCGACGAGGCGCTGCACGGAGGCCTCGTCGCTCACGTCCGCCGCCAGCGCGAAGCTGTCGCTGCCCAGGGCACGCAGGGCCTCGACCGCGGCGGCCGATTTTTCCGCATTGCGCGCCGCGATCACGACGCGGGCGCCGGCCTGCGCCAGGCCTTTCGCCATGCCCAGGCCGATGCCGCCATTGCCTCCCGTGACGAGCGCCGTCCTGTCTTTGAGGTCGAACATGCGGCGAGGGTCGTCCGGTTCCGGCATCCGCGCCGCACTCCTTACAGGATGCGGTTGAACCAGAGCAGAGAGAGCCCGGCCGACAGCAGCGCCAGCACCGCGGCACCGAGCGCGAACAGGGCCGAGATCTCGGTTTCCTTCTTCTCGACCGTGAGCCGCGAGCTCAGCGTGTTGTAGACCTTGGTGAGGTCGGCCGCGGTGCCCGCGTAGTAGTACTCGGCCTGCGTCTTGTTGGCGATGGCCTTGAGCGTTTCCTCGTCGAGGCGCACGCGCATCGACCAGCCTTCGAAGCCGATCGTCTCGCCGTCCACGGTGCCGATGCCCACCGTGTAGACGCGAACGCCGCGCTCGGCTGCGACCTTGGCCGCATCGAGCGGATCGACGCCGGTGGTGCGCTGGCCGTCGGTCAGCATGATGACGGCGGCCGAGGTGTAGGAGCCCGGCGCCACCGGCGTGAACTCCTTCGGCGGTGGCTTGCCGGCCTGGTCGAGGGGCACGCCACGCAACCGGTTGTTGTTGCTGCCCTGGGGGCCGAAGTTCGCGATGTCGATGCCGGCGTCCGGGAACAGCGTGGCGAGCGAGACGACGATGGCGTTGCCGGTGGCGGTGGCGCGCTGCAGCTGGAAGGAGTCGATCGCCTGGACCAGGTCCTCGCGGTTGGTGGTGGGCAGCTGCGCGACGTTGGCGCTGCCCGCGAAGGCGACGATGCCGACCTTCACGTGGCGCGGCAGGTCCTTCAGGAAGGCCTTGGCTGCTTCCTGCGCGGCCACCAGCCGGTTGGGCTGGACGTCGGCCGCGCGCATGCTGCCCGACACGTCCATCGCCAGGATGATGGTCTGCTGGTTGGAAGGCAGCACCACCACCGCCATCGGCCGCGCGGCGGCGATCAGCATCGCGACCATCGCCAGCAGGAACAGGAAGGGCGGGATGTGGCGCCGCACGCTCTGGCGCGCGCCCATCGCCTCGCGCACGATCGACAGGCTGGCATAGCGCAGCGCCAGCTTCTTCTTGCGCCGCATGAGCCAGATGTAGAGCAGCACCAGCAGCGGCACCGCGGCCAGGAGCCAGAGGAATTGAGGCCAGAGGAAGTTCATGCTGCCACCGCCTTGGGCTGGGACGAGCCGGCGCGCACGCGGCGCTTGCGCATGTCGGCAAAGCGCACGATCGCTTCCACCAGGTCGTCGTTGGTCGAGAGTTCGAGCGTG
Organism: Variovorax sp. RA8; assembly: GCF_901827175.1. NCBI lineage: Bacteria > Pseudomonadati > Pseudomonadota > Betaproteobacteria > Burkholderiales > Comamonadaceae > Variovorax > Variovorax sp. RA8. Next base: position 5,115,624 of record NZ_LR594662.1, on the reverse strand, counting down.
TCGACGCCGACCTTGGCCAGCGTCGCGCGCAAGGTGTTTTCGCGCTCGGTGGCAAGGCGGGCGAAGCGCTTGCGGAAACCGGCGTCGTGGGTGTCGACCCAGATCTGCTCGCCGGTCTCGGCGTCGGTTAGCGGCACCAGTCCGAGATCGGGCAGGTCGAGCTCGAGCGGATCGAACAGGCGCACCGCCACCACTTCGTGGCGCCGCACCAGCTGCGCCAGCGCGCGGTCCCAGCCGGGCTCGCTGAGGAAGTCGGACACCACGAACACGGTCGAGCGGCGCGGCATCAGCACGGCCGCGGACTTGAGCAGCTCGGCCAGGCGGGTCATGCCTTTCTGCCGCGGCTGGTCCTTTTGGTCGGCACGGCGTTCCATGGCGTGAAGCAGGTGAAGCACGTGGCGCCGGCCGGAGCGCGGCGGTATCACGGCTTCGACGTCGTTGCCGTAGACCAGCGCGCCCACCCGGTTGCCGTGCCGCGTGAGCAGGCGTGCGATCACGCCGACGAATCCGGCTGAGATCTCGCGCTTGGCCTTGCGGCCTGAGCCGAAGTCCACCGAGCGGCTCAGGTCGAGGATGAACCAGGCGGCCATCTCGCGGTCTTCGGTGAACACGCGCACATGCGGCGTCTGCAGGCGGGCGGTGACGTTCCAGTCGATGTGACGCACGTCGTCGTGGTGCTGGTACTCGCGCAGGTCCGCCAGGTCCAGGCCGGTGCCGCGCATCAGGGTGCGGTAGTCGCCCTGCAGCAGGCCGTCGAGCCGGCGGATCACGGTCCACTCGAGCCGGCGCAGCGCGCGCTCGGCGCCGCCGGCCGCGGCCTCGGCAGCCGCGAGCTGTTCGTCGTTGGCCGCTGGACGTCGGCTAGGCCACCAGTTTTTCATGTTCGAGCGGCTTGGCCGGCGGTGGCACGGCCCGCATGATGCGTTCGATCAGGCCGTCGGGCGTGAGCCCTTCCGACAGGCCCTCGTAGGACAGCGTCACGCGGTGCCGAAGCACATCGGGGACCAGGGCCGTCATGTCCTCGGGCAGCGCATAGCTGCGGCCCCGCAGGAGGGCCAGTGCGCGCGCGCCCTCCGTCAGGTTGATGCTGGCACGCGGGCTGGCGCCGTAGGTGATGAAGCGGCGCATGTCTTTCAGCCCATGGCGCTCGGGCGTGCGCGTGGCCGACACCAGCCGCACGGCGTACTGGATCAGCGAGGGATCGACGTACACCTGCCGCGCCTCGGCCTGCAGCGCCGCGAGCTGCTCGGTGCTTGCCACCGCGATGGCCTCGACCGCCGGGCCGATGACGCGCTCGACGATCACGAATTCTTCCTCGTCGGTCGGGTAATCGACCAGCACCTTCATCATGAAGCGGTCCACCTGCGCCTCCGGCAGCGGGTAGGTGCCCTCCGTCTCGATCGGGTTCTGCGTCGCCATCACCAGGAAAGGGCGCGGCACGCGGTGGGTCTCGCCGGCGATCGTGACCTGGCGCTCCTGCATCACTTCGAGCAGCGCGCTCTGCACCTTGGCGGGGGCGCGATTGATCTCATCGGCCAGCAGCAGGTTGGCGAACACGGGGCCGAGGGAGGTGCTGAATTCGCCGGTCTTCTGGTTGTAGATGCGCGTGCCCACCAGGTCGGCCGGCACCAGGTCGGGCGTGAACTGGATGCGCTTGAAGCGGCCGCGCACCGCATCGGCCAGGGTCTTCACGGTAAGGGTCTTGGCCAGGCCCGGCACGCCTTCCACCAGCAGGTGCCCACCTGCCAGCACCGCAACCATCACGCGCTCCAGGAAGCGGTCCTGGCCGACGACGACGCGCTTGACCTGGTAGAGGATCTGCTCCATCAGCTCGGCCGTGCTGGCGGAAGACGCGGGGGTCGATTCGGTCTCTGTGCTCATGCGGGGCTTTCTCTGTGTGCGGGGCCAGGAGGAAGGGCGTTTCAGAACGGCGGCGAACCAGCGGCCGAGGCGGCGTTCTCGATCGGGACCGCAAATCCGATGCCAATGAAGGTGCGCTGCTGGGTCGGGTTGAGGATCGCGGTGACGATGCCGAGCACCTCGCCGTTCATGTTGACGAGCGGGCCGCCCGAGTTGCCCGGGTTGGCGGCGGCGTCGAACTGGATCAGGTTGCCCAACTCCTGCTTGCCTTCGGGCGAGCGGAAGGAGCGCTTGAGGCCCGAGACCACGCCGGCGGAGACCGAGGGGCCGATGCCGAAGGGAAAGCCGACGGCTGCCACCTGGTCGCCGGGCTGCAGGTCGGCGGTCGAGCGCATCACGGCCGGGATCAGGTCGTCGGGCAGCTTCTGCGCCTGCAGCACCGCGAGGTCATTCTCCGGCTGCACGCCGGTGATGACGGCGGGCGCCTCGAGGCCGTCGGCAAAGGTGACCTTGATCTTCTCGGCGCCCGCGACCACGTGCAGGTTGGTGAGGATGATGCCCTTGTCGACGATCACCACGCCGGTGCCGACCCCGCGCTCGACCTCGCCGGGGGGCTCGTCCGCCTGCGCCTCCGGCGGCTTGCCCTTGGCCAGGTTGCGGCCCTGCTTCTGGGTCTGCGCCTCGGGCGTCTTCTTCTCGGGACCATAGCCCACTACGCGCACCACGGAGGGGCGGATGATGTCCGCGGCCTTGGCGGCCGGCGAGGGCAGGGTGGCAGTCTGCAGCGTGCGCAGCACGGCGGCGTCGATGTCCTTCTGCGTGTACTGGCGGATGTTCTGGCGCGGCCACAGGGCGAGGCTGGTGGCGGCCGAGCCGACTGCGAGAGCGAGCAGCAGCGCGAAGCTGCGGCGTCCGGGCTGCCAGCGCGACCTGGCGGCAGGCGCAACGGCCGGAGCCGACGCGTCGCCGGGCGTCCCGTCGGGCTGCTGCGGCGTCCCGGCATCTGCCGCGTCATCGAGCGGCGTGCGGGGCGAGCGACTGTAGAAAGCTGGCCTGCGCATCGGGACACCTCCGGCTAAAAAAGTCACGCGTGAGCAGGCACGGTAGCACGCTTTCCGCGCCTGTGCATACGTTCGGGCATCATCCGCCGATGGCTGTCTTCGTCGATACCCATTGCCACCTCGATGCGCCGGAGTTCGGCGGCGAGATGCCCGTGGTCCGTGCGCGCGCGGCGCAGCGCAACGTGGCCCTGTGCGTGATTCCCGCGGTGGAGGTCGCCAATTTCGCAAGCGTGCGCGAGCTCGCGCATGCGCAGGACGACGCCTACGCGCTCGGCATCCATCCCATGTGCACGGGCGAGGCGAGGGACGAGCACCTGGCGCAGCTCGATGCCGAACTCGCGGCCCGGCGGGACGACCCGCGGCTGGTCGCGGTGGGTGAGATCGGGCTCGACTTCTTCGTGCCTGGGCTCGACGCCGACAAGCAGGCACACTTCTTTCACACTCAGTTGCAGCTCGCGCGCAAGCACGGGCTGCCAGTGATCATCCATGTACGCCGTTCGGTGGACCAGGTGCTCAAGCATCTGCGCCAGGTCGGGCCCGAAGGGAACTGGCTCGGCATCGCCCATGCCTTCAACGGCAGTGCCCAGCAGGCGCAGGCCTGTCTCGCGCTCGGGCTCAAGCTGGGCTTCGGCGGTGCGCTGACCTTCGAGCGTGCGCTGCAACTGCGCCGCCTCGCGACGGAGCTGCCGCTCGAGGCGATCGTGCTCGAGACCGATTCGCCCGACATCCAGCCCCAGTGGCTCTATCGCACGCAAGCGCAGCGCGCAGCGGGCCAGCCCCAGGGCCGCAACGAGCCGGGCGAGCTGCCGCGCATCGCCGAGGTGCTGGCGGGCCTGCGCGGCATCGCGCCCGAGGTGCTGGCCGAAGCCACCACGCGCAACGCGATGTCGGCGCTGCCGCGTCTGTCGGCGCTGATCGGGGCGTCGGCGGATCGCCGGCGAAGCGCGTAGGCCGATGGCGCATATTGCGCAAACGAGGCTTCGGGCGCGCTTTTGGTGTCATCCTTGCTGTTGGAGTGGCCGTTGCAAGACGGTGGCAAGTTCGTCACTCCAACATCCACAAGGAGCTTTCCCCATGAAGACATCATCGATTCGCTGGTTGCCCGCCGCGCTGGCGCTGGCGCTGGCCTCCATCGGCCTCTCGGCAGCCGCGCAGACCCAGACTCAGCCGAGCGCACAGCCGAGCACGGTCGAGAAGGCGGAGAACGCAGGCGAGAAGACCTGGGATGCCACGAAGAGCGGCACCAAGAAGGCCGTGAAGGCGACGGAGAGCGGCACCAAGAAGGCCTGGACAGGCACCAAGAAGACGACCAAGAAGGCCTGGAACGCCACCAAGAGCGGCACCGCGAAGGCTGCGGATGCGACAGGGAATGTCGCCAGCAAGGCCGGCACCGCCGTGAGCAACACCGCCGGCGCTGCTGCCGACAAGACGCGTCAAGTGGGCGACAAGATCGGCGAGAAGATCCCGGGCACGCCCCAGAACGAAGCTGTGAAGAAGCCCTGACCCGCTTCCCGGCGCCTACGGAAAACCCGCCAGCGGCGGGTTTTTTTTTACTTCTATGCTCACGAGCGTGACGAATCGACCCGACGGCTACCCGTACCAAGCGCAAGCCGTGCTGACCGGCTTGGCGCCCATCGTGTCGGAAGCGACTGTGCTGTTGATTCTCGGCAGCTTTCCGGGCGCCCGGTCGATCGCGCAGCAGCAGTATTATGCGCACCCGCAAAACCAGTTCTGGAGAATCTTGCAAGCCATCTGGCCCGACAGCCCGCTGCCCATGGGGCCTGACAGCTATCAAAAGCGTAGCGAATGGCTGCTCGCGCGCGGGCTCGGCGTGTGGGACGTGTACGGGCGCTGCAGGCGCGAGGGCAGCCTCGATGCGGCGATCCGCGACGCCGTGCCGAACGACATCGCCAGCCTGCGCCTGCCGGCCCTGGCCGCCATCGCGCACAACGGCGGCGAGAGCTTCAGGCATGCGCGGCACACGCGCACGCTGGGTGTGCCGGTCCATCGCCTGCCCTCGTCAAGCCCGGCGCATGCATCCTGGAACTTCGATCGCAAGGCGGCGGCATGGCGCGAGGTGATCGCGCAGCACCTGCCCGTCCCATGAAGCGCGCCTTGCCCGAGGTCAACTTCTCCGACTTCGGGGATGTGCGCTACCTGCACCTGGGCACCGAATGGGTCCAGGGCTCGATGAAGCTGGACGCGCCCTTCGAGATCGAGCTCGAGTACGTGCAACGCATGATGGCCTGGCTGCTCTTCGTCGACCCGGCCGAGGTGGCAAAGCGCCACGCCATGCAGCTGGGACTGGGCGCAGCCAGCCTCACCAAGTTCAGCCGCAAGGCGCTGCGCATGCGCACCACCGCGATCGAGCTCAACCCGCAGGTGGTGGCGGCCTGCCGCGGCTGGTTCAAGCTGCCGGCCGACGACGCCAAGCTGCGCGTGGTGGTGGCCGATGCGCAGACCGAGATCCGCAAGCCGGCGTGGCAGGGCACGGTCGATGCGCTGCAGGTCGACCTCTACGACCACGAGGCCGCGGCGCCCGTGCTCGACAGCGAGGACTTCTATGCCGACTGCCGCCGGCTGCTGACCGAGGACGGCTGCATGACGGTCAATCTCTTCGGCCGCTCCTCGAGCTACGAGCGCAGCGTCGAGAAGATCGCCGCCGCATTTGGCGAGAAAGCGCTGTGGACCTTCCGGCCGACGCGCGAAGGCAACACCATCGTGCTGGCCCAGCGCAGCCCGAGCAGGCCCAAGCGCCCGGCGCTTGCCGAGCGCGCCCAAAGCATCCAGACTCGCTGGGGCCTGCCCGCGCCCAAGTGGCTGCGGGTGTTCAAACCGATTGCTGATCGATGAGCGCCCTGACCTCTCCCGCCTCCGCTTCCGCGCCCCGCCCCGAAGGGCCGCTCAACCTGCGGCACCTGATCGAGTGGCTTGCGAAGGACGGCGTGATCTCGCCCGAGGAGGCCAAGCGCACGATGGCGCGCTGCGCCCAGGCCGAGAGCCGCCAGCCGCCGCTGGTGCGGCTGGCCAATGTCGCGATGACGCGCCGGGGCGATGGCAAGCCGCTCGACCTGGAGATGCTGAGCGAATGGCTGGCGGGCCGCGCCGGGCTGGCGTACCTGCGGATCGACCCGTTGCGCGTCGACGTCGGCAAGGTGGCCGACACCATGAGCGCCGCCTATGCCGAGCGCCACAAGGTGCTGCCGGTGCAGGTCACCCCGGCGGAGGTGGTGGTGGCGACGGCCGAGCCCTTCCTCACGGACTGGATCGCCGAGGTGGAGCGGCAGGCCCGCCGTCCGGTTCGGCGCGTGGTCGCGAACCCGACCGACATCCAGCGCTACACGGCCGAGTTCTTCTCGCTGGCCAAGTCGGTGCGCGCGGCGCAGAAGGCCGGCGGCAGCGCGGGCGGCGCGAGCTTCGAGCAACTGGTAGAGCTGGGCAAGAGCAACAAGCAGCTCGACGCCAACGACCAGAGCGTGGTGCAGGTGGTCGACTGGTTGTGGCAGTACGCCTTCGACCAGCGCGCCAGCGACATCCACCTGGAGCCGCGGCGCGACCAGGGCGTGATCCGCTTCCGCATCGATGGCGTGCTGCACCCCGCCTACCAGATGCCGATGGGCGTGATGAACGCGATGGTCTCGCGCATCAAGCTGCTGGGCCGCATGGACGTCGTCGAGAAGCGCCGGCCTTTGGACGGCCGCATCAAGACCCGCAACATGCGCGGCGACGAAGTCGAAATGCGGCTTTCGACGCTGCCCACCGCCTTCGGCGAGAAGATGGTGATGCGCATCTTCGACCCCGACACGGCGGTCAAGGACCTCGATGCGCTGGGCTTCGCGCAGCACGACGCGCAACGCTGGGAGCAGCTGGTGACGCGGCCGCACGGCATCATCCTGGTGACGGGGCCGACCGGTTCGGGCAAGACGACGACGCTCTATTCGACGCTCAAGCGGGTGGCGACGGAGGAGGTCAACGTCAGCACCATCGAGGACCCGATCGAGATGATCGAGCCCTCCTTCAACCAGACGCAGGTGCAGCCGCAACTGGACTTCGGCTTCACCGAGGGCCTGCGCGCGCTGATGCGGCAGGACCCGGACATCATCATGGTGGGCGAGGTCCGCGACCTCGCCACCGCCGAGATGGCAGTGCAGGCCGCGCTCACCGGCCACCTGGTCTTCAGCACCCTGCACACCAACGACGCGCCCAGCGCGATCACGCGGCTGATGGAGCTGGGCGTGCCCAACTACCTGATCAACGCCACCATGCTCGGCGTGCTGGCGCAGCGCCTGGTGCGCACGCTCTGCCCGCACTGCAAGGCGCCCGACGAGAGCGTCACGCGCGAGCAGCTCGGCGCCTTCGTCAAGCCCTGGCAGATCACCGGCTCGGTGCGTGCCTACAAGCCGGTCGGCTGCGTCGATTGCCGCATGACGGGCTACCGCGGCCGCATGGGCCTCTACGAGCTTCTCACCGTGAGCGAGCCTTTCAAGACGCTGGTCGACAAGGAACCCAACGTAGCGGCGCTGCGGCACCAGGCCGTGGTCGACGGCATGCGGCCGCTGCGCCTGGCCGGTGCGCTGCGCGTGGCCGAAGGGCTGACCACGGTGGACGAAGTGCTGAGCGCCACCCCGCCGCTCGAGTAGTGCGACCTGCACGGCCGTCCCTCCGGAGTAACCCTAACCTCACGCTAGGTGGTATCCACATCGATCCTGACCGGTAGCTGACCCCACAATCCGCTGTTCGAAATCTTTCGAGGGGACAGTTCGTGAAAATCAAAAGTCAGAAGGACTTTTTCGCGGGTCTGATGTTCACCATCGTCGGCATTGCCTTCGCATGGGGAGCGACGACCTACAGCGTGGGCACCGGTGCCCGCATGGGGCCCGGCTACTTTCCGTTGATGCTGGGCATCCTGCTGGGCATCCTGGGGATCATCGTCATCTTCACCTCGCTGGTCATCGAGACGGTGGACGGTGAACCGGTCGGCAAGATCGCCTGGCGTCCGCTGGCCTTCATCATCGGCTCCAACCTGATCTTCGGCATCCTGCTCGGTGGCCTGCCCAGCATCGGGCTTCCTGCCATGGGGCTGATCGCCGCCATCTACGCGCTGGTGCTGGTCGCGGGTCTCGCGGGCGAGCACTACAGCCTCAAAGCAAGCCTGGTCCTCGCCACCATCCTGGCGGTGGGCAGCTATGTCGCCTTCGTGGTTCTGCTCAAGCTGCAGTTCCAGGTCTGGCCCACCTTCATCACCGGCTGAGAGCGACTGCCATGGATCTCATCAACAACCTGACCATCGGCTTCACGGCGGCCTTCACGCTGCAGAACCTGATCTACGCCTTCGTCGGCTGCCTGCTGGGCACGCTGATCGGCGTGCTGCCGGGCATCGGCCCGGTCGCCACCATCGCGATGCTGCTGCCGGCCACCTATGCACTGCCGCCGGTGGCCGCGCTGATCATGCTGGCCGGCATCTACTACGGCTCGCAGTACGGCGGCTCCACCACCGCCATCCTGGTCAACCTGCCGGGCGAATCGTCATCGGTGGTGACCGTGATCGACGGCCACCAGATGGCCAAGCAGGGGAGGGCCGGTCCAGCGCTCGCGGCGGCCGGCCTGGGCTCCTTCTTCGCCGGCTGCGTGGGCACGCTCATCCTGGCTGCCTTCGCGCCGCCGCTGACCGAGCTGGCCTTCAAGTTCGGCCCGGCCGAATATTTCTCGCTGATGGTGCTGGGCCTGATCGGCGCCGTCGTGCTGGCCTCGGGCTCGCTGCTCAAGGCGATCTGCATGATCGTGCTGGGCCTGCTGATCGGCCTGGTCGGCACCGACGTGAACTCGGGCGTGGCGCGCTACAGCTTCGACATCCCGGAGCTGACCGACGGCATCGGCTTCATCGTGATCGCGATGGGCGTGTTCGGCTACGGCGAGATCATCTCCAACCTGGCACGGCCCGAGGAGGAGCGCCAGGTCTTCACCGCCGAGGTGCATGGCCTCTGGCCGACCAAGGCCGACTTCAGGAACGGCTTCCCCGCCGTGCTGCGCGGCACGGCGCTGGGCTCCTCGCTCGGCATCCTGCCCGGCGGTGGCGCGCTGCTGTCGGCCTTCGCGGCCTACACGCTCGAGAAGAAGATGAAGCTCAAGGCGGGCGAGGTTCCCTTCGGCAAGGGCAACATCCGCGGCGTCGCCGGCCCGGAGGCGGCCAACAACGCCGGCGCGCAGACTTCCTTCATCCCGCTGCTGACGCTCGGCATTCCGCCGAACCCGGTGATGGCGCTGATGGTGGGCGCGATGACCATCCACAACATCCAGCCCGGCCCGCAGGTGATGACCAGCAACCCGGAGCTCTTCTGGGGCCTGATCGCGTCGATGTGGATCGGCAACCTGATGCTGATCATCCTGAACCTGCCGCTGATCGGCATCTGGATCAAGCTGCTGTCGATTCCCTACCGCTGGCTGTTCCCGGCCATCGTGCTGTTCTGCGCGATCGGCGTGTACTCGACCAACAACAACACCTTCGACGTCTGGATGGTCGCGATCTTCGGCATCGTGGGCTACTCGTTCATCAAGTTGGGCTGCGAGCCGGCGCCGCTGCTGCTGGGGCTCATCCTGGGACCGATGATGGAAGAGAACCTGCGGCGCGCGCTGCTGCTGTCGCGCGGCTCGTGGAGCGTGTTCGTCACGCGGCCGATCTCGGCCGGGCTGCTGGTCGCTGCTGCGTTGATGGTGGTGATCGTGCTGCTGCCCGCAGTCAAGTCGAAGCGCGAGGAAGCCTTCGTCGAGGTGGACTGAGCCTCCCGGCTTCGCCAAGCGGCGCCTTCGGGCGCCGTTTTTGCTTTTGAACGCCCCCGACGCCGAAGCCTCAGAATCTGATCCCATGAAACTGAAAAGGTCCTCCCTTCTTCGTGCCGGCGCCCTGGCGCTGTGCGCGACCGCATGGCCCGCCGCCTTCGCGCAGCAGGCCTACCCGAACAAGCCGATCCGCCTGGTCGTGCCTTTCCCGGCCGGCGGCGCCACCGACCTCTTCGCGCGCACCCTGTCGCAGAAGATGGGCGAGAAGCTGGGCGCCACGCTGGTGATCGACAACAAGCCGGGCGCCGGCGGCGCGATCGGCTCCGACCTCGCGGCCAAGGCGCTGGCCGACGGCTATACGCTGCTGCTGGCCACCACCAGCACGCATTCGATCGGGCCCGCGATCAACCCGAAGCTGCCGTACGACACGGTGCGCGATTTCGCGCCCATCGCGCATGTGGGCGACGCGCCCAGCATCATGCTGGTGCCCAACAGCTCGCCGGCGAAGACGGTTCGCGAATGGATCGAGTACGCGAAGAAGAACCCCGGCAAGCTCAACTACGCCTCCAGCGGCAACGGCACCATCGTGCAGCTCACGGCGGAGCTCTTCAAGTCGCAGGCCGGTGTGTTCGTCACCCACATTCCGTACAAGGGTACGGCGCTCGCGATCCCCGACCTGATCAGCGGCAAGGTGGACGTGCTCTTCGACGCGCTGCCCACCGGCATGCCGCACGTGCGCGACGGCCGCCTGCGCGCGCTGGGCGTGACCTCGCTGCAGCGCAGCCCGCTGGCACCCGAGCTGCCGGCCATCGCCGACGTACTGCCGGGCTTCGAGTCGAACACCTGGTTCGGCCTCTACGGGCCGAAGGGGCTGCCGGCCGATCTCGTGGCGCGCGTTAATGCCGCGGCCAACGAGGCGGTGAGCGATCCGGAAGTGCGCGACAAGCTTTCCAGGCTGGGCATCGCGCCGGCCACCGGAACGCCCGCGCAGTTCGCGGCGATGGTGGCGCAGGACGCCGCCAAGTGGAAGAAGATCATCATCGAACGCAAGATCATCAGCGACTGAAGCCATGAAATTCGACTACGCCAACCCCTACACCTCCACCCGCATCCCCGTCTTCGCCCGCAACGTCGTCTCGACCTCGCATCCACTCGCCGCCCAGGCCGGCCTGCGCATCCTGCAGCAGGGCGGCAACGCGGTCGATGCGGCCGTCGCGACCGCGGCCGTGATGACCCTGGTCGAGCCCGTGAGCAACGGCCTGGGCAGCGATGCCTTCTGCATCCTCTGGGACGGCGAGAAGCTGCATGGGCTCAACGCCTCCGGCTGCTCGCCGGCCGCGTGGACGCCCGAGTACTTCCAGCGCAAGTACGGCAAGGACGCCAGGACGCCGCCGCAGCGCGGCATCGATTCGGTCACGGTGCCCGGCGCCGTGGGCAGCTGGGTCGCGCTGTCCGAGCACTTCGGCAAGCTGCCCTTCGAGGACCTGATGGCGCCGGCCATCGAGATCGCCGAGCGCGGCTACCTCGTGCCGCCGGTGGTGCAGCAGAAGTGGGCCGCCGCCACGCCGATCCTGCAGTCGCAGCCCGGCTTCGGCGAGGCCTTCCTGCCCTGGGGGCGTGCGCCCGAGGTCGGCGAACTGTTCCGCTTTCCGGCCGCGGCCCGCGCGCTGAAGGCCATCGCCGACACCAAGGGCGATGCCTTCTACAGCGGCGAGATCGCCGAGGCGCTGGAGAAGTTCTCAGGCGCCAACGGCGGCAGCCTCAAGGTGCGCGACCTCGCGAACTGGAAGCCCGAGTGGGTGGCGCCGATCGCGCAGGACTACCGCGGCTACACCGTGCACGAGATGCCGCCGAACGGCCAGGGCATCGCGGCGCTGATCGCGCTGGGCATCCTGCAGAACTTCGACATGGCCTCGATGCCGGTCGACTCGGTGGCTTCGCAGCACCTGCAGATCGAGGCGATGAAGCTGGCCTTCGCCGACACCTACCGCTATGTGTCGGACCCCTCGTCGATGGAGGCGTCCCCGCTGCAAATGCTCGATGGCGCGTACCTCGCCTCCCGTGCCAGACTCATCGACGTGAACAAGGCGCAGGACTTCAAGGCCGGCAACCCGATCAAGGGCGGCACGATCTACCTCACCGCGGCCGACGAGAGCGGCATGATGGTGAGCTTCATCCAGAGCAACTTCATGGGGTTCGGCTCCGGCTGCGTGGAGCCGACCTTCGGCATCAGCCTGCAGAACCGGGGCCACGGTTTCAGCCTGGACGCCAAGAGCCCCAATGTGGTGGAGCCGCGCAAGCGCCCCTTCCACACCATCATTCCTGCCTTCCTGACGAAGGACGGGCAGCCGGTGATGAGCTTCGGCGTGATGGGCGGCAACATGCAGCCGCAGGGCCACATGCAGACCCTGGTCCGCATGCTGGACCATGGCCAGAACCCGCAGGCCGCGTGCGACGCGCCGCGCTGGCGCTTCAACCAGGGGCTCGAGATCAACGCCGAAGCGGCGATGAAGCCGGAACTCGTGCAAGGCCTCGGCGCGCTCGGCCACAAGGTCGAGGTGATCAACGATTCCTACCAGGACTTCGGCGCCGGCCAGTTCATCTGGCGCGCGGGCGAGCCGGCAGTCGAAGGCTATGTGGCCGCGAGCGACGCTCGCCGCGACGGCCTCGCTGCCGGATTCTGATCGCCGATGTCCTCCGTCCAGGCCGCCGCGGGACCGCGCGCGCACAAGCGCCTCGGCCCCGGCCTCGCGCTCGCCTCGGTGGGGGCCATCGCCTTCAGCGGCAAGGCCATCATCGTCAAGCTGGCCTATCGGTACGGGGTGGACGCGATCACGCTGATCATGCTTCGCATGCTGTTCGCGCTGCCGCTGTTCGCGCTCATGGCCTGGTGGGCCGGGCGCGGCAAGCCGGCGCTCACGCGGCGCGACTGGATGGGCGTGATCGGACTGGGCTTCTCGGGCTACTACCTGGCCAGCTTCCTGGACATCGCCGGCCTGGCCTACATCACGGCCAGCCTGGAGCGGCTCATCCTCTACCTCAACCCGACGCTGGTGCTGCTGTTCGGCTGGATCGCCTACCGCCGCCGCATCACGCGCTGGCAGATGGCCGGCATGGCGATCAGCTACGCGGGCGTGCTGCTGGTCTTCGGCCACGAGATGAGCCTGGGCCAGTCGAGCGCGGCCGCCTGGGGCGCGCTGCTGGTGTTCCTGAGCGCGGTGAGCTATGCGATCTACCTGGTCGCCAGCGGCGAGTTCGTCAGGCGCCTGGGCTCGCTGCGGCTGGTCGGGCTGGCGACCGGCGTGGCCTGCGTGCTGTGCATCCTGCAGTTCGCGGTGCTGCGCCCGCTGGACACGGTCCTGCAGCTGGCGCCCGAGGTGATCTGGCTGTCGGTGCTGAACGCCATCGTGTGCACTGCGCTGCCGGTGCTGGCGGTGATGATGGCCATCGAGCGCATCGGCCCCGCGATGGCCGCGCAAACGGGCATGATCGGGCCGATGTCGACGGTCGTGATGGGTGCGCTGATTCTTGGCGAGCCCTTCACCGCGTGGATCGCGGCCGGCACCGTGCTGGTGATCGCGGGCATTTTTGTTTTCACGAGAACAGGGCGTTGAAGCCCTGAAGGAATCGATCATGGATCTGGGAATCACGGGCCGCACGGCCCTGGTGTGCGGCGCCAGCAAGGGGCTGGGCTACGGTTGCGCCGAGGCGCTGGTGCGCGAGGGCGTGAACGTGGTGATCGTGGCGCGCGGTGCCGAGGCACTGGCCGAGGCGGCGAAGAAGCTCGAGGCGGCCGCCCGTGCGGGTGGCCCGTGGGTCAAGCCGGTGGCCGCCGACATCACCACGCCCGAGGGGCGCGCGGCGGCCTTCGCGGCGCACAGGGATTTCGACATCGTCGTCACCAATGCCGGCGGTCCCCCCCCGGGCGACTTCCGCGACTGGGACCGCGAGGCCTGGATCAAGGCGGTGGAGGCCAACATGCTCACGCCCATCGAGCTGATCAAGGCCACGATCGACGACATGGCGGCGCGCGGCTTCGGGCGCATCGTCAACATCACCTCCAGCTCGGTGAAGGCGCCGATCGACATCCTCGGCCTGTCCAACGGCGCGCGCAGCGGGCTCACCGGCTTCGTGGCCGGCGTGGCGCGCAGCGCGATCGCGGCGCGGGGGGTGACGCTCAACAACCTGCTGCCGGGCGCCTTCGAGACCGACCGCCTGAAGGGCACCATGGCGGGCGCCGCCAAGAAGTCGGGACAGGACTTCGATGCGGTGTGGGAGAACCGCAAGAAGACCATCCCGGCGAAGCGCTTCGGCACGCCGGAGGAGTTCGGCGCGATCTGCGCTTTTCTGTGCAGCGTGCAGGCGGGGTATCTGAACGGGCAGAACATCCTGGCCGATGGCGGGGCCTACCCGGGGACCTACTGAGGTCTCTTGGCGATCCACGTGGGATCGCTCTGTTGTGCACCGGTAGTAGGTTCTGCGCGCTGCAAAGGCGCCTGCGGGTGTGCGGGGCGGCGTGCCACTGTGGCGGTCGTCGCTTCGCGCCGACTCCCCTGCGATGCTCGCGCAGCCGGCCTGCCGCGGAACTCGCGACGTTCACTTCGTTCACTCTGCTCAGACAGCCGCGGCAAGTCAGACAACGAAGCACGCCTGTCCTTCGGCAGGCGTGCGGCCGGCTGCACTGCGCTTCTCGGCGCCACAGAGGCACGCCGCCCCGCACACCCGCAGGCACCTTTGCGAGAGACGGTGTGCCAGTATCCAAAGACCCGAACCGCCGCGGCGTGGGGGTCGGTATTGATCAACCCCGACGTGTCCCCCGCGGAAGGTGGTCTGCGGACCGGGCGACTTCTGGGGCGGTGAGGAGCGCAGCCTGGGGGCGGGCGCGCCTGCCGAAGGACAGGCGCGCTTCGTGAACTGACTCGCCGCGGCTGTCTGAGCGCAGCGCCCGCAGGGCGCGTAGCGAGTTCCGCGGCGCCGCCCCCAGGCGAGCACCGCAACGGAGTCGGCGCAAAGCGCCGACCGCCCCAGTAGGAGCCCGGGCCGCAGACCACCTTCCGCGGCGCGCAGGCAGCATCACGCATCACGCATCACGCATCACGCATCACGATGTCACTCGAACGCCAGCCTCCACTGGCTGTCCACCGCAAAACTGTGCGCAAGAAAGTCCACGAACTCGCGCACCTTCGCCGAGGGCTGGCGCGGCTGCGGGAACGCGGCGTAGAGCGTGCGCGACTCGGGTGCCCACTCGGGCAGCACCGCGCGAAGGCTGCCGGCGGCGATGTCGTCGGCCACCAGGAAGGTCGGCAGCAGGCCGATGCCCGCGCCTTCCAGCAGCGACTCGCGCAGCACCAGGCTGTTGTTACAGCGGCAGTTGCCCGTCACCCGCACGGTGCGGTCCCCGCCGGGCGCAGTCACGTGCCACTCGTCGGGCAGCTGCCCGCGGTTGTAGACCATGCAGTTGTGGCGCTTGAGCTCTTGCGGCGTCGCCGGCTCGCCATGACGCGCGAGGTAGGCCGGTGAGGCCACCATCGCGCGCGCCATGCGGCCGATCGGCCGCGCGCCGCGCATGGGCTCGCGGTCCTTGCTGGCGATCAGGATGGAGACGTCGAAGCCGGCCTCGGCCGGGTCGACGAAATAGTCGTTCAGCGTCAGCTCCAGCTTGACCTCGGGGAAGCACGCAAGGAAGTCCGCGATGCTGCGGCCCAGGTGCGCCGAGCCCAGCGAGACCGGCGCGCGCACCTTCAGCAGCCCGCGCGGCGTGGGGTGCAGGCGGCCAGCGGTCTTCTCGGCCTCCTCGATGTCGTCGAGGATGCGGATGCAGCTCGCGTAGTAGGTCCGGCCGGCCTCGGTGAGGCTGATGCGCCGCGTGGTCCGCGCCAGCAGCGGCGTGCCCACGTGCGTCTCGAGCGCCGCCACGTACTTGCTCACCGAGCCCGCCGACATCGCGAGCTCCTCCGCCGCATCGCTGAAGCTGTGGCGCTCCACCACCTTGCGGAACACGGCCATGCAGGTCAGTCGGTCCACATTCTTTCCAATCTCGAAAGTGATTCTTCTCGTTCGAGATGTTTATGCCCAATAGGGAAACTGTCAACATTCCTTCACAGAGCAACAACAGGGCGGCTGAGACCCATCACCCACGATCTGGAGGAGAACTGATGACCATGCGCGCGCGCATCCTGCGCCTCACCATCGCGGCGGGCCTGGCCTGCTGGCTCGGCCTGGCGGCTGCCGAGCCGGCCGGGACCCTGCGTTTCGGCACCAACCAGCAGCTGGACGACTGGGAGACGCTGACCAAGGCCAACAGCACCTACACCTCGCTGGTCTACGAGGGCTTGGCCGAGATGTCGCCCGACGGCGTGGCCATCGTGCCGCGCCTGGCCACTGCCTGGAAGGAAAGCCCGACCAAGGTCGAGATCACGCTGCGCCAGGGCGTCACCTTCCACGACGGCACGCCCTTCGACGCCGCCGCGGTGGTGAAGAACCTCGAGCGCGTGCGCGACACGCCCGGCCAGTGGCGCGGCGTGATGGACGGCGTGGACAAGTTCGTGGCGGTCTCGCCCACGCGGGTGGACGTGCTGCTCAAGCGGCCCTCGCCGAACCTCCTGCCCAACCTGGCACGCCGTGGCGCGTACATGGTGTCGCCGAAGGCACTCGACAGCGGCAGCTGGAAGACCGCGCCGGTGGGCACCGGCCCCTGGAAGCACGAGGCCAAGGACGTGGTCAAGGGCCTGCGCCAGGTGGTCAGCTACTACGACGGCTACTACGCGCCCGAGACGGTGGGCGTGCGCCGCATCGAGGTGACCCACATCAACGATGCCGACAGCCTCTACAACGCGCTGCGCACCGGCCAGGTCGATATCGTCTGGACCAACGCCTCGATCGCTACCCGCGCCGAGCGCGAGGGCATGAAGGTGAGCTGGTTCCCCTCGGTGCTGTGGCACCTGCAGATGATGGACACGGTCAAGACCTTCGACAGCACCAAGCTGCGCCAAGCCGTCTGTCATGCGATGAACCCGCAGGACTACATCGACGCCCAGCTGGGCGGCCGCGGCAAGGTCCACACCCAGCGCGTGCGCCAGGGCATGCCCGGCTACAACCCGGATGTGAAGGGCTACCCGCACGACCTTGCGAAGGCGAAGCAGCTGATGGCCGAGCTCGGCAACCCCAAGCCGCAGATCACGCTGGCGAGCTTCGACAACCAGCGCACCATCGCCGAGCTGTTCAAGAGCCAGATGGCGCAGATCGGTATCGACGTGAAGCTGGACCTGATGACCTTCGGCCAGTTCTTCAGCACCTTCCGCAGCGGCAAGTACGCGGCCGCCATCCTGACCGACTCGCAGGACACCGGGCCCTACGACTACTACCTCTACCACTTCGCGCCGACCGGCGCCGGCAATCCGCTGGGCACCACCTTCCCGGCGGTCGACGCGGCGGTGAAGGAGGCGCTCGCCGCCGAGGACCCGAAGGTCCAGAACGCCAGCTGGCAGAAGATGATCAAGGTGGTCCACGACGAGGCGCTGGACTGCGGCTTCTTCGACTACGCGGCCTACTGGGCCTACAACCCGAAGAAGATCGCGAAGGTGGTGTCCACCGTCGGCGACGTGGCGGTGTTCCGCTACGCCGATGTACGGCTGGCGCGCTGAAGAGGAGGGCACCATGGCCGCCGACAATCCAAAGCGCCTCCTCATCCGTGGCGCCACCATCCTCAGCATGGACCCGCAGGTGGGCGAGCTCGCCCGCGGCGACGTGCTGGTGCAGGGCGAGCGCATCGCCGCCGTCGGCCCCGCGCTCGATGCCCCCGAGGACGCCGAGCGCATCGATGCCGAAGGCATGATCCTGATCCCCGGCCTGATCGATTCCCACACGCACATGTGGCAGGGGCCGCTCAAGGGCCTGGGCGCGGGCCTGTGGGGCTCGGCCGACTACAGCCGGCACGTGTTCCCGTTGCGCGAGAAGTTCTCGGCCGACGACATGCACGACGCCACCTTCGCCTGCGGCGTCGAGATGCTGGACCACGGCATCACCACCGTGCTGGATTTCTGCCACAACGTGATGACGCCGGCCCATGCCGAGCAGTCGATCGCGGCGCACCGGCGCACCGGGCAGCGCATCCTGTTCGCCTACGGCATGCTCGGCGCCTTCAAGACGCTGGCGGCCGAGCACGGCTGGCGGCTGGAGCAGATCCGCAGCCTGTCGCGCGAGCTCGGCGGGCGCGAGGGGCTGCTGCGGCTGGGCATTGCGCTGGGCTCGCTGGAGTACGCCGGCCTGGAACTGGTCGCCACCGAGATCGCGCTCGGGCGCGAGCTCGGCCTGCAGATGAGCTTCCACCAGAACCCGCCCGGCCAGATCCTCGAACTGCACCAGGCCGGCCTGCTGGGAGGCGACCTGCTGCCCGTGCATGCCAACGTGGCGACCGACCACGAGCTCGCACTGCTGGCGCAGCACGGCTGCGGCATCTCCTTCACCGTGGAGGGCGAGTTCGGTGGTGGCCGGCCGATGAGCATCATCGGCCGCGCGCACCGCGCCGGCGTGACGCCCAGCCTCGGCGTCGACATCCCCTCGCGCGTGGCGCTGGACCTGTTCGCCCAGATGCGCCTGACCTTCCAGGTGCTGCGCAACGAGGAGGCCACGGTCGAGCGCATCGCCGGCCGCTGGCCGCTTGCGCGCCACCCCGGTACGCCGCAGGCGCAGCCGCGCCACATGCTCGAGTACACGACCGTCAACGCTGCCCGCGCCCTCGGCCTGGCCGAGGAGATCGGCCGCATCGCCCCCGGCCTGCGGGCCGACCTGGTGCTGCTGCGCACCGGGCCCTACGGCATCTCGCTGGGCGATCCGGCGGCGCACGTGGCGCTGCAGGCCTGCGCCGCGGACGTGGACACGGTGCTGGTCGACGGCCGGGTGCGCAAGCGCGGCGGCCGGCTGCTCGACCTCGATTCGGCCGAGGCCGCGGCCGCCACCCGGCGCGTACGCGAACGCGTGCTCGGTCCGGCCGCCGCCGGGCAGGGGGTGCGCGCATGAAACGCCTGCTCTTCGCGCGGCTCGGCGCGGTACTGCCGATCCTGTTCGCGGTCTCGCTCTTCACCTTCGTGCTGACGCGGATGACCTCGACCGATCCGGTCAGCCAGATCCTGGGCCCCGGTGCTTCCGCGGCCGATCGCGCCGAGTACGCGCGCGGCCTGGGGCTGGACCGTCCGCTGCCCGAGCAGTTCCTGGCCTGGATCGGCAGCGCGTTGCGCGGCGACCTGGGCCAGTCGCTCTACACCAGCCTGCCGGTGAGCGCTTCCATCGCCGACGGCGTCGGCGTCACGCTCTCGCTGGCGCTGGCCGGCATGCTGCTGGCGCTGCTGCTCGGCCTGCCGCTGGGCATCGCGGCGGCGGTGCGCCACGGTTCCTGGGCCGACCGGGCGCTGACCCTGCTGGTCTCGCTGGGGCTGGCGGTGCCCAGCATCTGGCTGGCGCTGCTGCTCTCGCTTGCCTTCGCGGTCAACCTGCAATGGTTCCAGGTGGTGGGGTACACGCCCTTTGCCGAGGACCCGCTGGAGTGGGCGCGCGGCCTGGTGCTGCCGGCGGTGGCGCTGAGCGTGCACACGGCGGCGGTGATCGCGCGCCAGATGCGCAGCGCGATGATCGAGGTGCTGCAGTCGCCCTACGTGCATGCCCTGCGAGCGCGCGGGCTGCCGCAGCGCACCATCGTCTGGCGCTACGCGATCCGCAACGCCATGGTGCCGGTGCTCAGCGTGATCGCGATCCAGATGTCGGTGCTGGTCGGCGCCAGCATCGCGATCGAACGCATCTTCGCGGTGCCGGCGCTGGGCACGCTGCTGATCGACAGCGTGGTGCGCGCGGACTTTCCCATGCTGCAGGGCGCAGTCGTCGTCATCGCGCTCATCGTGCTCGCCGTCAACCTGGTGGCCGACATCGGCTACGGGCTGATCAACCCGAAGGTGCGCGTGCATTGAACACCACCACCGCCCCTGCCGAGAGGCTGTCCGCCATGGCCACGCCCGCTGCCGCCGCCAACGACGAAACCGCCCGCCGCGTGCGCCTGGCGCCGCGGCTGAAGGCCTTCGCGCGTCCCTTCGTGCTGCTGCCCGCGGCCTGGCTGCTGCTGCTGCTGGTCTGTGCGGCCGCAGCGCCGCTCGTGGCGCCGCACGACCCGTTCCATCCCGACCTCAAGCACCGCCTGGAGGCACCGGGGCCGATCTACTGGCTGGGCACCGACGACCTGGGCCGCGACACGCTCTCGCGCCTGGTGTTCGGCGCGCGCACGGCGCTGCTGGCCTCCTTCGAGAGCGTGGCCATCGGCGCGGTGCTCGGCATCGGTATCGGCCTGGCCGCGGGCTACCTCGGCGGCTGGCTCGACCGCATCGCGATGCGGCTGGCCGACGTGATGCAGTCCATCCCCGCGGTGCTGCTGGCGCTGGCGCTGATCGGTGTGTTCGGCAAGGGCCTGGCCAACGCGATGCTCGCGGTGGGGCTGATCTTCTCGGTCAGCTTCATGCGCATCACGCGCGCCGTGGTGCTGGCCGAGCGCGAGCGGCTGTACGTGGATGCGGCGCGCGTGCTGGGGCTCGGGCCGTTCTCGATCATGCTGCGGCAGATCCTGCCGAACGTGGCCGGGCCGCTGGTGGTGCAGGCCTCCATCTCGCTCGGCACGGCGCTGCTGATCGAGGCCATGCTGAGCTTCCTCGGCGTGGGCGCCGACAGCGCACAGGTGAGCTGGGGCGCAATGCTGGAGACCGCGCGCCAGTTCCAGAGCGAGCAGCCCTTCCTGCCGGTGCTGCCGGGTGTGGCGATCACGCTGACGGTGCTGTCCTTCAACCTGCTGGGTGATGCGCTTCGCGACAGCCTGCTGCCCGGCGGGCCGCGCGTCGCGCGGCGTGCCGCAGCTCCAGCCGCAGCCGAGCCGGTCGCGGCGCAGCCCCGCACGGTGCCCGCCGCGGCCGAGCCGCTGCCGCCCGACACGCTGCTGCGGCTGAGCCACCTGACCGTGCGGCTGCAGGGCCCGCAAGGCGACGCCGAGCTGCTCAGCGATGAGTCGCTGCACCTGCGCCGCGGCGAGGTGCTGGGCCTGGTGGGCGAGTCGGGCTGCGGCAAGTCGATCACCGCGGCCGCCATCATCGGCCTGCTGCCGCCGGCCGCACGCGTGGCGGGCGGGTCGATCCGCCTGGGCGATACCGAGCTGGTCGGCATGGACGAGGCGATGGCGCGCCAGATCCGCGGGCGACGCATCGGCATGGTGTTCCAGGACGCGGGCGCGGCGCTGTCTCCGGTCCATACCATCGGCCGGCAACTGGTCGATGCGGTGCGCGCCCACACCGAGCTCGACGCACGGCAGGCCCGCACGCGCGCCATCGCGCTGCTGGAGATGGTGGGCGTGCCCGACGCGCAGCGCCGCCTGGACGACTATCCGCACCAGTTCTCCGGCGGCATGGCGCAGCGCGTGGTGATCGCAGGCGCACTGGCCTGCGAACCGGAGCTCCTGATCGCCGACGAGCCGACCACCGCGCTGGACGTGACCATCCAGGCCCAGGTGCTGGACCTGCTGATGGACCTGCGGCAGCGCCTGGGCATGTCGATCCTGCTGATCACCCACGACCTGGGCGTGGTGGCCGACGCGTGCGACCGGGTGGCGGTGATGTACGCGGGCCAGATGGTGGAGACCGGCCCGGTGCGCGAGGTGCTCGCGCGGCCGCGCCACCCCTACACGGCCGCGCTGCTCGCGGCGATGCCCAAGGGCGGCGCCGGCGGCGCCACGCTGGCCACCATTCCCGGACGAGTGCCGCCGGCGTGGGCGTGGCCGCAGGGCTGCCGCTTCCATCCGCGCTGTCCGCACGCGATCGAGGCCTGCACCGCCGCGCCGGTGGCGCTGGACAACGGCGTGCGATGCCTGCGCATCGAGGCGTTCGCACAGCGGCGGAAAGAGAAGGTGCTGCCATGAACACGGACACGAAGGCCCCGCTGCTGAGCGTCGAGAACCTCTCGGTGGACTTCCGCCTGCGCCACGGCATGTTCGGCCGTGCCAGAACGCTGTCGGCGGTGCGCGACGTGAGCTTCACCATCGAGCCGGGCCAGACCTTCGGCCTGGTCGGCGAATCCGGCTCGGGCAAGAGCACCATCGGGCGCGCGATCCTGCGGCTGGCGCCGGCGACTGCCGGGCATGTCCGCTTCGACGGGGAGGACATCACCGCCTTCGGGCCGCGCACGCCGCTGCACTACCGGCGCGACGTGCAGGTCGTGTTCCAGGACCCGATGTCCTCGCTCAATCCGCGCCAGACGGTGGGCGCGACCATCGAACAGGCCATCAGCCGTCACCGTGCGATGGACGCCTCGGCCTGCCGGCGCGAGGTGGCGCGCATCATCGACAGCGTCGGGCTGGCCGCCTACCACGCACAGCGCCATCCGCACGAGCTGTCGGGCGGGCAGCGCCAGCGCGTGGCCATCGCGCGGGCGCTGGCGGTGCGGCCACGGCTCATCATCTGCGACGAGCCGGTGAGCGCGCTGGACCTCAGCACGCAGGCCCAAGTGATCAACCTGCTGGTGGAGCTGCAGCGCGAGTTCGGGCTCAGCTACCTGTTCATCGCGCACAACCTCGACGTGGTGCGCCATGTGAGCCACCGCGTCGGCGTGCTGTACCTGGGCCGGCTGGTGGAGACCGGGCCGGCGGCCCAGGTGCACGACGCGCCGCGCCACCCCTACACGCGCATGCTGGTGGCATCCACGCTGGTGGCCGATCCGCAGCTGCAGGAGCAGCGCTCGCGCGCGCGCCGGCTGCAGCTGCGCGGCGAGCTGCCCAGCCCGCTGTCGCCGCCTCCGGGCTGTGCCTTCCACACGCGCTGCCGCTGGGCGGTGGAGGGTTGCCGGCAGCGCATGCCCGAGCTCGAGGCCAGCAGCGGGGACGGCCGGGCCGCCTGCATCCGGCTGCACGAGATCGAGGAGGAGGTCACCGCATGAACCCCAGGAATGGCCTGCTGATCCGCGGCGCCACGGTCCTCAGCATGGACCCGTCGCTCGGCGACCTGCAGGCGGCCGACGTGCGCATCGAGGGGCGCCGCATCGCCGCGGTCGGGCAGCGTCTCGAGGCCGACGGCGCCGACTGCATCGACGCGCGCGGGATGATCCTGATCCCGGGCCTGATCGACACCCATACCCATCTCTGGCAGGGCCCGCTCAAGGGCCTGGGCGCCGGCATGTGGGGCATGGGGGACTACAACCGCCACATCTTCCCGCTGCGCGAGCGCTTCACGGCCGAGGACGTGGGTGATGCCACCTTCGCCACCGGCGTGGAGATGCTCGACAACGGCATCACCGCGGTGCTGGACTTCTGTCACAACGTGATGACGCCCGGCCATGCCGAGGCCGGGTTGCGTGCGCACGACCGAACGGGGCAGCGGGTGCTGTTCGGCTACGGCATGCTGGGGCGCTTCGACACGCTGGCCGCCGACCACCCCTGGCGGCTGGAGCAGGTGAGCGCGCTGCAGCGCGAACGCGCGGGCGGGACGGACGCACTGGTGCGCCTGGGCGTGGCCCTTGCCTCGCTCGAGTTCGCGGGCCTGGCGCTGGTGGAGCCGGAGATCGGCCTGGCGCGCGAGCTGGGCCTGCCGATGACCTTCCACCAGAACGTCGCCGGGCAGATCCATGAGCTGCACGGCGCCGGCCTGCTGGGCCCCGACATGCTGCCGGTGCACTGCAACCCGATCCTGGACGAGGAGCTGGCGCTGATCGCGCAGTGCGGCGGCGGCATCTCCTTCACGCCGGAGAGCGAGGTGGGCGACGGCCGTTCGACGAGCGTGATCGCGCGTGCCCACCGGGCCGGCGTGACGCCCAGCCTCGGCGTGGACGTGCCCTCGCGCGTTGCGCTCGACCTGTTCTCGCAGATGCGCCTGACCTTCCTGCTGATGCGCGCCGAGGAAGCCGAGCGCGAGCGCACGAGCGGTCGCTGGCCGCTCGCGCGCTACCCGGGCACGCCCTTCATCCAGCCGCGCGACCTGCTGGCCTATGCGACCGTGAATGCGGCGCGCGCCATCGGCCTGGGCGAGGTGCTGGGTCGCATCGCCCCGGGCTGTCTGGCCGACCTGGTGCTGCTGCGCGCCGGCCGCTACAGCCCCTCCCTGGGCGATCCCGCCGCGCACGTGGTGCTGCAGGCCAACGTGGGCGACGTCGACACCGTGATCGTGGACGGCCGCGTGCACAAGCGCGGCGGCGAGCTCGCGGGCGGTGCGCACGAGGCGGCGGTCGACGCCACCCGGCGCGTGCGCGAACGCCTGTTCGGCGCCGCGGCGCCGGCCGCCTGAACTCCTTCATCCAACCAACCTGATCGATCGAGACATGACCCGAACCCTGATCCAGAACGCCTGCGTGCTCTCCATGGACCCTGCCGTGGGCGACTTCGACGAAGCCGACATCCTGGTCGAGGGCGAGAAGATCCTCGCCGTCGGGCCCCGCCTCGGCGCCGAGGCCGACGAGGTGGTGGACGGCCGTGGCCGCATCGTCACGCCCGGCATGGTCAACGCCCACATCCACACCTGGGAATTCCAGCTGCGCGGCATCGGCAGCGACTGGGTGGGCAGCCGCGACTACCACGCCAACATGCACAAGAATCTCGCCACGCGCTACGGGGTGCGCGATGTGTACCTGGGCAACCTGCTGGGGGCGCTCAACCAGCTGCGCAACGGCACCACCACCATCGTCGACTGGTGCCACATCCTGCGCGATGCCGAAATGACTGACGCGGCCATCGATGCGCTGGAAGAGTCGGGCGTACGCGCCGTCTTCGCGCGCGGGACGGTGAAGCCGCCGGAGCGCCCGGGCGAGATCCCGTACCACAAGAAGCCGTTCCCGCGGGAGGAGATCCATCGCCTGCGCACCGGGCGCCTCGCTTCCGACGATCGCCTGGTGACGCTCGCAATGGCGATCCTCGGGCCCGACTGGGGCGAGTACGACGTGGCCGCCCACGACATCCGGCTGGCGCGCGAGTACGGGCTGATCAACTCGGCCCACACCTACGGCCGCAAGGGCAAGCGGGTGGTCGAGGACGGCTATCCACGGCTGGCGGCCGAAGGCCTGCTCGGGCCGGACCACAACATCGGGCACGGGAACTGCTTCGACGACGCCGAACTGAAGATCGTGCTCGACGCAGGCTGCACCATCACCGCCACCAATCTCACCGAGATGCTGAACTACGAGCAGCCCGCGATGCTGGGCCGGCTGGTGAAGCATGGCGCCGTGCCCTCGATCGGCACCGATTGCGACCCGTACTTCAACAGCTCGATGCTGTGGGTCATGCGCCATGCCTTCCTGCACCAGCGCGAGCTCGACAACCGCAGCCTCTACGCGGCCGGCCAGTGGCCCGCGAAGACGCAGCATTCCACGCTCACCCGCGATGCCCTGTACTGGGCCACCATGGGCGGCGCCAAGGCCTTCGGGCTGGAGAAGAAGACCGGCTCGATCACCCCCGGCAAGCAGGCCGACCTGGTCATGTTCGACACCCGCGGCCTGAACATCTTTCCGGCCATGCCAGGGGGAAACCCGGCTCACGTGGTCGTCATGTACGCCGAAACTTCCGACATCGAGAACGTCATGGTCGCGGGCCGCTTCGCCAAGCGCGACGGCCGCCTGTGCTTCGACGCCGGGCGGCTGGCGAGGCTCAACGAGGAGCTGCTGGCCTCACGGCTGCGCATGTTCGGGGAAGGCCATTACGAATCACGGCCCGTCGAGCGCGGGCCCCAACCGGAGCGCTTCGTCCTATGAGCACCTCGTTCTCCCTCCGGCGCCTGGCGGTCGCGGCGCTGGCATCGGCACCGCTGCTGTGGGCGGCCGCGCCCGCCGGCGCGCAGGGCGCGGCTCCCGCGGCCTGGCCGCAGAAGCCGGTGCGCATCGTCCACGGCTTCACCTCCGGCGGACCGGTGGACGCGCTGGCGCGCCTGTTGGCGGCGCAGTTCCCGGAGCAGTTCGGCCAGCAGGCCGTCGTCGAGGGGAAGCCGGGCGCAGGGGGCACCATCGGAGCCAACTACGTGGCCAAGGCCGAGCCCGATGGCTACACCCTGTTCCTGATGGCCTCGGGTCATTCGGCGGCGCCGGGCCTGTACAAGTCGCTGCCCTTCGACGCGGTCAACGACTTCACCATGATCTCGATGGTGGCGCGCAGCCCTTTCGCGATCATCGCCGGCCCCGCCGCGACCGCGCACAGCATCCAGGAACTGGTGGCGCAGGCCAAGGCCCAGCCCGGCAAGATCGACTACGGCTCCGGCGGCACCGGCAGCGGCATGCACCTGGCGGCGGTGCTGTTCCAGGCGCGGGCCGGCGTGCAGTTCACCCATGTGCCCTACAAGGGCGGCAGCGCGCCGGCGCTCGCGGTGATGGGCGGCGAGGTGCCGATCATCTTCACCTCTCTGGCCGGCATGGCCTCCCACATCGAAAACGGCAAGGTCAGGCCGCTGGCCGTCACCTCGCGCAACCGCTTCGCGGCGTTTCCGGAGGTGCCGAGCGTGGCCGAGACGGTGCTGCCGGACTTCGACGTCAGCGCCTGGTACGCGCTGGCCGGCCCCAGGAACCTGCCGCCCGCGATCGTCGCGAAGCTCAACGAGATGGTGCAGGCCACGCTGCGGCGGCCCGACATCGTCCAGACGCTCAAGCTGCAGGCGGCCGAGCCCTGGCCTACCGCCGCGCGCGAGGCGCAGGCCTTCCTCGCCACCGACGTCGCGCGCTGGACCAAGGTGGTGCGGGACGAGAACATCGCGCCGCCGAACTGATCCCCGCGCCTCGCGGACATTGCGCGCGGGCCCCTGCACCGGATCGCGGGCCTGTCTACCATGTGCTCTTTTCGTGCAAGCCGAACTGAAAGAGGACATCCATGCGCAGCCAAGCCGTTCGCATCGACCGCCACGGCGGTCCCGAGGAACTGAAGATCGTCGAAGTGGAGGTCGGCGAACCCGGCCCGGGCGAGATCCGCATCCGCCACCACGCAGTCGGCCTCAACTTCATCGACACCTACCAGCGCAGCGGGCTCTACCCCTTCCCGATGCCGCTGCAGCTCGGCATGGAAGCCGCTGGCGTGGTCGAGGCAGTGGGCGAGGGCGTATCGCATCTGAAGCCCGGCGATCGTGCCGCCTATGCCAGCCAGCCGCCAGGCGCCTACAGCGAGCTGCGCGTGATGCCGGCCAAGAACGTGTGCAGGCTGCCCGATGCCATCTCCTTCGAGACCGGCGCGGCCATGATGCTCAAGGGCCTCACCGCCCAGTACCTGCTGAAGAAGACCCTGCCGGCCGAGGGCTTGCAGCCGGGCGACTTCATCCTCTTCCACGCGGCCGCCGGCGGCGTCGGGCTGATCGCCTGCCAGTGGGCCAAGGCCCTGGGCCTGCAGCTGATCGGCACGGCCGGCACCGATGCCAAGTGCAAGCTGGCGCTGGAGCACGGCGCGGCCCACGCGATCAACTACAGCACCGAGAACTTCGCCGAGCGCGTCAAGGAGATCACCGGCGGCCAGGGCGTGAAGGTGGTCTACGACTCGGTGGGCAAGGACACCTTCGAGGGCTCGCTGAACTGCCTGCGGCCCTTCGGCCTGCTCGCGATCTTCGGCAATGGCTCGGGGCCGGTGCCGCCCTTCAACCTCGGCCTGCTGGCGTCCAAGGGCTCGCTCTATGTGACCCGCCCGACGCTGTTCACGCACACCTCCAGCCGCGAGCGCACCCAGGCGATGGCGGACGATCTGTTCGCGGTGGTGGAAAGCGGCGCGGTGAAGATCCCGATCGCGCAGCGCTACCCGCTGGCCGAAGTGCAGCAGGCGCACCGCGACCTGGAGGCGCGCAAGACCACGGGCTGCACGATCCTCACGCTCTGAGCGAGGCAGCGCCCGGACTCGCTGAAAGCAGTCACTCCATCGGACTGAGCCGCGACTCGCGCATGCGCGTGCGCGAGAGCGCACCGGCCGAGTCGAGGATCGGGTAGGCGATCGAGCAGATGTGGGAGTTGATGCGCTTGAGATCGCTGATCAGGTCGATGTGCAGCGAGCTGGTCTCGATGCTCGAAGCGGTCTGTTCCGCAAGGCGCTCTAGGTGCGTGGTGGCGTAGGCGCGCTCCAGGTCGCGAAAGCGCGCCTTCTCCTCCAGCAGCTTCTGGGCGTCGCGCACGTTGGCATTGAGGAACACGCTCATGCCGAGCCGCAGGTTAGCGAGCAGGCGCTCGTGCAGCTCGACGATCTCGCGCATGCCGGCGGCGGAGAAGTTGCGCTGCTTCTTGATCTTCTTGTCCTCGATGTCGATGATCACCCGCTCGATGATGTCGCCGATCTGCTCCATGTTGATGGTGAAGCTGACGATGTCGGTCCAGCGCCGGCTTTCCTCCTCGCCGAGCGCCTCGCGCGAGATCTTGGTCAGGTAGTACTTGATGGCCGAGTAGAGCTCGTCCACCGTATCGTCCAGCTTGCGCAGCTCGGCGGCCAGGCGAAGGTCGTTGTCGCGGATCACCTTGAGCATGCCGATCAGCATGGTCTCGACCACGTCGGCCTGGTGCAGGGCCTCGCGTGCGGCGTTGGAAATTGCGAGCGTAGGCGTGGAAAGGGCCGAGGGATCGAGGTGCCGGGGCCGCTGCATGGCCGTGGGCTCGGTCGGCACCGGGAGCAGGCGCGCTACCAGCCGCGCGACCCAGTCGGTGAGGCCGATGAAGCCGATGCTGACCACCAGGTTGAAGCCCAGGTGGAACAGCACCACCAGTTGCGTCGCGTCGGAGATGTAGGGCCGGGCCTCGCGCAGGTAGGTCCCGACGAAAGGCGCCGCGATCGCCACCCCCAGCAGCTTGAAGACCAGGTTGCCGACGGTGACCTGGCGCACCGCGATCGCCGACTTCGCGGTGGTCAGCATCGCCAGCAAGCCGCTGCCGAGGTTGGCGCCGAGCACCAGGCCCAGCGCCACATCCAGCGGCACCACGTTGGAGCTGGCCATGGCCGCGACCAGCAGCACCACCGCGAGACTGGAGTAGGCCGCGATGGCCAGAACCGCGCCGATGGTGATCTCCAGCAGCACGTCGCTGCCGAGTGAGGCCAGCAGCTCCAGCACCGGCGGCGAGGACAACAGCGGCCCGGTCGCCTCGACCACCAGCCGCAGCGCCAGCAGCATCAGGCCGAGGCCGATCAGCACCCGTCCGACGCGGCCTGCCACGCTGGAGCCGCGCGAGATGAAGAGCACCACGCCGACGAAGATGAAGAGCGGCGACAGCCAGGAGAGGTCGGCCGAGAACAGCACCGACATCAGGGCGGTGCCGACGTCGGCGCCGCGCATCACGGCCAGCGCGGCGGGAAGGGCCACCAGGCCCTGGCCGACGAAGGAGGAAGTCATCAGCGCGGTGGCGGTGCTCGATTGCACCAGCGCCGTGACGCCGATGCCCGAGAGCGCGGCCGTGAAGCGGTTGCGCATGCTGTGCACCAGGATCTTGCGCAGGTTGGCGCCGAAGACGCGCAGCACGCCGGTGCGAACGAGATGGGTGCCCCATACCAGCAGCGCAACGGCGGCCAGCAGATTCAACAGGTGCTTCATGGAAGCGGACGACTATAGACCAGCCTTCGGCTTCCGCTTGCCGGAGCCGGCCGCTACTTGCCGCGGCGTACGCGTCGCAGTTCGTCGAGGATGAGGCAGATCGCGCCGATCGTGATCGCGCTGTCGGCGACGTTGAAGGCCGGGAAATGGCGGCCGGCCAGGTGGAAGTCGAGGAAGTCGACCACGTAGCCGTGCATCATGCGGTCGATCACGTTGCCGATCGCGCCGCCCAGGATCGCAGCCATGGCGAAGGAGAACAGCTTCTGCCCCGCATGCGAGCGCAGCATCCACACGATGAACAGCGCCGCTGCCACCCCGATCGCCGTGAAGAACCAGCGCTGCCAGCCCGCCGCGTCCGCGAGGAAGGAGAAGGCGGCGCCGGTGTTGTGGGCGCGCACGATGTTGAAGAAGCTGGTGATGTAGGTGGCATCGCCCAGCTTGTAGTAGCCCAGGATCAGCGTCTTGGTGAACTGGTCGAGGATCAGGATCGCCAGGGCCAGCGCGAGCCAGGGCCAGATGCCGGTGCGCGGCGAGGCGAGGGAGCGCGTCGCGGCCATCAGGCGGCACTCCTGGCTTCGCCGGCGCCGAACAGGTTGCTGGTGCAGCGGCTGCACAGGCCCGGGTGCGCCGGGTCGTGGCCGACATCGTCGCGCCAATGCCAGCAGCGCTCGCACTTGGCGGCCGTGCTGGGCGTCACCTGTGCCGCAACGACGTCACCCTGCGCCAGTTCGACGGCCGAGGTGATGAAGACGAACTTCAGGTCCTCGCCCAGCGAGGCCAGCAGCGCATGGTCCTCGACCGGCACCGTGAGCTTGACGTTGGCCTGCAGCGAGGAGCCGACCTGGCCGGCGGCGCGCACGTTCTCGATTTCCTTGTTGACCGCATCGCGGATCTCGCGGATGCGCGACCACCTGGCCAGCAGCGTCTCGTCGGGCGTGCCGAGGTCGCAGTAGACCTGGGTGAAGATCGACTCGCCGTTGCCGCAGAACTTCCAGGCCTCCTCCGCCGTGAAGCTCAGGAAGGGCGCCATCCAGCGCAGCATCGCCTGCGTGATGTGCCAGAGCGCCGTCTGTGCACTGCGGCGCGCCCGAGAGCCGGGCGCGGTGGTGTAGAGGCGGTCCTTCAGGATGTCGAGGTAGAACGCACCCAGGTCCTCCGAGCAGTAGACCTGCAGCTTGGCCACCACCGGGTGGAACTCGTAGACCTTGTAGTGCGCGAGCACCTCGGCCTGGAACTGCGCGGCGCGGCTCAGCGCGTAGCGGTCGATCTCGAGCAGCTGGTCGAGCGGGACCGCGTCCTTCGCGATGTCGAAGTCGCTGGTGTTGGCGAGCAGGAAGCGCAGCGTGTTGCGGATGCGGCGGTAGGCATCGACCACGCGGGCGAGGATCTTGTCGTCGCCGGCGATGTCGCCCGAGTAGTCGCTCGCCGCCACCCAGAGGCGGATGATCTCGGCGCCCAGCTTCTTGTTCACTTCCTGCGGCTCGATGCCGTTGCCGAGCGACTTGCTCATCTTGCGGCCCTGGCTGTCGACGGTGAAGCCGTGGGTCAGCAGGCCCTTGTAGGGGGCGCGGCCTTCGAGCGCGCAGGCGATCAGCAGCGAGGAGTGGAACCAGCCGCGGTGCTGGTCATGGCCTTCGAGGTAGAGGTCGGCCTCGGGGCCGGTCTCGTGGTGCACGTTCGGATGCGTGCCGCGAAGCACGTGCGAAAAGGTGGAGCCCGAGTCGAACCAGACTTCGAGGATGTCGGTGCTCTTGGTGTAGTGGGGCGCATCGCCGGGGCCGAGGATCTCCTCGGCCGTCACCCGGCTCCAGGCCTCGATGCCGCCTTTCTCGACGATGCCGGCCGCCTGGTCGAGGATCTCCATGGTGCGCGGATGCAGCTCGCCCGTGTCCTTGTGCAGGAAGAAGGGGATCGGCACGCCCCAGCTGCGCTGGCGGCTGATGCACCAGTCGGGCCGGTTGGCGATCATGTCGTGCAGGCGGGCCTTGCCGTTCTCGGGGTAGAAGCCCGTCTCTTCGATCGCCTGCAGCGCCAGCTGGCGCAGGGTCTTGGGCGCCTTGTCCTTGGTGAACACGCCCTCGCCCTCGTCCATCCGCACGAACCACTGGGCGGCGGCGCGGTAGATCACCGGCGTCTTGTGGCGCCAGCAGTGCGGGTAGCTGTGGGTGATGGCCTCGGTGGTCAGCAGCCGGCCGGCGTCGCGCAGGGCCTGGATGATGTGCGGCACCGCCTTCCAGATGTGCTCGCCGCCGAACAGCGGGAAGTCCGCCGCATAGGTGCCGTTGCCCTGGACAGGGTTCAGGATGTCGTCGTAGGCCAGGCCGTGCGAGACGCAGGAGTTGAAGTCGTCCAGGCCGTACGCTGGCGAGGAATGGACGATGCCGGTGCCGTCGTCGGCGGTGGCGTAGTCGGCCAGGTAGACGGGCGACAGGCGGCGGTAGCCGGCATCGACGTCGTACAGCGGATGCTCGAACTCGAGACCGCCCAGCTTGTCGCCCTTGACCGTCGCCAGCAGCTTGCCGTCGAGCGCGTAGCGGTTCATGCACATCTCGACCAGCGAGGCGGCCAGGATCAGCAGGCCGCGGTCGGTGTCGACGAGGGCGTATTCGAGCTCGGGGTTGAGGTTGAGCGCCTGGTTGGCGGGGATGGTCCACGCGGTGGTGGTCCAGATCACCGCGAAGATGTCCTTGCTCGCGTGCGCGAGGCCGGCAGCCGTCCTGTCCTGCCCGTCGGGAAAGAAGGCGCGCAGCACCGCCTCGGGCTCGTGCGCCTTGAACGCCACATCGACCGTGTTCGACTTCTTGTCCGCGTACTCGATCTCGAACTCCGCCAGCGAGGAGCCGCAGTCGAAGCACCAGTACACCGGCTTGAGCCCGCGATAGACGAAGCCCCGCTCGATCACGCGCTTGAAGGCGCGCAGCTCGCCCGCCTCGTTGGCGAAGTCCATGGTCTTGTACGGATGGTCCCATTCGCCCAGTACGCCCAGGCGCTGGAAGTCGGCCATCTGCTGCGCGATCTGCTCGGACGCGTAGGCGCGGCTCTTGGCCTGCATCTCGTCGCGGCTGAGGTTGCGGCCGTATTTCTTCTCGATGGCGTTCTCGATCGGCAGGCCGTGGCAGTCCCAGCCGGGCACGTAGAGCGCGTCGTAGCCCTCGAGCTGGCGCGCCTTGGTGATCATGTCCTTCAGGATCTTGTTGACGGCATGCCCCATGTGGATCTGGCCGTTGGCATAGGGCGGGCCGTCGTGCAGGATGAACTTGGGGGCGCCGCGGCGCGCGTCGCGCAGGCGGTGGTAGCGTCCTTCGTCGTTCCATTCCTGGACCCAGCCCGGCTCGCGCTTGGGCAGGTCGCCCCGCATCGGGAAGGGGGTGTCGGGCAGGTTGAGGGTGGCGCGGTAGTCGGTGGTGGAGGCGGCGTCAGCAGACATGATGAAGTTCGAACAGGGGGCTTCGACAGGCTCGGCCCGAACCTTGGTGGAGGCGTCGGTGCGAAGGAAAAAAGCCGTCCGCCCTGAGCTTGCAGAAGGGCGGCAGCGCGGTCGGGCCCGGGCTAAATTCGATCGCGCGTGGTCTGGCGACGGGTCTCGGCGTGGGCGGAAGCGAAGAACGCACGTGCGTCGCGGCCATCCTTCGCGATGCCCGCCGTCAGGGCCTCGAGGCTGGTGTAGCGCAATTCGTCGTGCAGTTTGTGCAGCAGTTCCACGCGGACGATTTTACCGTAGGCCCCCTCCTCGCCGAGGTGGGCGGGCCAATCGAGGCAGTGGGTCTCGAGCAGCACCCGGCCGGCGTTCACGTCGTTGGCATCGAGCGAGGGGCGCACGCCCAGGTTGGCGACGCCGTGCAGCGGTTGCTCGGCCAGGCCGTGCACCAGCACCGCGAAGATGCCGCTGGCGGCCGGCTTCCAATGCTTGAAGCGGAGGTTGAGGGTGCGAAAGCCATCGTGGCGCCCCGGGGCCGAGGCGCCCAGCGCGCGGCCGAGCTTGCGTCCGTGCACCACGTGGCCGGAGATCGCGTAGGGCCGGCCGAGCAGGGCCTGCACGTCGCTCATCCGGCCCTCGGCCAGCGCTTCGCGCACGGCGGAGCTGGAAACGCGCAGGCCGTGCACTTCGTAGCTGTTCATGCGTGCCACGTCGAAGCCGTGGGCCTCGCCGGCTGCGTCGAGCATGGCGTAGTCGCCGGCGCGCTTGGCACCGAAGCGGAAGTCGTCGCCCACCAGCACGTAGCGCACGCCCAGGCCCTCGATCAGCACGTGCCGGATGAAATCCTCCGGCGTCTGGGAGGCGAGCCGGGTATCGAAGGGCAGCACGATGGTCTGGGCCACGCCGCTGGCCGCCAGCGCGCTGAGCTTGTCGCGCAAGGTGCCGATGCGCGCCGGCGCCAACTCGGGCCGCTTGGTGCGCTGGGCGAAATAGTCGCGCGGGTGGGGCTCGAAGGTCAGCACGCAGCTGGGCAGCCCGCGCAGGCGCGCCTCCGTGTTGAGCAGGCCCAGCATGGCCTGGTGGCCGCGGTGCACACCGTCGAAATTGCCGATGGTCAGGGCGCAGGCCGGAGCCACGCCCGGATGCCTGAAACCCCGGAAAACCTGCATCGTTGATATCTTTTTGATAGCGCTTCGCGCCCGCCGAATGGGCCCACTCAGGGCTTTTTGTCACAAAGCCGGTATATTGTGACGCAGTGCGTCGCTCTCAAGCCGTCCGGTATGCGCGACGGCCTGGTCTTTCCGTGGTTCTTCCCTTTCGTGAGGAGGCGTGTGTGAAGGTCTTGAAGCTCTCGGCCCAGGGGCTGCCCCAGTCGTGGATCTCGCTGGAACAGGCGGTGATCCATTACGCGGCGGACGAGGTGCGCTGGGAAGTCGGTGCGCAGGTCGCGGTGTTCCGCGGCGGGCACAACGCGGTCACGGGCCAGCAGTCGCAGATTGCGATCAACAGCATCATCGGCACCAAGGGCGTGCCGCGCATCAATCCCTTCGCGATGCGCCCCGGCCTGACCAACAGCAAGCTGTTCGCGCGAGACCGCAACATCTGCGCCTACTGCGGCGGCCACTTCCACGAGGAACACCTCACGCGCGAGCACATCATCCCGTTCGCGCAGAACGGGATCGACAGCTGGATGAACGTGGTGACGGCCTGCAAGCCCTGCAACCACCGCAAGAGCAGCCGCACGCCCGAGCAGGCCAACATGCCGCTGCTCTATGCGCCCTACGTGCCCAGCCTCTGGGAGGACTTCATCCTGCGCAACCGCCGGATCCTGGCGGACCAGATGGAGTTCCTGATGGCGCACCTGCCGCACAACTCGCGGCTGCACGGCTAGTCCGCCGTCGGCCCGGGCCAGTTCGGCGGGCGTTTCTCGATGAAGGCCTGGACGCCCTCCAGCGCGCTGTCGTCCATCATGTTGCAGGCCATGGTCTGGCTCGCGTCCGCCAGCGCCGCCGCGACCCCGGTCTCGATCTGGCGGTAGAACAAGGCCTTGCCCAGGGCCAGGGCGGTCTTCGGCTTGTCGATGATGCGGGCGACCAGCGATTCGAGTTCGGCATCGAGCGCTTCAGGAGCCGCGACGCGGTTGACCAGGCCCTTGGCCATGGCTTCGTTCGCATCGATGAAATCGCCCGTCACCAGCATCTCGAAGGCCGCCTTGCGGCCGAGGTTGCGCGACAGCGGCACGCTGGGCGTGGAGCAGAACAGGCCGACGTTGATGCCGCTCACCGCGAATTTCGCCGCACTGGAGGCGACTGCGAGGTCGCACATCGCGACCAATTGGCATCCGGCCGCTGTCGCGATGCCATGCACGCGCGCGATCACAGGCACCGGCAGGCGCTGGAGGGCCAGCATCATTTCGCCGCATCGGGCGAACAGTTCTTCGTAGTAGCCGGCCGAGGGTTCTGCCCGCATCTGCTTCAAGTCGTGGCCGGCGCAGAAAGCCCTGCCGGCGCCGGCCAGAACCACGCAACGGGCGGCGTCGTCGGAGGAGACGGCATCGAGTTGGGCTGCGAGGGCCGTAATCATTTCCTCGGAGAGCGCGTTGAAGGCCTCCGGACGGTTCAGCGTCAGCGTGACCACGCCACGCGCGTCGCGCGTATGCAGAACGAGGTTCGCATTTGCATTCATCGTGTAGCCCTCAGTAGGTGAGCTCGAGCACGCTGACATGGCCTTGCGCCGCCGGCCAGCTCTGGCCCGCCACCCGCTCGCCATTGAATTCGCCAACAACGCTGCGAGGAACATCGCTCGGAAGCTTGAGCTTCGAGCTCGATACGCCGGCGCCCAGCGGCGGAACGCCGGGTAGTTCGCGCTGTCCGTCGAAGCGGATGGTGTCGCGCCGGACGTCGAAGTAGCCGCGCGGCCGCGTGAAGATGACCAGGGCCTTGGCATCGCGGTCGGCCTCGGCAAGGCGTTCGGGCCGCAATTGCACCACGGCGCTGGATCGCGGGAAAGGGCTGCGGTAGATGTGCGTGGTGGCGTAGCCCGGCGCGCTCAGGACGAATTCGTAGGCGGCTGTCGGTTGCCCGGGAAAGGGACCCCAGCGGCCGTCCGCACCGATGGTCTGCTCCCAGGCGGCCTGGGCACGGCGGGCACCGGTCCGGGCGTCGACGGCGTAGATGGCGAGCCGCGCGCCGGCCAGTGGCAGGTTGTTGACGAAGGCGCCGCTGGCTGGATCGAGAGGATCGAGCCCGAGGCCCGTGACCCGGCCCGACAGCGTGACGGTCGGTTCTGCCGCCGGCTGCAGCGTTCGTGGCGCCTGGCCGGTCAGGAAGCGCCAGGTCGCATCGAAAGCGGCCGGCGAGAAGGAAGTTTCTCGATGGTCGACGCCGGGTAGCGCGATGTTGGTCGCGCCCTTGAGTGCCGGCCCATCGAAGCCGATGTTCGTGGCCGTGCCCTTGGCGCCAATCCACACGCCGTCGGGCTGGGCGTACTTGTCGTTGTTGTCGGAGCGCAAGGTCAACCACTTCACGCCCGGCGTGACTTCGTCGCCGGCCGCGTTCTTCGGCGCGTTGAGCCGCTGGATGAAAGGGCTCAGGCCCGAGAACTCGCTGCCCTCGCGCAAGCCCTTGACGGCCCAGATGCCATGCGCCGGGTTGCCGCCCAGCACCACGTGGCTGACGACCCGATCGCCGCCGCCGTTCTGCACATAGTTGCGGATGGTGTTGCCGCCCCGCGAGTTGCCGACCAGCACCACCTTGGGCGCGCCGGTGGCCTTCAGCACGCGCTCGACCTCGGCCTTCAGGAAGGCCATCGATTCGGCGGTCGAGCTGCGCCCCGGCTGTGCCACGCCGTCGTCGTCGCGCGCCAGCGGAAAGGGCTGGTCGGGCGCGAACAGCCGCTCGCGCGGCCAGCCGTTCGACTCGAAGCGCCACAGCGTGGTCTGCCACAGCGCCGCCGAGTCCCCGTTGCCATGCATGAAGACGATCGGCGGACGATCGGTCGTGGTGGGCACGGAGCTGCAGGCGGCGAGCATGGTCGTGGCGAGGCTGAGGGCGATCAGATGTCGGCGAGTGTGCATGGGAGCTCCGGCGCAATAAGAAAGCGCCCGCCAGCACAGGTCTGGCGGGCGCGGCATGCTATCGGAAAAAGACAGCAGCTCTGCGTGTCATGCAAAGACGCCGGCGCTGTCCTGCATGCGTGACGATACCTCGCCGAGGTGGTGCAAGGTGTCGCCGAACACCATCTCCAGCTGCGTCAGCTTCCTGAAGTAGTGGCTGCCGACGTACTCGTCGGTCACGCCGATGCCGCCGTGGAGCTGCACCGACTGCTGGCCGACGAAGCGCATGGCCAGGCCCAACTGGTACTTGGCGCGGGCCATCGCCTGGCGGCGCTCGGCGGGCGGGGCGTTGAGCTTGAGGGCTGCGTAGTAGCTCATGGAGCGGGCCAGCTCGAGCTGCATCTTCATGTCGGCCACGCGATGGCGCAGCGCCTGGAAGCTGGCGATGGGCACGCCGAACTGCTTGCGTGTGTTCATGTACTCGACGGTGAGGGCGAGGGTCTTTTCCATCGCGCCCACGCCCTGGGCGCAGGTGGCGGCGATGCCGATGTCGACTGCGTGCTCGAGCACCGGCAGGCCGTCCTTCGTGACCAGCGTGGCGGCGGCCTTGTCGAATACCACCTCGGCGGCGCGGCTGCCGTCCTGCGTGCCGTAGCCGCGCGTGGCGACGCCGTCCTCGGAGCGTGGCACGAGGAAGAGGGCGATCGTTCCGTCCAGCTGGGCGGGCACGATGAAGGCATCGGCCTCGTCGCCGGCCGGCACCAGGCTCTTGCTGCCGCTCAACCGGCATGCGTCGCCGTCTTTCGTCGCCGTGGCTGCACAGACGTCGAGCCGATAGCGCCCCTTGCGCTCCTGGTAAGCCAGCACGACCAGTGCCTGGCCCCCGGCGATGCGGGGCAGCCAGTTGTCCCTGGTGTCCTCGTCGGCATGGCCGGCGAGCACCGCACCGGCGATGAAGGACTGGGCGAGCGGCTCCAGCACGATTCCGCGGCCCAGCTCTTCCATCACCACCATGCCTTCGACCGGGCCCATGCCCAGGCCGCCTTCTTCTTCGGGAATGTAGAGCCCGCAGAGGCCGAGCTCTGCGAGTTCGTCCCAGGCCTCGCGCGAGAAGCCGCCCTCTGCCTCGATGCCGCGGCGGCGCTCGAAGGCGTAGCCTTTTTCGACCCACTTGGCGACGGCGTCGCGAAGCTGCTGCTGGTCGTCGCTGAAATTGAAATCCATCGTCTCGTTCCTTCCTGCTGTGTGGCGCTCAACCGAGGACGGTCTGAGCGACGATGTTGCGCTGCACTTCGTTGCTGCCGCCGTAGATGGTGGTCTTGCGCATGTTGAAGTAGGTCGTCGCCAGCGGCGCCAGCTCGGGGTGGCCGCCGGGGAAGTCGCCCTGCCAGCCCGCGGCCATGGCCTCGCGGATCAGCGGCAGCGCGAAGGGGCCGCCCGCCAGCATCATGAGCTCCGAGTAGCGCTGCTGGATCTCGCTGCCGCGGATCTTGAGCAGGCCCGCGATGTCCAGCGAGTTCTTGCCGGAAGTCGCGGCAGACAGCACGCGCAGCACCAGCATCTCGAGCGCAATGACGTCGACCTCGAGCTTGGCTATTTCGTCGCGGAAGCGCTGAGCATATGAATCCCCTCCGGTAGATGCCCACAGCCCCTCGCGCTTGGCGATGCGCTTGAGGCGCTCCAACTCGCGCTTGGCGCGGTTGGCGTCGGCGATGTTGGTGCGCTCGTGGGACAGGAGGTGCTTGGCGTAGGTCCAGCCCTTGTTCTCCTCTCCGATGAGGTTCTCGGCCGGCACCTCGACGTTGTCGAAGAACACTTCGTTGACCTCGTGGCCGCCGTCCATCAGCTTGATCGGACGCACGGTGACGCCGGGTGACTTCATGTCGATCAGCAGGAAGCTGATGCCGGTCTGCGGCTTGCCCTCGCTGCTGGTGCGCACCAGGCAGAAGATCCATTCCCCGTACTGGCCCAGCGTGGTCCAGGTCTTCTGGCCGTTGACGATGTATTTATCGCCTTTGCGTTCGGCCCGGGTCTTGAGCGAGGCCAGGTCCGAACCCGAGCCGGGCTCGCTGTAGCCCTGGCTCCACCACACCTCGCCGCTGGCGATGCCAGGCAAGAAGCGCTTGTGCTGCTCGGCGTTCCCGAAGGCCTGGATCACCGGCGCCACCATCACCGGGCCGAACGGCACGATGCGCGGCGCCCCAGCCAGCGCGGTCTCTTCCTCGAACAGGTGCTTCTGCACCGCGGTCCAGCCCGGGCCGCCGAACTCCACCGGCCATCCGTAGCCCAGCCAGCCCTTCTTGCCGAGGATCCTGGCCCAGCGCTGCATATCGTCGCGCGTGAGCTCCAGCGCGTTGTGCACTTTGTGGGAGATGTCTTGGGGTAGGTTGTCCTTGACCCAGGCGCGAATCTCTTCGCGGAACTTCTGTTCCTCGGGCGTGAAGCTCAAATCCATGCGTTGCCTCGCTGTGTTGGTCGGGCGCCACCAAGGCGGCGCGTCGGTCTGTCGAACCAATCAGTTTTAGCACGGTCGTGCTTGTTGGCCTGTCAGCGTGGAGACAAACCGACCGGGTGGAAACCAGCAGCAAAGATAATCCCGCCTCCCATGAAGAACATCGTGATCCTGATCTCCGGCAGTGGCTCCAACATGGCGGCCATCGTGCGCGCCGCCGAGCGCGAGCAGTGGGCGCGGCGCTTCGGGGCGCGGGTGGCCGCGGTGATCAGCAACAAGGCAGATGCGGGAGGCCTGGCCCTCGCGCAGGCGCGGGGCATCGCGACGGCGGTGATCCCGCACCAGGATTTCGCGAGCCGCGAGGCCTTCGATGCGGCGCTGGCCGACGCCATCGACGTGCATGTGCCGGCGCTGGTGGTGCTGGCAGGCTTCATGCGCATCCTGACGCCGGGCTTCGTGGCTCACTACGAGGGGCGCCTGCTCAACATCCATCCCTCGCTGCTGCCGGCATTTCCGGGTCTGCACACGCATCGACGCGCTATCGAGGCGGGCTGCAAGGTGGCTGGGCTGACCGTGCACCAGGTGACGGTCGAACT
This sequence comes from Variovorax sp. RA8, assembly GCF_901827175.1. NCBI lineage: Bacteria > Pseudomonadati > Pseudomonadota > Betaproteobacteria > Burkholderiales > Comamonadaceae > Variovorax > Variovorax sp. RA8. Next base: position 5,075,877 of record NZ_LR594662.1, on the reverse strand, counting down.
CGACCATGGGGCGATCCTGGCCCAGGCGGTGGTGCCGATCCTCCCGGACGACACGCCAGCGAGTCTCGCCGCGCGAGTACTGACGCAAGAGCACAGGGTTTACCCGCAGGCCATTGCAAGCTGGCTGTCAGAAACAAACTGACACAATCTCGCTTTCCCTTGGGGAGCCACGTCGTGAAAAGTCGTTTTTTGGCCGTGTTTGCGCTGGCTGCTGCCGCGCTGCTGTCCGGTTGCGCCGCGCCGGCGCCCGCGGCTGCGCCTGCACTCGCGCCAGCCCCGACGTCTGCGCCCGTCGGAGCTGCTCCGGCCGCCGAGCCGCTGGTGCAATGCCGGGCAGACGACGCCCGGTTCGCGGTCGGTCAGGCGGCGACGCCGCAACTCGAGGCGGCCGCCCGGGTTCGCGCCGGGGCCCAGAGCGTGCGCACACTGAAGCCCGATCAGGCGGTCACGATGGAGTTCAACGGTGGCCGGCTCAACCTCGTCGTCGATGCGCGCGTCCGCGTGACGGCCGTGCGTTGCGGCTGAGGAAAGCTGCCTTGCGGCGCCACTCCTGCTCTATGCAATCCGCGCAAAGCGCGGCTGGGGGTGGCCGTCGATCTCCACGGTCCCGCCGAACATCGCGGCGGGACGCACCCACAACCCGTTCGAGCCGTAGAGCGCTCGATAGAGCGTCATCGGCTCCAGGGTCTCGCTGTGGCGTACGGTGCCCAGCACTTCGTATTCGCCGCCCTTGTAGTGGCGATAGCGGCCGGGAGGGGTCTCGATCAGGGGCGGCAGGTGGTCGTCGGTCGGGCTGGGCATCGTGTTCGAGCGTCTGAAAGGTCGGAAATGGATCGCGCCGATTTTGTTCACCTCGTGCGATTGAGCGAGCATGCCAGTGCGGACGACAGCCAGGGCTATCGCCGCGGGGTCGCGATCTTCGCCGCGTTGGGTTATCTGTGGGTGATCGCCTGCCTGGCGCTGGCGGTCGGCATCATCGCGTGGGTGCTCCTCTCGCTGGGGCAGGGGCGCTTCAATTTCACGCGCGGCTGGCTGTTGCTTTTCGCGTTTGGCCTGCTGTGGGCCACGTTGCGTGCGCTGTGGGTGCGCCTGGAGGAGCCGCAGGGCGTGCGGCTTGCGCCCGAGGATGCGCCGCTGCTCTTCGAAGGGCTGGACCGGATCCGCCAGAAGATCGACGGACCGCCGGTCCACCATGTCTATCTCGACGGCGAGTTCAACGCCAGCATCCGGCAGTTGCCGCGCTTCGGCCTCTTCGGCGGCGCGGTCAACTACCTGAGCGTGGGACTGCCGCTGCTGATGGCGCTGGACCGGCGCCGGCTGCTGTCGGTGCTCGCCCACGAGTACGGCCACTTGCGCGGGAACCACGGCAAGCTGAGCGCCTGGATCTACCGAACGCGCCTGTCCTGGCTCAAGCTCGATGCCAATCTGCAGAACGACAGCGGCGTCGTGGCACTGGCCTCGCAGGCCTTCTTCCGCTGGTACTTCCCGCGCTTCGCCGCCAAGACCTTCGCGCTGGCGCGCCAGGACGAGTACGAGGCTGACCGCGTCTCGGCCCGCCTGCTCGGGCCCGGCGTGGCGGCCGCAGCGCTGACCGAGATCGCCGTCAAGAGCAACTGGTATGCGAACGAGTTCTGGCTCGCCCACTGGGCACGGGCGTCCGCGGAGGCGCTGCCGGCCGGCCCCTTCGCGTCGATGGAGGTGCAACTGATCGAGCCCGTTGCACCGGGCGTGGCACGCGAGGCGCTGCGCGGCGCGCTGCGGCGCGTGAGCGACATCGACGACACCCATCCGGTGCTGCGAGACCGGCTCGAGGCGCTCGACGAGAAGGCAGCGCTGCCGGCCTGGTCGGCGAAATCGGCGCTCGGCCTGCTGGCCGACCGGGCCCGCTGGATCGAGCATTTCGACGCCGACTGGCGGCGCGCGCATGCCGCTGACTGGAAGCAGCACCATGCCTACCTCCAGCGCGTGCGGCAGCGTGCGGGCGCCCTGGCGGCCGGTGCCGGGCGCAACAACGCGGACGAGATGGTCGAATGGGCCGATTGCGAGCGCCGTCTGGACGCCGGCGCCAACGTGCGCCGGCACTACGAGCGTGCCCTGCAGATCACGCCCGATCACCCGGGTGCCCTGCGGGGCCTGGCGCAGATGCTGCCGCCGAAGGACCGCACCGCCCGGCTCGCAGTGCTGCACCGGCTGCACGAGTCCAGCACCGCCAGCCGATGGTGGGCGGCGCGGAATGCGGTTGCGCTGCTCGAGGATCCCGATGCAGGTCCGCACGATGAGGCGTCACTCAAGCAATGGCGCGAGCGGATGAAGGCCGCGGAAGAAGCCGAGCAGCGCGCCTGGGAGGAGATCACGAGCACGCCGTTCTTCAGCCAGATCGCCCACCACGACCTGAACGACTTCGAGCTCGGCGAACTGCGGGCCGACCTGGTGCGCTGCAACGCCGTCGCGCGCGCATGGCTGGTGCGCAAGAACCTGCGCGAGTTCCCGTGGCGCCGCGCCTATGTGGTGTTCCTTGAGGTGCCCGGGCGGTCCGACGAGGAGCGCTGGAACCTGTGCCGCGAGCTCGAGCAGACATTGAGCCTGCCGGGTGCCGCGCTGGTGCTGTGGGCGGGGCATTCCCCGACGCTTGCGGAGATCGAGCAGCAGGCTTTCGCCCCCGTCTGGACGCGCACGGCCGGCTGAGACAATCGGGGCATGCATCCCCGAGCCCTCCTCGAGGCCTGCGCCGACCTGGTCGGCCTGGTCCTCAAATTCGAACATCCCGCCGACCAGGTCGTCTCCCGCTACTTCCGCGAGCATCGCCATCTGGGGCCGCGCGAGCGCGCCACGCTGGCCGAGACGGTCTACGCCGTGCTGCGCAAGAAGCTGCTGTTCGACCATCTGTCGCCCTCGGGCAGCGGACCGAAGGAGCGGCGCATGGCGATCCTCGGCTTTTACGGGCCGCGTGACTTCCTCAAGAGCGCGCTCAGCGACGTTGAGAAGCGCTGGCTCGACCAGTGCGATGGCGTCAAGCCCGAGGACCTGTTGGAGCGCCATCGCCACAACCTGCCGGAGTGGCTGGTCGCGCCGCTGAAGGCGCAGTTAGGCGAAGGCTTCTGGCCGCTGGTGCAAAGCCTGCAGCAGTCCGCGCCGCTGGATCTCCGGGTCAACGCGCTGACCGACAAGCGAGCCGATGTGCAGAAGGAGCTGGCGCTGGCCGGCGTCCAGGCCACCGTCACACCCTTCTCGCCCTGGGGGCTGCGCATCGACGGCAAGCCGGCGCTCGCCAAGCTCGACGCCTTTGCCCGCGGCGCAGTCGAGGTGCAGGACGAAGGCTCTCAACTGCTGGCCCTGCTGCTCGACGCCAAGCGCGGCGAAATGGTGGTCGATTTCTGCGCTGGTGCCGGCGGCAAGACGCTCGCGATCGGCGCAACCATGCGCAGCACCGGGCGGCTCTATGCCTTCGACACCTCGGCGCACCGGCTCGACGCGCTCAAGCCGCGGCTGGCGCGCAGCAAGCTGTCGAACGTGCATCCCGCGGCGATCGCCCATGAGCGCGACGAACGCATCAAGCGCCTGGCGGGGAAGATCGACCGGGTGCTGGTGGACGCGCCCTGCTCGGGCCTGGGCACATTGCGCCGCAATCCGGACCTCAAATGGCGGCAGTCGCCCAAGGCCATCGAAGAGCTGACCGCCAAGCAGGCCGCGATCCTGCAGAGCGCCGCGCGGCTGGTGAAGCCCGGGGGGCGCTTGATCTATGCCACCTGCAGCGTGCTGCCGGAGGAGAACGAGGCCATTGCCGAGGCCTTCGGCGCCGCCCATCCGGAATTCGAGGCCCTCGATGTCGCGCCGCTGCTCGGCGCCCTGAAGGTGGCCGATCCCGAGAACCTCTGCGCTGGCGGCGAAGCCGGGGGGCGTTATCTGCGGCTTTGGCCGCATCGTCATTCCACCGACGGCTTTTTTGCCGCAGTCTGGCAGCGGAAATAGGGGCGAACCCTCAAAGACGGGTGAATACTTGCTATAGATCAAGGATTTAGCCCCCTTTTTGAAGAGCCGCCCTTTAAAATCAACGGTTACCTGAAGGCTGCACCTTCGTGCGGCCATGGAGTACCGAATTCAATGTTGCTTCCTGACTCTGCCCTCCTGAGCGCGGCCATCGACTGGCTCGGGAACGGCCTGTGGGATCTCACGTGGTGGCAGGTCGTGCTGTACACGCTGTTCACCACGCACATCACCATCGCTGCGGTCACGATCTTCCTGCACCGCACCCAGACGCACCGGGCCATGGATCTGGGCCCGATCCCTTCCCATTTCTTCCGCTTCTGGCTCTGGCTCGGCACGGGCATGGTGACCAAGGAGTGGGTGGCGATCCATCGCAAGCACCACGCCAAGTGCGAGACCGAGGAAGATCCCCACAGCCCGCAGATCAAGGGCATCGACGAGGTGCTCTGGCGCGGCGCCGAGCTGTACCGCGCCGAGTCGAAGAACAAGGAGACGATGGAGCGCTACGGCCACGGGACTCCGGACGACTGGCTCGAGCGCAATCTCTATTCGCGCTACAGCTGGCAGGGCGTGGGCCTGATGCTGGTGCTCAACCTGGCGCTCTTCGGTGCGCTCGGCATGGCGGTCTGGGCGGTCCAGATGCTGTGGATCCCGATCACTGCGGCCGGCGTCATCAACGGCATTGGCCATTACTGGGGCTACCGCAACTTCGAGGCACCCGACGCCAGCCGCAACATCATGCCCTGGGGCCTGATCATCGGCGGCGAGGAACTGCACAACAATCACCACACCTATCCCACCTCGGCCAAGTTCTCGGTCAAGAAGTACGAGTTCGACATCGGCTGGATCTACATCAGCCTGATGCAAAAGATCGGCTGGGCGAAGGTCAAGAAGGTCCCGCCGAAGATGCAGTTGGGCGACATCCAGCCGGTGGCCGACGAGAAGACGCTGGAAGCCGTCATCGCCAATCGCTACGAAGTGATGGCCGGGTACGCCCGTGAGATGCGCCGCGCCACCAAGCAGGAACTGGCATTGCTCAAGGACAAGGGCGCCGACCTGTCTGCGCTGAAGGCCGCCAAGCGCTGGCTGCATCGCGACGACGACAAGGTGCCGGCCACTGTCCGTTCGAACCTGGTGCAGGCCCGTGCGGCCCACCCGGTGCTGGACAAGATGGTGACAATGCGCGAGGAGCTGCGCCAGCTCTGGCTCAACACCTCGCAGTCGCGCGAACAGCTGGCCGCCGATCTGGCTGCCTGGTGCCATCGCGCGGAAGCCAGCGGCATTGCGGGGCTGCGCGACTTCTCGACCCGACTGCGCGCCGCACGCGCCTGACCTGTCATCCGGGCCTGGGCCCTAAATAAAAAGCCGGCTTTCGAGCCGGCTTTTTATTAATGCAGGCAGAAAAAAACCCGCTGGATCCCAGCGGGTTTTATCGCGAAATCCGCCGAATTACTTCAGCTTGATTTCCTTATATTCGACGTGCTTGCGTGCCTTCGGGTCGAACTTCATGATCGACATCTTTTCGGGCATCGTCTTCTTGTTCTTGCTGGTGGTGTAGAAATGGCCGGTACCCGCGGTGGATTCCAGCTTGATCTTTTCGCGTCCGCCTTTGCTCGTTGCCATGATTCAGCTCCTTAGGCTTGGCCGCGCGCACGCAAGTCCGCGAGCACGGCGTCAATGCCCTTCTTGTCGATGAGGCGCAGCGCGGCGCTCGAAACACGCAGGCGCACCCAGCGGTTTTCGCTCTCGACAAAGAAGCGGCGGTATTGCAGGTTCGGCAGGAACCGGCGCTTGGTTTTGTTGTTGGCGTGGGAAACGTTGTTTCCGACCATCGGGCCCTTGCCCGTGACTTCGCATACGCGTGCCATGTGGAACTCTTTCTTGAACAGCTGGCACCCGGCGCAAGGATTGCGGGGGTGGGTTGCAGCTTGACCTCGCCAGAATCGGGTGGCGGTATCCCGGCTTACCGAGCGTTTCGCACCCAAGACAAAGCAGAGGTCCGAGTTCGGCAAAGCCTCGAATTATAGTCCCAACACCCGTGCTCGGCTCAGAGAGTTCCGTCCTGCTCCAGGAAGCGCTGGGCATCCAGCGCCGCCATACAGCCGGTGCCGGCGCTGGTGATCGCCTGGCGGTACACATGGTCCTGCACGTCCCCGGCCGCGAAGACACCCGGGATGCTGGTCATGGTCGCGAAGCCCTGCAGGCCCGAGCGGGTGAGGATGTAGCCGTCTTTCATCTCCAGTTGACCCTGGAAGATGTCGGTATTCGGGTGGTGGCCGATCGCAATAAAGCAGCCCTTGAGGTCGACCTGCTCGGTCGCTCCCGTCTGGGTGTTCTTCAGCCGGATGCCGGTCACGCCCGAATCATCGCCGAGCACCTCGTCCAGCGTGCTGTGCAGTTTCAGTTCGATCTTGCCTTCCTTGACTTTCTCATGGAGCTTGTCGATCAGGATCGGCTCGGCGCGGAACTTGTCGCGACGATGCACCAGCGTGACCTTGCTCGCGATGTTCGAAAGGTAGAGCGCCTCCTCCACGGCGGTGTTGCCGCCGCCGATCACGCACACTTCCTGCTCGCGGTAGAAGAAGCCGTCGCAGGTCGCGCAGCCGGAAACGCCGCGTCCCATGAAGTGCTGCTCCGAGTCGAGGCCGAGGTACTTGGCGGAGGCGCCGGTGGCGATCACCAGCGAATCGCAGGTGTAGGTGCCGCTGTCGCCGGTCAGCGTGAACGGGCGCTTGCTCAGGTCGACCTTGTTGATGTGGTCGAAGACGATTTCCGTCTTGAAGCGCTCGGCATGCTCCAGGAACCGCTGCATCAGATCCGGCCCCTGGACGCCATGCACGTCGGCCGGCCAGTTGTCGACCTCGGTGGTGGTCATGAGTTGACCGCCCTGGGCGATGCCGGTGATGAGCATGGGCTGCAGATTGGCGCGCGCCGCATAGACTGCAGCGGTATATCCGGCAGGGCCCGAGCCCAGAATGAGTACCTTCGCGTGGCGTGGAGAGGACGACATGAGTAGAAAACCTAGGTTTGACGCTGCATCAGCGTGTACATTTTCAAGGGTGATAGATATGGAGTATCACCGTTCGGTTCAAGACCGGGCGCGGGGTGTTATCAATGCGTGCGATTGTATTAATGCATGGGCATTTTCAATCGCGCGACAGATCCGGGGATTGATGAATGTCGATGCTGTCCAATCTTGAATTGCTCCGCCGCGTGCCGCTGTTTGCTGCGCTCACGCCGGCTCAATCGGCGAGCATCGCTGATGCGATCGTGAAGAAGCGCTTCAAGCGCGCCGAAGTGGTTGTCGAGCAGGGAAAGAAGTCGGATGCGCTCTACATCATCCTCACGGGCCGCGCGCGCGTGATGAGCACAGACAGCCGCGGGCGCGAGGTCATCCTCGCGACGCTGCACCCGGGCGACTACATCGGCGAGATGAGCATGATCGACGACGAGCCGCACTCGGCCACGGTGCGCACCGAGGTCCAGACCGACGTGCTGATGCTCGGTCGCGAGGCCTTCGCCCGCTGCCTGCCCGAGAACTCCTCGATGTCCTACAACATCATGCGCGGCCTGGTCTCGCGGCTGCGCCATGCCGATCGCAAGATCGAATCGCTGGCCCTCATGGACGTCTACGGCCGCGTGGCGCGCTCGCTGCTCGAATTCGCGGTGGACGACGGCGCGGGCAACCTCAAGGTGCGTGACAAGATCTCGCGCCAGGACCTGGCCAAGATGGTCGGCGCCTCGCGCGAGATGGTCAGCCGTGTCATGAAGGACCTTGAGGAACGAGGCTTCGTCCAGACGCAGCCCGATGGCTCCATGATCGTCAAGGAACGCCTCTCATCGCTTGCCTGACCCTCCGGCCTGCGGCCTCGCGGACCGCTGGCCTTAGCATCGCCGGCCCCGATGACAACGCGGCCGCGATGGTGTTCGTTGTAGTTTCAGTGCGCTGCCTGCCCGTTCCGGCGGGCCGGCAGCCGTGCCTTCCATGACCTATTCGCTCAATACCCTTCAATCCTCCGCGTCAGGCGAAACGCAGCCCGTGCGGACGCGCGCGATGCGCTTCGCGCACGAGATCACGCTGATCGCCGGCTTCGTCGCGCTGCTGTTCTGGCTGCTCGCCATGCTGAGCTTCACGCCGTCGGACGCCGCCTGGTCCACCTCGGGTACTGGCGGCGAGGTCAAGAACTGGGGCGGCCGCATCGGCGCATGGCTGGCCGACGCCAGCTATTTCCTCGCCGGCTACTCGGTCTGGTGGTGCCTTGCGGCCGGCCTGCGCGTGTGGCTGTCCTCGCTGGCCGGCTGGATGCGGGGCAGCGAAGCTGCGCACGAGCAGCCGCCGCGTGGCCGCTTCAACCGCAGCCGCGTGGCCTTCTGGTTCGGCCTGGTGCTGCTGCTGTGCGCCAGCGTGGTGCTCGAATGGTCGCGCCTCTATCGGCTCGAATCGCACCTGCCCGGCCATGGCGGCGGCGTGCTCGGCTATCTGGTCGGTCCGCTCAGCGTGAAGTGGATGGGCTTCACCGGCTCGGCGCTGATCGCCATCGCTGCCGGCGTGATCGGCTCGGCCCTGGTGTTCCGCTTCTCCTGGAGCCAGATTGCCGAGCGCATTGGTTCGCGCCTGTATTCGCTCTTCGAGTCGCGCCGCGAGAAGCGCGAGATCGCCGAGGACATCGCGATGGGCAAGAAGGCGGTGCGCGAGCGCGAGGAACTGGCTTCTGTGGAGCAGGGCGACGAGCCCGATTCGCCCGACGAGGAGTTGCGCATCGTGCCGCGCCTCAAGCGGCGGCCGCCTGCACCGCCGGTGCAGATCGAGCCCGCCATGACCGAGGTGCCAAAGAGCGACCGCGTTGCCAAGGAACGCCAGAAGCCCTTGTTCCGCGAGCTGCCCGACAGCAAGCTGCCGCAGGTGGACCTGCTCGATGCCGCGCAGGGACGCCAGGAAACCGTGTCGGCCGACACGCTGGAAATGACTTCGCGCCTGATTGAAAAGAAGTTGAAGGACTTCGGAGTGGAGGTCCGCGTGGTGCTGGCCTCTCCCGGCCCGGTGATCACGCGCTACGAGATCGAGCCGGCCACCGGCGTCAAGGGTTCGCAGATCGTCAACCTGGCGAAGGACCTGGCGCGCTCGCTGTCGCTGGTCTCCATCCGCGTGGTCGAGACCATCCCGGGCAAGAACTACATGGCGCTCGAGCTGCCCAACGCCAAGCGCCAGTCGATCCGGCTCAGCGAAATCCTCGGTTCGCAGATCTACAACGAGGGCAAGTCGATGCTCACGATGGGCCTGGGCAAGGACATCATCGGCAACCCGGTCGTTGCCGACCTCGCGAAGATGCCGCATGTGCTGGTGGCCGGCACCACCGGCTCCGGCAAGTCGGTAGGCATCAACGCGATGATCCTGAGCCTGCTCTACAAGGCCGAGGCGCGCGATGTACGCCTGCTCATGATCGATCCGAAGATGCTGGAAATGTCGGTCTACGAGGGAATCCCGCACCTGCTCGCACCGGTGGTCACCGACATGCGCCAGGCGGCACATGGCCTCAACTGGTGCGTGGCCGAGATGGAGCGCCGCTACAAGCTGATGAGCAAGCTGGGCGTGCGCAACCTTGCGGGGTACAACACCAAGATCGACGAGGCGAAGGCGCGCGAGGAGTTCATCTACAACCCCTTCAGCCTGACGCCGGACGATCCCGAGCCGCTCAAGCGCGAGCCCCACATCGTGGTCGTGATCGACGAACTCGCCGACCTGATGATGGTGGTGGGCAAGAAGATCGAGGAGCTGATCGCCCGCCTTGCGCAGAAGGCGCGCGCCGCCGGCATCCACCTGATCCTCGCCACGCAGCGGCCCAGCGTGGACGTGATCACCGGCCTGATCAAGGCCAACATTCCCACCCGCATCGCCTTTCAGGTCTCGAGCAAGATCGACTCGCGCACCATCCTCGACCAGATGGGCGCCGAGGCTCTGCTGGGCATGGGCGACATGCTCTATATGCCGAGCGGCACCGGCCTGCCGGTGCGCGTGCACGGTGCCTTCGTGAGCGACGACGAGGTACACCGTGTCGTCGCCTACCTCAAGTCCCAAGGGGAACCGGACTACATCGAAGGGGTGCTCGAAGGGGGAACCGTCGACGGCGATGGCGATCTACTCGGTGAAGGCGGCGGCGAAGGCGGCGAAAAGGACCCGATGTACGACCAGGCGGTCGAGATCGTGCTCAAGAACCGCAAGGCCAGCATCTCGCTGGTGCAGCGCCACCTGAAGATCGGCTACAACCGCGCCGCGCGGCTGGTCGAGGACATGGAACACGCCGGGCTGGTGAGCGCGATGAGCGGCAGCGGCCAGCGCGAGATCCTGGTGCCGGCGCGTGCCGAATGACGGAAGTACAGGGATGCTGTTGAAGAAGATACCGCTTGTCGCCTTTTGCGTGATGGCCGCCGGCGGCGCGTGGGCCGGCGGCATGGAAAGTCTCGAAGCCTTCGTCAAGAACGCGAAATCGGGCCGCGCCGAGTTCACCCAGACGGTGACCGCGCCGCCAAAGGAGGGCCAGCCCTCGCGCGCCAAGGTGTCGAGCGGCACCTTCGAATTCCAGCGGCCTGGCAAGTTCAAGTTCGACTACAAGAAGCCTTTTGCGCAAAGCATCGTGGCCGACGGCGAGACGCTCTGGCTCTACGACGCCGACCTGAACCAGGTCACGCAGCGCAAGCAATCCCAGGCGCTGGGCTCGACCCCGGCGGCGCTGATCGCTTCCGCGCCCGATCTGCGTGCCTTGCATGCCGATTTCACGCTCGAGGGCACCCCCGAACGCGACGGCCTCCAATGGGTCAAGGCCAGCCCGAAGAACAAGGACGGCCAGCTGCAGAACGTGCAGATCGGCTTCCAGGGCGACGCCCTGGCCTCGCTCGAGATTCTCGACAGCTTCGGCCAGAGGTCGGTGCTGAAGTTCAGCAAGGTCGAGGTGAATCCGCCGCTGCCCGCGAGCACTTTCCAGTTCAAGGCGCCGGCCGGTGCCGACGTGATTCGGCAATAGTGCGCTGGCGGCGACGCCGCCTGCCGACCGGAGCGTCGCGCGACGCTTGCGCGACACTACGGCTTCCATGGCTCCGACCTCTCATCAACCCCTGGCCGAGCGCCTGCGCCCCAAGACCCTGGGCGAGGTCATCGGCCAGCGGCACCTGCTCGGCCCGGGCATGCCGTTGCGCATCGCCTTCGAATCGGGCCAGCCGCATTCCTGCATCCTGTGGGGCCCGCCCGGCACCGGCAAGACCACCATCGCGCGGCTGATGGCCGATGCCTTCGATGCGCAGTTCCTCAGCATCAGCGCGGTGCTCGGCGGCGTGAAGGATATCCGCGACGCGGTCGAGCGCGCGACTGCCGCGCGCGACGGCCTGGAGCAGCGCCGCACCATCGTTTTCGTCGACGAGGTGCACCGCTTCAACAAAAGTCAGCAGGACGCCTTCCTGCCCCACGTGGAATCGGGCCTGTTCACCTTCATTGGTGCCACCACCGAGAATCCGTCCTTCGAGGTCAACTCGGCGCTGCTGTCGCGCGCAGCGGTGTATGTGCTGAAGTCGCTGACCGAGGAGGATCTGCGCCAGATCGTCGTCCGGGCACAGGACATCCAGGCCGTGCCCGCCATCGAGCCGAAGGCGGTGGAGCGGCTCGTGGCTTACGCGGACGGCGATGCACGCCGGCTGCTCAACACGCTCGAAACCCTCTCCGTTGCCGCCGCTGCCGAGAAGCGAGACGACATCGGCGACGACTGGCTGGTGCGCGTGCTCGGGGAGCGCATGCGCCGCTACGACAAAGGCGGTGAGCAGTTCTACGACACCATCTCCGCGCTCCACAAGTCGGTGCGCGGAAGCGACCCCGATGCAGCGCTCTACTGGTTCGTGCGCATGCTCGATGGCGGCGCCGACCCGCGCTACATGGCGCGCCGGCTGGTGCGCATGGCCAGCGAGGACATAGGCCTGGCCGATCCGCGCGCGCTGCGACTTGCGCTCGACGCGGCCGAGGTCTACGAGCGCCTGGGCTCGCCCGAGGGTGAGCTGGCGCTAGCCGAGTGCGTGCTCTACCTCGCGATCGCGCCCAAGTCGAATGCGGTCTACCAGGCCTACAACGAGGTCCGTGCCTTCATCCAGCAGGACGGAACGCGCCCCGTGCCGCTGCATCTGCGCAACGCGCCGACGCGGCTCATGAAGCAGCTCGACTACGGCAAGGGCTATCGCTACGCGCACGACGAGGAAGGCGGCTTCGCGGCCGGCGAGCGCTACCTGCCCGACGGCATGGAGCCTCGGGAGCCCTTCTACCGGCCGGTGGAGCGCGGACTCGAGATCCGCATCGGCGAGAAACTACGAGATTTGCGCAAGCGCAACGAAGACGCGGGCCGTTGATACGCGGTGTATCGCAGCTGATACGGGCTTGACTCCGAGACGCCGCGAATTCCCCGCGCCAGCGGGAAAACCCCGGGCGCCGTGCACAAAAATGGCGATCCGGCGTGACTACAATCCCGGCCACAAACCCGCCGTCGATACATGCTGGCGGGTTTTTTGCTAAGCGAAGCCAGGGCGCCGAACCGGTGCACCTGGTACGTCGGGCGCCAACCAAGGGCGTCTTATTACAAAAAGGGATTCTCTATGGACATCTTGCTGCAGCAGATCATCAACGGTCTGGTTCTCGGCAGCATGTACGCCTTGATAGCCTTGGGCTACACCATGGTGTACGGCATCATCAACCTCATCAACTTCGCGCACGGCGAAGTCCTCATGGTCGGGGCGCTGACCAGCTGGACCATCATCGGCTGGATGCAGACCGCGATGCCCGGCACCCCCGGCTGGATCATCCTCATCCTCGCGCTCATCATCGCCTGCGTGGTCGCCGCCACGCTCAACTTCACGATCGAGAAGGTGGCCTATCGGCCGCTGCGCAACAGCCCCAAGCTGGCGCCGTTGATCACCGCCATCGGCATGTCGATCCTGCTGCAGACACTGGCGATGATCATCTGGAAGCCCACCAATAAGGCCTACCCCAATCTGCTGTCCACCACGCCGATTCACGTCGGCGGCGCCGTCATCTCGCCGACGCAGGTCATGATTCTCAGCGTGACTGCCTTCTGCCTGGTTGTACTGATGTGGCTGGTCAACTACACCAAGCTTGGCCGCGCGATGCGCGCCACCGCGGAGAATCCGCGCGTTGCGGCTCTGATGGGCATCCGGCCCGACATGGTCATCTCGGCCACCTTCATCATCGGCGCCGTGCTGGCGGCAGTGGCGGGCGTGATGTATGCCTCGAACTACGGCATTGCGCAGCATGCGATGGGCTTCATCCCCGGCCTCAAGGCTTTCACCGCGGCGGTATTCGGGGGCATCGGCAACCTCGCCGGCGCAGTGGTCGGCGGCATCCTGCTGGGGCTGATAGAAGCCATCGGCTCGGGCTACATCGGCGCGCTCACCGGCGACGTGCTGGGCAGCCACTACAGCGACATCTTCGCTTTCGTCGTGCTGATCATCATGCTCACGCTGCGGCCCTCGGGCCTGCTCGGCGAGCGGGTAGCGGATCGGGCCTGAGGGAGGGCGCGCCATGAAAGACATGAAAAAAATCGTCTACATCGCGATCGCGGCCGTCGGCCTGCTGGTGCTGCCGCTGTTGCTGCAGAGCCAGGGCAACGCCTGGGTCCGTATCGCCGACATCGCGCTGCTTTACGTGCTGCTGGCACTGGGCCTGAACATCGTGGTCGGCTACGCCGGCCTGCTGGACCTGGGCTACGTGGCCTTCTTCGCGATCGGCGCCTACCTCTTCGCGCTGCTCGGCTCGCCGCACCTGACGGACACCTTCCCGGCGATGAAGGCCATGTTCCCCAACGGCCTGCACAGCTCGCTGCTACTCGTGATCCCCGCGGCCTTCGGGCTTGCCGCCCTGTTCGGCGTGCTGCTCGGCGCACCTACGCTGAAGCTGCGCGGGGACTACCTCGCGATCGTGACGCTGGGCTTCGGCGAGATCATCCGCGTGTTCCTCAACAACCTGGACCATCCCTTCAACCTCACGAACGGGCCCAAGGGCATTACCGCCATCGACCCGGTGCATTTCTGGGGCCTCAACCTGGGCAGGCCGCTCAAGCTCGGCGACTACACGATCTCCTCGGTCTCGCTGTACTACTACCTGTTCCTCGCGCTGGTTCTCATCACCATCCTGATCTCGCACCGGCTGCAGCTCTCGCGCATCGGACGCGCCTGGATGGCGATCCGCGAGGATGAGATCGCCGCCAAGGCCATGGGCATCAACACCCGCAACATGAAGCTGCTGGCCTTCGGCATGGGCGCCAGCTTCGGCGGCGTCTCGGGCGCCATGTTCGCGGCCTTCCAGGGCTTCGTCTCGCCCGAGTCCTTCAGCCTCATGGAGTCGGTGATGATCGTCGCCATGGTGGTGCTGGGCGGCATCGGCCACCTGCCGGGCGTGATCCTGGGCGCGGTGCTGCTGGCCGCCTTGCCCGAGGTGCTGCGCTATGTGGCCGGGCCGCTTCAGGCCATGACCGACGGACGCCTGGACGCTTCGATCCTGCGCCAGCTCTTCATCGCGCTGGCGATGATCGTCATCATGCTGGTACGTCCCCGCGGCCTCTGGCCCTCGCCGGAACACGGCAAGTCGCTGCAGCGCAAGGGCGGTGCGCCCGCGACGGCATCCGGCATGCCCGGCGCCGCGCCAGGCGTCGAGACGCCCGCCGACGAACTGCCCGGTGGTGCCTCGCGCCCCATGTCCATCAATCCGTGAACGCGGGGAGCACCAGCATGACTGACACCGTCCTCGATGTCCGCGGCATCTCCAAGCGCTTCGGCGGCCTGCAGGCCCTGTCCGACGTGGGAATCAAGATCACCCGCGGCCAGGTCTACGGGCTGATCGGCCCCAATGGCGCCGGCAAGACCACCTTCTTCAACGTCATCACCGGCCTGTACACGCCGGACAGCGGCAGCTTCGAGCTGGGCGGCAAGCCCTACCAGCCCACCGCCGTGCACGAAGTCGCCAAGGCCGGCATCGCGCGCACGTTCCAGAACATCCGCCTGTTCTCGGAAATGACCGCGCTGGAGAACGTGATGGTCGGCCGCCACGTACGCACGCACTCGGGCGTGCTGGGCGCGATGTTCCGCACCGGCCGCTTCAAGGCCGAGGAGGAGGCGATCGCCAAGCGCGCGCATGAACTGCTCGACTACGTGGGCATCGGCAAGTACGCCGACTACAAGGCGCGCACGCTGAGCTATGGCGACCAGCGCCGACTCGAGATCGCCCGTGCGCTCGCCACCGACCCGCAGCTGATCGCGCTCGACGAGCCCGCGGCCGGCATGAACGCCACCGAGAAGGTGCTGCTGCGCGAGCTGATCGACCGCATCCGCAAGGACGACCGCACCATCCTGCTGATCGAGCACGACGTGAAGCTGGTGATGGGCCTGTGCGACCGCGTGACGGTGCTCGACTACGGCAAGCAGATCGCCGAAGGCACGCCGGCGGACGTTCAGAGAAACGAGAAAGTGATCGAGGCCTACCTCGGCACGGGAGGACATTGAAAATGGCGCAAACGCTTTTGAAAGTGAGCGGCCTGAAGGTCGCCTACGGCGGCATCCAGGCGGTGAAGGGCATCGATTTCGAGGTGCGAGAGGGCGAGCTGGTCTCGCTGATCGGCTCCAACGGCGCCGGCAAGACCACCACCATGAAAGCCATCACCGGAACCTTGCCCTTCGTCGCGGGCAACATCGAGTTCCTCGGCAAGAGCATCAAGGGCCGCGGCGCCTGGGATCTGGTGGGCGAAGGCCTGGTGATGGTGCCCGAGGGGCGCGGCGTGTTCACGCGCATGACCATCACCGAGAACCTGCAGATCGGCGCCTACATCCGCAAGGACAAGGCCGAGATCGCCAAGGACATCGACCGCGTGTTCGCCACCTTCCCGCGTTTGAAGGAGCGCGCCACGCAGCTGGCCGGCACGATGTCCGGCGGCGAGCAGCAGATGCTCGCGATGGGCCGCGCATTGATGGCGCGCCCCAAGGTGCTGCTGCTCGACGAGCCCTCGATGGGCCTATCGCCGATCATGGTCGACAAGATCTTCGAGGTGGTGAAGCAGGTCTACGACCAGGGCGTCACCGTGCTCCTGGTGGAGCAGAACGCCAGCCGCGCGCTGCAGCTGGCCGATCGCGGCTACGTGATGGAGTCGGGGCTGATCACCATGAGCGGGGATGCCAAGGTGATGCTGAGCGACCCGAAGGTGCGCGCCGCGTATCTAGGGGAGTAGTAGCGCTCCCCCAGCCTGCGGATCAATCGACCTTTGCGCCGGTGGCCTTGACCACCTTCTCGTATTTCGCGAGCTCGCTTTTCATGAACGCGCCGAACTGATCCGGCGTGTTCGCGACCGGCTCGGCCAGCAGCGAGGCGAAGCGGGTCCTGGTCTCGGGCGCGTTGAGTGCCGTAACGAAGGCGCGGTTGAGCTTGTCCAGCACGGGCGTCGGCGTGCCTGCCGGCGCCACCAGGCCCCACCAGGTGTCGATGGCGAAGCCCTTGAGCGTGCTGGCGACTGTCGGCACCTCGGGCAGCGCGCTGCTGCGCTCGGCGGTGGTCACCGCGATCGCCTTCAGTTTGCCCGAGCGGATGTTCGGCGCGGCGGTCGCGAGGTTGTCGAAATTGAAGTCCACCTGGCCCGACAGCAGGGCGAGTTGCGCCGGGTTGCCGCCGTTGTAGGGAATGTGCACGGCGAAGATGCCGGCTTCCTTCTTGAACATCTCGCCCGCTAGGTGGCCGGCGCTGCCGTTGCCGCCGCTGCCGTAGTTGAGCTTGCCGGGGTTGGCCTTGGCGTAGGCGATCAGGTCGCGCAGGTTGTTGACTTTCAGGCGCTGCGCGGTTTCCGCGTTCATCACCAGCACGTTGGGCACCCGCACCATCTGCGTGATGGGCGCGAAGGCGGTGGCGGCGTCGAAGGGCATCTTGCTGTAGAGCCAGGGATTGACCGCGTTGGTCGCGGTCGCCGCGATGCCGATCGTGAGCCCGTCGGGTGCGGCCTTCGCCACCGCGTCGGCGCCGATGTTGCCGCCGGCGCCCGGCTTGTTGTCGATGATGACGGGCCCCAGCGTGTCCTTGACCCTTTCGGCCAGCACGCGGGCCGTGACGTCGATCGGACCGCCGGCGGCGTAGGGGACGACGAGGCGGATCGGGTGTTGCGCCGACTGGGCCGAGGCGTGGGTGGTGGCAAGGAGGGCCGTGGAAGCGAGGAGGGTGAGGAGGAAGTCTCTGGTTTTCATAGGCCCGATTGTGCGTGGACGCGAAGCGACGAGGCCTCGGTATTACTCCCTCTCCCGTTCAAGGCAGCGCTTTGTCTGCCTCCGTCGTGAACGCATCCGCGAAGAACTCGTCCTCCGGCAGGCCTCGCTGCGCCACGTAGTCCCGCTTCGCGGACTCGACCACGATGGGGGCGCCGCAGGCATATACCTGGTGGGCGGACAGGTCCGCGAAGTCCTCCATCACCGCCAGATGCACGAAGCCGGTCCGTCCGCGCCAGTCGTCGTCCGGTACCGCATTTGAGACCACCGGAACATAGCTCAGGTTCGGCATTGCCTCCATCGCCGACCGTACCCAGTCGTCCATGTACAGGTCTTCGGGCCGCCGCCCGCCCCAGTACAGCACGGCGGGCCGATCGATGGCCTTGAACTTCATGTGCTCCAGCAGCGCCTTGATCGGTGCGAAGCCGGTGCCCGAGGCCAGCAGGATCATCGGCTTGTCGGAGTCCTCGCGCAGGAAGAAGCTGCCGTAGGGCCCTTCGATGCGCAAGATCTCCTTCTCCTTCATCGCGCCGAACACGTGGTCCGTGAACTTGCCCCCCGGCAGGTGCCGGATATGCAATTCGATGCCGGTGCCCGGCTCGCTCAGCGTGTGCGGCGCGTTGGCCATCGAATAGCTGCGCCGCGTACCGTCGCGCAGGATGAACTCGACATACTGGCCCGCATGAAACTGCAGCGGCTCGCCTGCCGGCAGCTGCAGGCGCAGCATCACCACGTCGTGCGACTTCTTCACGATGGACTGCACGCGCACTGGCATCTTGCGGATCGGGAAGGCATTGGCGTCGGTGACCTGGCGCGACTCCAGCACTACGTCGCTGTGTGCCGTCGCGCAGCAGGTCAGCACGTAGCCCGCCGCCTCTTCCTCCGCGCTCAGCGCCTTGCTCTGATGCATGCGCAGCGTGATCTCGCCCGAGAGCTTCTTGCACTTGCAGGAACCGCAGGCCCCGTCCTTGCAGCCATAGGGCAGGCCGATGCCTTGGCGGATACCTGCCGCGAGAATGGTTTCGTCGGCGTGCGCGGTGAAACGCCGTCCGCTTGGCTCGACCGTGATGTGAAAGCCCGCCTCGTGCGGCGCTGCGCTTGTCATGGGTATTCTTCGTCTCTTGTTCAGCAAAAGGAAATCGATTTTGCCCGCATTCAACAGCCCGTTCGGCAGCAGGCCTACCCGCTTCCGGCGCGAGCGCGTGCTCGTGGTCGGCTGCGGCGATGTCGGCCTGCGTGCGGCACGCGCCCTGCGCGGCCGCGTGCGCCTGATCGCGCTGACCTCCTCGCCCGACCGGGTGGTCGCGCTGCGGAAGGCCGGCCTCACGCCGATCGTGGCCGATCTCGACCGGCCCGCCACCTTGCGCCGCCTCTCGGGGCTGGCCACGCGCGTGCTGCACCTCGCACCACCCGCGCGCGCGGAAGGCGCGCGCGGGTGGCGCGACGACCGCACCGCCGCGCTGGTGCGCGCACTGCGCCTGCGCACGCCGCCGGCCGCCCTCGTTTATGGCTCGACCAGCGGCGTCTATGGCGACTGCGGCGGCGCGCGCATCGACGAGACGCGCGCCGTGCGGCCCGGCACACCCCGCGCGCACCGCCGCGTCGATGCCGAACGCGCCGTGCGCTGGCTGGGCCGCACCGGCGTCGCGACGCGCATCCTGCGCATTCCGGGCATCTATGCGCCGGATCGCGAAGGCGGCACCCCGCGCGAGCGGCTGCACAAGCGCACGCCGGTTCTGCGCACGGAGGACGATGTCTACACCAATCACATCCACGCCGACGACCTGGCGCGCGTCTGCGTGACGGCGCTCTGGCGCGGCGGCCCGCAGCGCGTGTTCCATGCGAGCGACGACAGCGAGCTCAAGATCGGCGACTACATCGACCTCGCAGCCGACCTCTACGGCCTGCCGCGGCCGCCTCGCATTGCACGCGAGGAAGCCCAGGCGCAACTGCCTTTGTCGCAGATGAGCTTCATGAGCGAGTCGCGCCGGCTGGACAACAAGCGGCTCAAGCGGGAGCTGCGCGTACGCTTGCGGCATCCGACCGTTGCCACAGGGTTGCTGCCCTGACCGGTTCGGGCACCCTGCCAGTCGCGCAGCTGTCCGTCTACTTCTTCCTCCGTGGGGTTGACGCGCGAACGCGGCGCCAGTGAAGCGGGCACCGGCGCGGTAGTCTGAGCGCCCGCGATGCGCCCGTGACCCTGCCGCAGGACCACGGTAGCACGCCACCTAAAAAAAACGGGCCATGAGGCCCGTCTTCTTCCTTTCGTTTTTACTTGTCGACCGGTCAGAGTCCGGCTTGACGCGTGAACGACACCTTCGGCTTTTTGTACGCGGCGGGGACTTCGTCGCGATAGAAGGCGCGTCGGTCGAGGCTCCCGAACGGATCGTGAGCCTTGGCAACGGCGCCGGCACGCACTTGAGAGCGATCGGCCTTGGATTCGAAGGTCTGTACGCCGGCGCTGGCTCCCTCGGCATAGACGTTGCCGGCGCGGGCGGTGGCAACCGCTTGCGTGGCGACTTCGCTGCGGCTGGCCGAGGAGGTCAGCGGATGCACGCCTTCGTACGTTTCCGCTTGCGCCGCGGCGACGGCCAGGAACGAAAGAGCGGCAGTGGCGATAAGTTTCGAGGCTTTCATTTCGGGTCCTTCAGATGGGTTGTCGATGAAGATTAGTTTGAGACCAACGACTCCCGAAAAAGCGCGGCGCTTTGAACCGCGGTGTTCGCAGCCTGGAAACAATCGAGGCTCCGCCCAGCAGCCCGCATGACGCCTGCGAAGCGCGCGCAAGCGCTCTGGCAGGGCGGCCTGCCCAACCGGGCAGTAGGCGCGCGGCGGCGGCCTTTCGACAATGCAGAGGCCATTCAAGGAGTTGCGATGTCGAATGTTTTCTCCCCATCCCCGCTCGATCTAATGTCGACTGCGATGGCCGATGCGGTGAGCGCCGCCGCGCCCGGCGTGCTCGCCATCCAGACGCGCCACGCGCGCGCCAGCGGATTCGTCTGGCGGCCGGGATGGGTCGTGAGTTCCGAGGAAGGACTGCCGGAAGACGAGGAGGCCGAGCTTGTGCTGTCCGGCGGCGCGACGGTTTCGGCCAAGGTGGCTGGGCGCGATCCCACCACCGATGTGCTGCTGCTGCACTGCGAAGGCGTGACGGCGCCGCCGGTGGTCTTCGATGCCGCGCCGCTGCGTGCCGGCGAGATGGTGTTCGCGCTCGGCGCACGCGAAGGCCTGCCGCTGGTGGCGGGCGGGCTGGTCTCGCTGGCCGGGCCGGGGTGGCGCAGCCTGCGCGGCGGCGAGATCGACGCGCGCATCGAGCTCGACTTGCGGCTGCGGCTCGGCGCGGAGGGAGGCATCGTGCTCAACGCGAAGGGCCAAGCGGCGGGCATGGCGGTGTTCGGTCCGCGACGGCGCGTGCTGATCATTCCCGCGGCTACGATCGAGCGCGTTGCCGCGCAGCTCATGGCGCATGGCCGCATGCCGCGCGGCTACCTCGGGCTGAGCCTGCAGCCGGTGCGGGTGGACGCCAGCAGTGTCGGTGCGATGGTGATGGGCGTGGCGGAGCAGGGGCCCGGCGCCGCGGCCGGGATTCGCCAGGGCGATGTCATCGTGGCGATGAACGGACACCCGATTCGCAGCGTACCCCTGCTGCTGCGCGCCCTGGGTCCGGCGAGCGTGGGGACCGTGCTCACGCTGTTGCTGCGGCGCGCCGGCGAGGCGGTGGAGGCGCGGCTCACGGTGGGGGAGAAGCCGGCGGATTGACTGCGATCCACAATGGCGCGATGAAGCCGATCGTGGTTGCCCTCGAGATCGAGGACGAGGCCTTGTCGCAGCGCCTCATTGCCGCGTTGGCCGCGGCGCCTGACATCCGTGTGGCCGAACGTGGCGAAGCGGCCGACGTGGCCCTGGTGCTGCCCGAGGCCGCGCAGCGCGACGAGGCGACGGACTCGACCCTGACCCAGCGCGAGCTGGAAGTGCTGGCGCTGGTTGCCGAGGGCGCATCGAACAAGCTCATTGCGCGCCGCCTCGGCATCTCCGTGCACACCGCCAAGTTCCATGTGGGCTCGCTGATCGACAAGCTCGACGCGACCGGACGTGCCGCTGCCGTCGCGCAGGCAGCGCGGCTCGGCGTTCTCCATCTTTAGGCGAAGCGTCGGCGAGGCGGTACTGGCGACGACCAGCTCAGTCCTGGCGCAGCGGACAGAAGGGACGTCCTTCGACGGCCGCCCAGATGCAGGCGCGTATGCACGCGATCACGAGGCGCGCATCCTGCGCCCGTGGAACGGTCCTCATGACGATGAGCATGCTTTGTTCTCCCTGAGGCTGATGCGTGTTCACGCCGCCCAATGCGAATAGTGGAGCACGACGTAGCCGAGCGAATGCCAGAAGCAGGCTTCCGCATGGCTGCGGGTGAGGATGCGAGAGCCGTGCAGGCCGAGGCATTCGTAGCCGCGTCCATCGCCCGCCGAGTCCAGGATGATCTTGTCCATGACGTGCCTCCAATGCTGCATGTATAGGCGCGACCGGTGCCGACAGCCAGCGGCCGGCGACGCGGCGACTCGTCGGTTCGGGGGCGCAGCGCGTGTCCGCCGCATCCGGCCAGAGGGCGTCGGCATTCGCTGACAGGGCGGCGAGGGGCCTCGACATCCGGGTCGCCGCGATGCAAGCTTGCGGCAGGAGGCACTCATCCCATGCTGAACTTGAAAGATCCCACTCTCCTGCGCCAGGAGGTTTTTCTTGCGGGCGAATGGATCGATGCGGACACGCGCGAAGCCATTCCAGTAACCAATCCGGCTACCGGCGAGCAGATCGGCACCGTGCCGATGTGCGGTACAGAAGAAACGCGGCGCGCCATCGCCGCGGCCGAGCCCGCGCAGCGCGACTGGGCGCGGCGGCCGGCGAAGGAGCGCACCGCAATCCTGCGCAAGCTCAACGACCTGATGCTCGCCAACCAGGAAGATCTGGCGCTCATCATGACTGCCGAGCAAGGCAAGCCGCTGGCCGAGAGCAAGGGCGAGATCGCCTATGCGGCTTCGTTCATCGAATGGTTTGCTGACGAGGCGCGACGCGTCTATGGCGACACCATTCCCGCGCCCTCGGCCGACCGCCGCATCCTCGCGCTCAAGCAGCCCATCGGCGTGACGGCCGCGATCACGCCCTGGAACTTCCCCACCGCGATGCTCACGCGCAAGGCAGGGCCGGCATTGGCTGCGGGCTGCGCGATGGTGGTCAAGCCTGCCACGCAGACCCCGTTCTCGGCGCTGGCCTTTGCGGAACTCGCCCAGCGCGCGGGGCTGCCCAAGGGCCTGTTGTCGGTTCTGACGGGCTCGGCCGCGAAGATCGGCGGTGAGATGACGCGCAATCCCACGGTGCGCAAGCTCACGTTCACCGGATCCACCGAGGTCGGGCGCATGCTGATGAGGCAGTCTGCCGACACCATCAAGAAGCTTTCGCTCGAGCTCGGCGGCAACGCACCCTTCATCGTGTTCGACGATGCCGATATCGATGCCGCAGTCGAGGGCGCGATGGTCTCGAAGTACCGCAACACCGGCCAGACCTGCGTGTGCGCCAACCGAATCTATGTCCAGAAAAGCGTGCTGGCGGCCTTCACCGACAAGCTGGTGGCCAAAGTGCGCTCTCTGAAGGTGGGCAACGGCGCGGAGCCGGGCGTCACCCAGGGGCCGCTGATCGACGAAAAGGCAGTGGCGAAGATCGAGGAGCATGTGGCCGACGCCCTGGCCAAGGGGGGCAAGGTGCTCACCGGCGGCAGGCGCCATGCGCTGGGCGGCCGCTTCTACGAGCCCACCGTGGTGGCCGGCGCCACCAGGGACATGCTGGTCGCGCACGAGGAGACCTTTGGCCCGCTGGCGCCCGTCTTCGCCTTCGACACCGAGGCCGAGGCCATTGCGCTGGCCAACGACACTGAGTTCGGGCTGGCCTCGTACTTCTACAGCCGGGACATCGGCCGCATCATGCGCGTGGCCGAGCAGCTCGACTCGGGCATGGTGGGGGTGAACACCGGGCTGATCTCGACCGCCGAGGCGCCTTTCGGGGGCGTCAAGCAGTCGGGATTGGGACGCGAGGGCTCGAAGTATGGGCTGGACGAGTTTCTCGAGATCAAGTACGTCTGTCTGGCAGGGCTGGACACCTAGGCCATCGGGGAATGTATGTAGTGGCCAAGGCGGAGTAACTCTTTTGGGGGATGGCGAGGTGCAGACAATCGACAAAACTGAGAACTAATTCATGACGATTGATTCGCAAGAGCCTTGCACCTACAGCGCCGGCCGGGCGACTGCAGCTACAAAGAGTTCCTGCTGGCTTGTGATGGAGGATCCCGATGTTCAGTTTTTTCCAACCCAACCGAAACGGCCATCTGCGGCGCGTCATGGCGCTGCTCGAGGAAGCCCACTTGGCGCGTATTGAGCACCAGGCGGCCGCCGAGCATCACGGCGCCCTGGCCCGCATGTATTCCGAGCGTGCGAAGCGCCTGGAGCGCGAGCTCTACGGCTCGGCCCAGATTCCGATCGGGGACGCATCGGGCAAGGGCCAGGATGAGAAGGCCGTGCTTTACGCACTGGATGCCAACCGACGGCTGGAGGCGCAGGCAAAGGCCTGAGAAAGGCGTGGATCCGGCCGGCGCCGCATGAGCGCAAGGCGAGCTGAGAGACCCGCCGATGAAGGCGCCTCGGAGAACTAGGCGTTTCCCTCCATAGGAATCTTGACCGCAATCACCAGAAGTGCGCGACAATGCCGGGGCGTCGCTTTAGTTCGCTTTGGCTTCGCGTTGGGTAATCGGTTCAGTTTCGCGCCACTGCGCATCCTTGCTTGTTGTGACTCTGGGACTCCATCGATTGTTTTTTTGGTTTGATTAGGAGTCCTCCATGGGCAAGAAACTTTACGTAGGCAACCTCGCCTATTCCGTCCGCGACAACCATCTGGAACAGGCGTTCGCCGCCTACGGTTCCGTTGCCAGCGCCAAGGTCATGATGGAACGCGACAGCGGTCGCTCCAAGGGCTTCGGCTTCGTCGAAATGGGCACTGATTCGGAAGCGCTCGCAGCCATCGAGGGCCTGAACGGCCAGTCGCTGGAAGGCCGCGCCCTGACCGTCAACGAGGCCCGTCCGATGGAGCCCCGCTCGCCCGGCGGCTTCGGCGGCGGTGGCGGCGGCCGTAGCGGTGGCGGCGGCTACGGTGGCGGTGGCGGCGGTGGCGGCTACGGTGGTGGCGGTGGTGGCGGCCGCAGCGGTGGCGGTGGTGGCTACGGCGGCGGTGGCCGCGGCGGCTACTGAGCGCCTATCGGCATCAGTACAAAAGGCTCCCTCGGGAGCCTTTTTTTTTGCGTTCCTGGAGCAAGCGATGTAAGCAGCGCCGCCTTGTCGATGGTGCCCGGGGCCGGAATCGAACCGGCACGCCTTGCGGCGGGGGATTTTGAGTCCCCTGCGTCTACCAATTTCACCACCCGGGCAGGGGAAGGAAGAGAGCTCAAAATTATGGCACAGTGCCTGCCATGGCAAATGTGAACTACCCGACGATCGAGGACGCGATCGGCAAGACGCCGCTGGTCGCGCTGCAGCGCATCGATGCAGCGGACAACGCGAAGCGCGGCAACGTGATCCTGGGCAAGCTGGAAGGCAACAACCCCGCCGGGTCGGTCAAGGACCGGCCGGCGCTCTCGATGATCAAGCGTGCCGAGGAGCGCGGCGAGATCAAGCCCGGGGACACGCTGATCGAGGCTACCTCAGGCAACACCGGCATTGCGCTCGCGATGGCCGCGGCCGTCAAGGGCTATCGCATGGTGCTGATCATGCCCGAAGACCTCTCGGTCGAGCGAGCCCAGACCATGAAGGCTTTCGGCGCCGAGCTGGTGCTCACGCCCAAGAGCGGTGGCATGGAGTACGCGCGCGATCTGGCCGAGCAGATGGTGGCGCAGGGCAAGGGCCGGGTGCTCGACCAGTTCGCCAACCCCGACAATCCGCGCATCCATTACGAGACCACCGGCCCCGAGATCTGGGCCGACACCGGGGGACGCATCACGCACTTCGTGAGCGCGATGGGCACCACCGGCACCATCACCGGCGTCTCGCATTTCCTGAAGGAGAAGAACGCCGCGGTGCGCATTATCGGCGCGCAGCCCGAGGAGGGCTCACGCATCCCGGGCATCCGCAAGTGGCCCGAGGAGTACCTGCCCAAGATCTACGAGCCCAGCCGCGTCGATCAACTGGTCAACGTGAGCCAGGATGACGCCGAGGAGATGTGCCGTCGGCTGGCGCGCGAGGAGGGCATCTTCGCGGGCATCTCGTCGGCCGGGGCGCTATGGGTGGCGCTCGAGATCGCGAAGAAGGTAGATAACGCGACGATCGTCTTCGTAGTCTGCGACCGCGGCGATCGCTATCTCTCCACCGGCGTCTTTCCGGCATGAGCCGCACAGCCGCTCCGAAGGCGAAGGTGGCCCCGATGAGGCGTACGGCCATTCCCAAGGCGAATACCGCAGTGCGAAGCGCCGAGACCTCATGAGCGCAACGACCGATCCCAAGTTCTGCTCGGCTTGCGCCACGGCCCTCGCACGCATCGAGCTGGCCGAGGACGGAGGTCCCAAATCGCGCCTGCGCTGCCCGGCCTGCGGGTGGACCCACTGGAACAACCCGACGCCGGTGCTGGCCGCGATCATCGAATACCGCGGCCAGGTGCTTCTGGCGCGCAACGCCGCTTGGGCGCACAAGATGTATGCGCTGATCACCGGCTTCATGGAGGCTGGCGAGACGCCGCAGGAAGGCATCGCACGCGAGATCAAGGAAGAGACCAACCTCGACACCAGCGCGCTTGATCTGGTCGGCGTGTACGACTTCCAGCGCATGAACCAGGTGATCATCGCCTACCACGCGGTGGCTGACGGCGAGGTGCGGCTTTCGCCCGAACTGGTGGACTACCGGCTGTACGACCTGGCCGCCTTGCGTTGCTGGCCGGCGGGCACCGGCTACGCGCTGGCCGATTGGCTGCGCACGCGCGGGCACGAGCCGCAGTTCGTCGAATGGCCGAGGCCCCTGACGCCCGCGCCCGACGCGACGGCTGCCTCCTAGAATTCCGGCAGCCCGGCAGAAGGAACACCCATGGACATCCACAAAGAAATCGACACGCGCGGACTCAACTGCCCACTGCCCATCCTGAAGGCGAAGAAGTCGCTCAACGAGATGCAGAGCGGGCAACTGCTCAAGGTGATCTCCACCGACCCCGGCTCGATGCGCGATTTTCAGGCCTTCGCCCGGCAGACCGGCAACGACCTCGTCGACCAGCAGACGGTGGGGGACGACTTCATCCACGTCCTGCGTCGCCGCTGAGCAGGCCCGCCGTGAAGCGCAGCGCACGCTTCGCCGCCGGCGGCCTGGCGTTGGCCCTGGCAGCCGGGGCGCTCGTTCTGGTCTTGTGGAGCGATGGCATGCCGCACAACACGCCTGCGCGCTCAGCCGCGGCATCCGACGCGATTCCGCTCGCTGTGCTGGGAGATTCCAACAGCCACTCCTACCAGGACAAGGCCTGGTTTCCCGCCGACAGTACCGAGCGCGGCGGCGCCTTTCGGTCGCGCACCTTCCAATGGACCGAGATTCTGGCGCGCCTGCGCGGCCAACAGCTCGATCCCGGCCCCTGGGTGCGCTGGGGCCGGCCTGGGGTGATCGCGCTGGCGCGCGAATGGATGGGCCTGCCGGGCGGCCGTGCGCCGCGCAAGGAGGACTATCTCTATAACTTCGCCAACTCCGGCGCCGCCTGCAAGAACCTGATGCAAGGGCGCTTCCGGCAGGTGCCGCGGCTGGTCGCGCTGATGGACGAGGAGCCCGAGCGCTGGAGGCGCGGCGTGGTAGTGATCCGCATCGGCCTCAACAACTGGGCCGGCCTGATGGACCTGCAGGCGACCGATCCTGGTGCGCCCGAGTTGCGCGAGGTCATGGCCTACTGCGCCGGCGAGATCGGTGCGGCGGTCAGGCGGATCCACGCTTCGCACCCGGCCACCCGCATCCTGCTCGTGGGCATCGGCAACGAGGTGGACGATCCCGCGAACTTCGACCGGTGGCAGTCGGCAAAGGAGTCTCGCAATATCGCAGCCGCGCTCGATGCCTTCAATGCTTCCATCCGTCGGCTGACCGAGGGCGATGCCCGCCTGGCCTATTTCGACGACGTGGCCTGGTTCCGGGCCCATTGGGGCTCGCGCAATGCCGAGGGCAAGCCGGACTACAAGACGGTAGAGATCGGCCCTGTGCTGCGTGTGACGAACACCATCGGCGATGATCCGCACAACTCCGTCCTCGCGGACCTGCATCCGGGTCTCGTATGGAACGCCCTGTGGGCACAGGCGCTGGTGGCTCGCCTGCGCGAAGCCTTCGATCTGCCGCTCGCGCCGATCGAGGACGAGGATCTGCGCCGCTTCCTCGAGCCGCTGATCGCGGCTGCGCCTGCTAGAGCTCCAGGGTCTTGAGGTAGGCGCGGAACTGGGCGCCGACTTCCGGGTGCGCGAGCGCGAGTTCGACGGTGGCTTGAAGGAAGCCCTCCTTGCTGCCGCAGTCGTAGCGCACGCCCTGGTATGAGTAGGCGTAGACGGCTTCCTTCTTCATCAGCGAGGCGATGCCGTCCGTCAGCTGGATCTCGCCGCCGGCGCCCTTGGGCTGGCTGCGAATTTCGTCGAATACGCCGGGCGTCAGGATGTACCGGCCCGCTACGCCGAGCCGCGAGGGCGCATCCTCGGGCTTGGGCTTCTCGACCATGCGATTGACCTTGACCAGGCCTTCCTCGACCGTGTCGCCGGCCACGATGCCGTAGCGCTTGACCTGCTCCAGCGGCACCTCCTGCACCGCCAGCACGGAGCCGCCGAGCCGGGCGAAGGCCCGCGTCATCTGCGCCAGCACGGGCTCCCCCCCCTCGGGGCCGACCATCAGGTCGTCTGCCAGCAGCACAGCGAAAGGTTCGTCGCCGACCAGGTGCTCGGCGCACAGCACGGCGTGGCCCAGGCCCAGCATGCGTGGCTGGCGCACGTACGAGCAGGTCATGTCGTCCGGCATCACCGACTGGGCGATCCTGAGAAGTTCCAGCTTGTTGCTGGCCTCGAGTTGGCTCTCCAACTCGTAGGCGGTGTCGTAGTGGTCCTCGATCGCGCGCTTGTTTCGGCCGGTCACGAAGATCATGTCGCGGATGCCGGCAGCGTAGGCCTCCTCGACGGCGTACTGGATCAGCGGCTTGTCCACCACCGGCAGCATTTCTTTCGGTTGTGCCTTGGTAGCCGGCAGGAATCGAGTGCCGAAGCCGGCGACGGGGAACACGGCCTTGCGGATGCGCTTGGTGGAAGTGGACATGGGCTTAGCGTCTGGTCGGTGAATCTGAGGAGGGCAGCGCTCGGCGGCGCCAGGCTCGAATACTAAAGCTCTCCGTCTCCAGCATGTGTCAGCCGAGGCGCACAAGCTGGTCGCGCAGCCGCCCCAGGGTGGCGCTGAAGTCCGCCAGTCGCTTGCGCTCCTGCTCGATCACCGCGGGCGGCGCCTTGGCGACGAAGGCTTCGTTGCCGAGCTTGGCATTGACCTTGGCGATCTCGCCCTCGATGCGGGCGATTTCCTTGCCGATGCGGGCTCTTTCCGCGGCCTTGTCGATCTCCATGTGCAGGCACAGCCGCACATCGCCCACCACCGCGACCGGGGCCGCCTCGGCCGCTGCGGCCCAGCTCGCCTCGTCGTCGAAGACCTTGACTTCTTTGAGCTTCGCCAGCGCCTGCAGCACCGGCGCGGCCTCGCGCACGAAGGCGTTGCCATCCGCGGTGTCGGCCACGGCATAGAGCGGCAGGCGCATGGCGGGCGAGACGTTCATCTCGCCGCGCAGCGTGCGGCAAGCGTCGACCAGCAATTTGAGCCGTGCAACATGAGCCTCGGCGGACTCGTCGATCTTCTCGGGTTGGCTCTGCGGATAGGGCGCGATCATCACCGACTCGCCATGGCGGCCGGCCACCGGCGCCACCTTTTGCCAGAGCTCCTCGGTGATGAAAGGGATCAGCGGATGCGCCAGGCGCAGCAGCGCCTCGAGCGTGCGGATCAGCGTGCGGCGGGTGGCGCGCTGCTGGGCGGGCTCGCCCTGCTGGATCTGGACCTTGGCGATCTCGAGATACCAGTCGCAGAACTCGTCCCATGCGAACTGATAGATCGCGTTGGCCACGTTGTCGAGCCGGTATTCCTCGAAGCCCTTGGCAACCTCGGCCTCGACGCGCTGCAGCTGCGAGGCGATCCAGCGATCGGCCTGGCTGAACTTGAGGTAGCCGTGCGCCGGACCTCCCGGAGCACATTCTTCCTTGGTGTGCTCGCGCAGGCCGCAGTCCTGGCCCTCGCAGTTCATCAGAGCGAAGCGCGTCGCGTTCCACAGCTTGTTGCAGAAGTTGCGATAGCCTTCGCAGCGCTTGGGGTCGAAGTTGATGTTGCGGCCCAGCGAGGCGAGCGAGGCGAAGGTGAAACGCAGCGCGTCGGCGCCGAAGGCGGGGATGCCGTGGGGGAATTCCTTCTGCGTGTTCTTGCGCACGGCCGGCGCGGTCTCTGGGCGGCGCAGGCCCTGAGTGCGCTTCTCCAGCAGCTCGGGCAGGGCAATGCCGTCGATGAGGTCCACCGGGTCGAGCACATTGCCCTCGGACTTGCTCATCTTGTGGCCGTGCGAATCGCGCACCAGCCCGTGAATGTAGACATGCCTGAAGGGCACGCGGCCGGTGAAGTGCTTCGTCATCATGATCATCCGGGCGACCCAGAAGAAGATGATGTCGTAGCCGGTGACCAGGACGCTGGAGGGGAGGTACAGGTTGTAGTCCTGCGTCTTCTCGGGCCAACCGAGCGAGGAGAAAGGCACCAGGGCCGAGGAGTACCAGGTATCGAGCACGTCCTCGTCGCGCACCAGTGTCTTGCCGGGCGCCTGGGCCTGGGCCTCGGCTTCGCTGCGCGCGACGTACAGCTTGCCGTCGGTGTCGTACCACGCCGGGATCTGGTGGCCCCACCAGAGCTGGCGCGAGATGGTCCAGTCCTGGATGTTCGCCATCCAGTGGTTGTAGGTATTGACCCAGTTCTCGGGCACGAAGCTCACCTCTCCCGAGCGCACCGCGTCGATGGCCTTCTGCGCGATCGACTGCCCGTTGGCGTCAGGCTTGGTCATGGCGACGAACCACTGGTCGGTCAGCATCGGCTCGACCACGGCGCCGGTGCGCGCGCAGCGCGGGACCATGAGCTTGTGCTTCTTGGTCTCGACCAGCAGGCCCAGGGCCTCGAGATCGGCCACCACCGACTTGCGGGCATCGAAGCGATCGAGGCCGCGGTACTTTTCGGGCGCGTTGTCGTTGATGGTGGCGTCCAGCGTCAGCACGCCGATGACGGGCAGGCCATGGCGCTGGCCGACTGCATAGTCATTGTGATCGTGCGCGGGCGTGACCTTGACGACGCCGGTGCCGAATTCCTTGTCGACATAGCTGTCGGCGATCACCGGGATCAGGCGGTCGACCAGCGGCAGCTTTACCTTGCGGCCGATCAGCGCCTTGTATCGCTCGTCTTCCGGGTGGACCATCACGGCAACGTCGCCCAGCATGGTTTCAGGGCGTGTGGTCGCGACGGTCAGCGATCCGGCGCCGTCCTCGAGCGGGTAGGCGATATGCCAGAGGAAGCCGTCCTCCTCCTCGCTCTCGACCTCGAGGTCGCTCACCGCGGTCTTGAGCACCGGGTCCCAGTTGACCAGCCGTTTGCCACGGTAGATCAGGCCTTCCTCGTAAAGCCGCACGAAGGTGTCGGTGACCACCGTCGAGTGCCTTTCGTCCATCGTGAAGTACTCGCGGGTCCAGTCCACCGTGTCGCCCAGGCGGCGCATCTGGTTGGTGATGGTGTTGCCCGACTTCTGCTTCCACTCCCACACGCGTGCCACGAAGTTCTTGCGGCCCAGATCGTGGCGGCTGATCTTCTGCTCCTGCAGCTGGCGCTCGACCACGATCTGGGTCGCGATGCCCGCGTGGTCGGTGCCCGGCACCCACAGCGTGTTGTCGCCCTTCATGCGGTGGTAGCGCGTGAGGCTGTCCATGATCGTCTGGTTGAACGCATGGCCCATGTGCAGCGTGCCGGTCACGTTCGGCGGCGGCAGTTGGATCGCGAAGGACGCTGCGCCTTCCTTGGGCTGCCCCGTACCGCGTACGCCTGCTCTCGCGTAGCCGCGCCGCTCCCACTCGGGGCCCCAGTGCGCCTCGAGGGCGGCGGGTTCGAAGGATTTGGACAGGCTCTCGAGGCCGGGCTGGGACAAGGTGTCGCTCATGGGGTGCAAAGACGAGAACGGCATCCCGCAGGATGCCGTTCGGGTGGGTTGGGGAAGCCACGGATTTTATTCGAGCCCGGCCAGCGGCGGGGGTGAGCGCGCCTGCGCGTAGTTGACCGGGCTCCAGACGTAACGGTTGCCTTGCGCGCGATCCAGGCACGGGCGGCAAGAATGAGAGCGCGGTTATGAGAGCGCGGTTCGTAGATTGCCTTCACAGCGGATCTCCTCGGAGGTGCAATTTTGCGCAGGGCGGACCTAACCCCCTCGCGCCGCCTCGCTTTGGCACCGCGGGATAATTCGCGGATGCTGTTTTTGCTCTCCCCGGCCAAGTCGCTCGATTACGAAACCCCCGTGGCCGGCACCCTCCCTGCCACCCAGCCGCACTTCGAGGGGCCCCGAGGCCCCGCGGCAGAACTCATCAAGATCCTGCGCGAGAAGTCGCCGCAGCAAGTTGCCGAGCTCATGCGCCTGTCCGACAAGCTCTCGGCGCTCAACGTGATGCGCTACGCGGCCTGGGCGTCCAAGGGCACGGCCCACAACGCGAAGCAAGCGGCCCTGGCCTTCGATGGCGATGTCTACGGGGGCCTCGACGCGAAGACGCTGAGCGCTGCGCAGCTCGGATGGGCGCAGGAGCATGTCTGCATCCTGAGCGGTCTCTATGGTGTGCTGCGTCCGCTGGACCGGCTCCAGCCGTATCGGCTCGAGATGGGCACGCAGCTGGCCAACAGGCACGGAAAGGATCTCTACGCCTTCTGGAACTCGCGCATTGCCGTCTACATCAACCAGCGGCTGGCGGCGGATCGCACGCCGGTGGTGATCAACCTGGCGTCGCAGGAATACTTCAGGTCGGTCGACCTGAAAGTGCTGAAGGCGCGCGTGGTGGAGTGCGTGTTCGAGGAATGGAAGAACGGCAAGTACAAGGTCATCAGCTTCTTCGCCAAGCGGGCCCGCGGCCTGATGGCGCGCTGGGCCGTGCTGCACAAGGCCTCCACGCCTAGGGCGCTGGAGAAGTTCGATCTCGAAGGATATGTCTTCGACGCCAAGGCTTCGGCGCCGGAGCGTTTCGTGTTTCGAAGGAGATCAGCGTGACGAGTCAAGCCATCAGTCCCGAATTGCGGGAATGGGTTGTCACCCAGCTCGCTGCTGGGCATTCCATCCCCAGCTTGCGCGCCTCCATGCGCGATGCGGGCTGGCATGCCGATGCGGCGGACGCGGCCCTCGCAGAGGTCGAGGCGCAGGCTGCAGGGCTCGCGACCACCGCTGTTGCGCGGACCGCTATGCCGGGGCCGGATCTGTCTAACGCGCCGCTGTACATCGACGCGGGCGATCGCCGCGTGCAGGTGCTCCAGACGCTGCGCCATCCGCGTGTCGTCGTGTTCGGCGATCTGCTCTCGGACGACGAATGCGAGGGCCTGATCCAGACGGCGCGGCGGCGGCTCGCGCGGTCCCTCACCGTGGAGACTCAGACAGGCGGCGAGGCACTCAATGTCGATCGCACCAGCGACGGCATGTTCTTCGAGCGCGGGGAGAACTCTCTCGTTGCGCGCCTGGAGCAGCGCATCGCGCTGCTTCTGCGTTGGCCGCTTGAGTTCGGCGAGGGGCTGCAGGTCCTGCGCTACTCGCCGGGCGCTCAATACCGGCCGCACTACGACTATTTCGACCCTGGCGAGCCCGGCACGCCCACCATACTGCGCCGCGGCGGCCAGCGCGTGGCCACGCTTGTCATGTACCTGCAGGAGCCCGGACTCGGCGGTGCGACGACCTTTCCCGATGTGGGCCTCGAAGTCGCGCCCAAGCGCGGCACCGGCGTCTTCTTTAGTTACGAGCGGCCCGATCCGGCAACGCACACCCTGCATGGGGGAGCCCCGGTGCTGGCGGGTGAGAAATGGGTGGCGACCAAGTGGTTGCGCGAGCGCGAGTTCCGCTAGGCACTGCGCCTGCCTTCAAGAGGCTGACCACATCATGAAACTCGCGGCCAACGGCATCCGGATCGAAGTGGAGGACAGCGGTGGCGAAGGACGGCCGGTGGTGCTGCTGATCATGGGCCTGGGCATGCAGCTCATCGCCTGGCCCGACGAATTCGTGCGGGCTCTGATCGACGCCGGTTTCCGGGTCGTGCGACACGACAACCGGGATATTGGCCTGAGCCAGGGCTTCGACCATGCTGGCGCGGGCAACTTGGTCTGGCAGAGCGTCCGGCATCGCATGGGCCTGCCGGTGCGCTCAGTCTATTCGTTGCAGGACATGGCTGATGATGCGCTCGGGGTCCTCGATGTGCTGGGCATTCGGCGCGCGCATGTGGTGGGCGCTTCGATGGGCGGCATGATCGCACAGCGCTTGGCTGTCGCCGCGCCGCAGCGTGCCGCAAGCCTGGTCAGCATCATGAGCTCGAGCGGGGCGCGGAACCTGCCGGGGCCGCGACCCGACGTCGCTGCGGCGCTGATGCGTCGGCCGGCCAGCCGGACTGAGGCCGCGCTGTTGGCGCACAGTCTGCGCGTGGCCCGGCTCATCGCCAGCCCCGCATATCCCCAGGATGAGCGGACCTTGACCGAGCGCATCACTCGCGGTCTGCGCCGTGCCTACCGGCCCGCTGGCATCGTGCGGCAGATGCTGGCGATCGGCGCCGACAGCGGTCGCCATGCCTTGCTGGGGCGAATCTCCAGCCCCACGCTGGTCCTGCACGGCGATGCCGATCCGCTGGTGCCCATCGCTTGCGGCCACGATACGGCGCGCCGGATTTCGGGCGCGCGCTTCGTCTCGGTGCCCGGCATGGGCCATGACCTGCCGCCGCTGGTGTGCGACATCCTGCTGCAGCACATCATTCCCTTTATGCAAACAGCCGAGAAGCGCGCATGAGCCTCGACAACACACCTGAACAATCGCAGCTGGGGCAAGCCTCGGCCTATGTCGATCGCTACGACCCCGGGCTTCTGTTTCCGATTCCCCGCGCCACGCAGCGAGAAGCCATGGGCATCGCGAATCAGCCGCTGCCCTTCTTTGGCGCGGATCTTTGGACGGCCTTCGAGCTGAGCTGGCT
The DNA here is from genome assembly GCF_901827175.1 of Variovorax sp. RA8. Lineage (NCBI taxonomy): Bacteria > Pseudomonadati > Pseudomonadota > Betaproteobacteria > Burkholderiales > Comamonadaceae > Variovorax > Variovorax sp. RA8. The sequence continues at coordinate 5,041,283 of NZ_LR594662.1, read as the reverse complement.
CAATCCCCGCGGCAAGCCGCAGCTGGCGATCGCGCATTTCACGGTGCCTTGCGAGACGCCCAACATCATCGAGAGCAAGTCCTTCAAGCTCTATCTCAACAGCTTCAACAGCACGGTGTTTGTGGACTTCGACGCAGTGCGCGAGCGCCTGCGCATCGATCTGCGTGAGGCGTTATGGCGAGGGAGCGATCGAGCGGCCGGCATCGGAGTGAAGCTGCTGGCGCCCGATGCGTTCGGTCGCGAACAGATGCATGAGCTTGATGGTCTTGATCTCGATCGGCTTGATATCGAGTGCACGCACTACCGGCCTGCGCCGGAGTTGCTGTCGAGCGATGCGAAGCAGGGACTCGTGACGGAAACGCTCTGCAGCCGCCTTCTCAAGAGCAACTGCCTGGTGACCGGGCAGCCAGACTGGGGCAGCGTCCAAGTCCGCTACAGCGGCCCGCCAATCGACCAAGCAGGCCTGCTGGCCTACATCGTGAGCTTTCGCGCCCACAACGAATTTCATGAGCCCTGCGCCGAGCGCATGTTCTTGGACATTTGGCGCCGCTGCCAACCAACGAAACTGGCTGTTTATGCACGCTACACCCGGCGCGGTGGGCTGGACATCAACCCATTTCGCGCTAGCTGGCCGCAGGCCTTGCCGCCGAACACCAGGACGGCGCGCCAGTAGGACGGGCTGTTCAGAGCCCAATGCTGGACGGAATCGAAAAAGTTGAGCGCGATTGCGGACTGGTCAAAATCCGTGTCATAATCGAAGGCTCCGCTGAGGATGTTCTGGTCGCTGAAGCCTGATGGGCTTTGATGGCTGGTTTGGGCGGGAAGAGGGGTTTTGGTTGGGGCTGTGTTGACCGAGTGGTTGATGGGTTCTTAAAAAAACTTCAAAAAGTTTGGCGGTTCTTCAAAAATCGTGTGATAATCTAAGGCTTCGCTGATCGCAGCGAAGTGGGCAAGGAGGGCGAGAGAGTTGCCTGACTTGTGGGGATCATTAAAAACATACAGCCGATAAGCGTGGGCGTTTGAGGCGAATGGCCAAGTTCTTCGGAACGAAGCCTTTCAGGCTTTAAATGCTCATGAGAATAGAAGTGAAGTTCACTTCAATTCCGTTTTTATGAGTTTGTCTCGCGAGAGACGTTAAATTCAAGATCGAACTATAGAGTTTGATCCTGGCTCAGATTGAACGCTGGCGGCATGCCTTACACATGCAAGTCGAACGGCAGCACGGGAGCAATCCTGGTGGCGAGTGGCGAACGGGTGAGTAATACATCGGAACGTGCCCAATCGTGGGGGATAACGCAGCGAAAGCTGTGCTAATACCGCATGAGATCTACGGATGAAAGCAGGGGACCGCAAGGCCTTGCGCGAATGGAGCGGCCGATGGCAGATTAGGTAGTTGGTGAGGTAAAGGCTCACCAAGCCTGCGATCTGTAGCTGGTCTGAGAGGACGACCAGCCACACTGGGACTGAGACACGGCCCAGACTCCTACGGGAGGCAGCAGTGGGGAATTTTGGACAATGGGCGCAAGCCTGATCCAGCCATGCCGCGTGCAGGATGAAGGCCTTCGGGTTGTAAACTGCTTTTGTACGGAACGAAAAGGCTTTCTCTAATAAAGAGGGCTCATGACGGTACCGTAAGAATAAGCACCGGCTAACTACGTGCCAGCAGCCGCGGTAATACGTAGGGTGCAAGCGTTAATCGGAATTACTGGGCGTAAAGCGTGCGCAGGCGGTGATGTAAGACAGTTGTGAAATCCCCGGGCTCAACCTGGGAACTGCATCTGTGACTGCATTGCTGGAGTGCGGCAGAGGGGGATGGAATTCCGCGTGTAGCAGTGAAATGCGTAGATATGCGGAGGAACACCGATGGCGAAGGCAATCCCCTGGGCCTGCACTGACGCTCATGCACGAAAGCGTGGGGAGCAAACAGGATTAGATACCCTGGTAGTCCACGCCCTAAACGATGTCAACTGGTTGTTGGGTCTTCACTGACTCAGTAACGAAGCTAACGCGTGAAGTTGACCGCCTGGGGAGTACGGCCGCAAGGTTGAAACTCAAAGGAATTGACGGGGACCCGCACAAGCGGTGGATGATGTGGTTTAATTCGATGCAACGCGAAAAACCTTACCCACCTTTGACATGTACGGAATTTGCCAGAGATGGCTTAGTGCTCGAAAGAGAACCGTAACACAGGTGCTGCATGGCTGTCGTCAGCTCGTGTCGTGAGATGTTGGGTTAAGTCCCGCAACGAGCGCAACCCTTGTCATTAGTTGCTACATTTAGTTGGGCACTCTAATGAGACTGCCGGTGACAAACCGGAGGAAGGTGGGGATGACGTCAAGTCCTCATGGCCCTTATAGGTGGGGCTACACACGTCATACAATGGCTGGTACAAAGGGTTGCCAACCCGCGAGGGGGAGCTAATCCCATAAAGCCAGTCGTAGTCCGGATCGCAGTCTGCAACTCGACTGCGTGAAGTCGGAATCGCTAGTAATCGTGGATCAGAATGTCACGGTGAATACGTTCCCGGGTCTTGTACACACCGCCCGTCACACCATGGGAGCGGGTTCTGCCAGAAGTAGTTAGCCTAACCGCAAGGAGGGCGATTACCACGGCAGGGTTCGTGACTGGGGTGAAGTCGTAACAAGGTAGCCGTATCGGAAGGTGCGGCTGGATCACCTCCTTTCTGGAAACAATGCCGTTCAAATTGAACGCCCACACTTATCGGTTGTTGGAAGAGGTCGATTCGTTTCGACCATGGGTCTGTAGCTCAGCTGGTTAGAGCACCGTCTTGATAAGGCGGGGGTCGTTGGTTCGAGCCCAACTAGACCCACCATCTTCTGATATCCAAGTGAGAGGACATCGGGGGATTAGCTCAGCTGGGAGAGCACCTGCTTTGCAAGCAGGGGGTCGTCGGTTCGATCCCGTCATCCTCCACCATCATCCTGGTAGATCCTTCAACACCAAAGCGGCTTTGTGCGAGAGCGCGAGGCCTCTTTGTTGTTGATCGAGATTGTTCGGTCAATCGGCTGTTCTTTAAAAATTCATAGAGTCGAATCAGCGTTGCTGATGGAAACTGCACATTCGTAAAGGTTTGGTGCGGACCGTGCCATCAGCAACAAGAATTTTGATTGCGTCAAATGAACTTCACTTCGAAGCAATTCGAATGAAGACGGCATAACGCGTCAGGTGAAAGACCTGGCATATTCCTTGATGGGCTTTGGTTTCTGTGAAGAAACGTCAAAGTTATAGGGTCAAGTGAATAAGAGCATGTGGTGGATGCCTTGGCGATGATAGGCGACGAAGGACGTGATAGCCTGCGATAAGCTTCGGGGAGCTGGCAAATTAGCTTTGATCCGGAGATTTCCGAATGGGGAAACCCACCGAAAGGTATCGTTATCTGAATACATAGGATAACGAGGCGAACCGGGTGAACTGAAACATCTCAGTAGCTCGAGGAAAAGACATCAACCGAGATTCCGAAAGTAGTGGCGAGCGAAATCGGAAGAGCCTGTTAGTGATAGCACAAGACTTAACGGAGCGGCTTGGAAAGGCCGGCCATAGTGGGTGATAGCCCCGTACGTGAAAAGACTTGTGTGGTACTGAGCTGACGAAAAGTAGGGCGGGACACGAGAAATCCTGTCTGAAGATGGGGGGACCATCCTCCAAGGCTAAATACTCATCATCGACCGATAGTGAACTAGTACCGTGAGGGAAAGGCGAAAAGAACCCCGGGAGGGGAGTGAAATAGATCCTGAAACCGCATGCTTACAAAAAGTCGGAGCCCGCAAGGGTGACGGCGTACCTTTTGTATAATGGGTCAGCGACTTACATTCAGTGGCAAGGTTAACCGAATAGGGAAGCCGTAGAGAAATCGAGTCCGAATAGGGCGTCTAGTCGCTGGGTGTAGACCCGAAACCAAGTGATCTATCCATGGCCAGGATGAAGGTGCCGTAACAGGTACTGGAGGTCCGAACCGACTAGTGTTGCAAAACTAGCGGATGAGCTGTGGATAGGGGTGAAAGGCTAAACAAACTTGGAAATAGCTGGTTCTCTCCGAAAACTATTTAGGTAGTGCCTCAAGTATTACCGTCGGGGGTAGAGCACTGTTTTGGCTAGGGGGTCATGGCGACTTACCAAACCAAGGCAAACTCCGAATACCGACGAGTACAGCTTGGGAGACAGAGCACCGGGTGCTAACGTCCGGACTCAAGAGGGAAACAACCCAGACCGCCAGCTAAGGTCCCTAAAATTGGCTAAGTGGGAAACGAAGTGGGAAGGCTAAAACAGTCAGGATGTTGGCTTAGAAGCAGCCATCATTTAAAGAAAGCGTAATAGCTCACTGATCGAGTCGTCCTGCGCGGAAGATGTAACGGGGCTAAGCCAGTTACCGAAGCTGCGGATGCACAGTTTACTGTGCGTGGTAGGAGAGCGTTCTGTAAGCCTGTGAAGGTGCGTTGTAAAGCGTGCTGGAGGTATCAGAAGTGCGAATGCTGACATGAGTAGCGTTAAAGGGGGTGAAAAGCCCCCTCGCCGTAAGCGCAAGGTTTTCTACGCAACGTTCATCGGCGTAGAGTGAGTCGGCCCCTAAGGCGAGGCAGAGATGCGTAGCTGATGGGAAACAGGTCAATATTCCTGTACCGATGTGTAGTGCGATGTGGGGACGGATCTTAATAGGTCATCCGGGTGTTGGATATCCCGGTTTAGTTGGAAGTAGGCGTGCGTTAGGCAAATCCGGCGCACATATACCGAGGCCAACGATCGAGCCAGCTTGCTGGTGAAGTGACTGAACGAGGTTCCAGGAAAAGCCACTAAGCTTCAGCTGCACACGACCGTACCGCAAACCGACACTGGTGCGCGAGATGAGTATTCTAAGGCGCTTGAGAGAACTCAGGAGAAGGAACTCGGCAAATTGACACCGTAACTTCGGAAGAAGGTGTGCCCTATTAGTGTGAAGTGAACAACGGAGCATGAATGGGTTGCAAAAAATCGGTGGCTGCGACTGTTTATTAAAAACACAGCACTCTGCAAACACGAAAGTGGACGTATAGGGTGTGACGCCTGCCCGGTGCTGGAAGATTAAATGATGGGGTGCAAGCTCTTGATTGAAGTCCCAGTAAACGGCGGCCGTAACTATAACGGTCCTAAGGTAGCGAAATTCCTTGTCGGGTAAGTTCCGACCTGCACGAATGGCGTAACGATGGCCACACTGTCTCCTCCTGAGACTCAGCGAAGTTGAAATGTTTGTGATGATGCAATCTCCCCGCGGAAAGACGGAAAGACCCCATGAACCTTTACTGTAGCTTTGTATTGGACTTTGAACAGATCTGTGTAGGATAGGTGGGAGGCTTTGAAGTGCGGTCGCTAGATCGCATGGAGCCAACGTTGAAATACCACCCTGGTGTGTTTGAGGTTCTAACCTAGGTCCATCATCTGGATCGGGGACAGTGCATGGTAGGCAGTTTGACTGGGGCGGTCTCCTCCCAAAGCGTAACGGAGGAGTTCGAAGGTACGCTAGTTACGGTCGGACATCGTGACGATAGTGCAATGGCATAAGCGTGCTTAACTGCGAGACTGACAAGTCGAGCAGATGCGAAAGCAGGACATAGTGATCCGGTGGTTCTGTATGGAAGGGCCATCGCTCAACGGATAAAAGGTACTCTGGGGATAACAGGCTGATACCGCCCAAGAGTTCATATCGACGGCGGTGTTTGGCACCTCGATGTCGGCTCATCTCATCCTGGGGCTGTAGCCGGTCCCAAGGGTATGGCTGTTCGCCATTTAAAGAGGTACGTGAGCTGGGTTTAAAACGTCGTGAGACAGTTTGGTCCCTATCTTCCGTGGGCGCTGCAGATTTGAGGAAGCCTGCTCCTAGTACGAGAGGACCGGAGTGGACACACCTCTGGTGTATCGGTTGTCACGCCAGTGGCATTGCCGAGTAGCTAAGTGTGGAAGAGATAACCGCTGAAAGCATCTAAGCGGGAAACTCGTTTCAAGATGAGATCTGCCGGGGCCTCGAGCCCCCTGAAGAGTCGTTCTAGACCAGGACGTTGATAGGTCGGGTGTGGAAGCGCAGTAATGCGTTAAGCTAACCGATACTAATTGCTCGTGCGGCTTGACCCTATAACTTTGATCTCCCAGATCAAGGTGTTATGCCAAGTGACGCAGTCAAATAACAACTGATTTAACTCTATGAATTCGCCGTCTTGTCCTCAACACCAAGACAGCACCCCTTTATGCCTGATGACCATAGCGAGGTGGTCCCACTCCTTCCCATCCCGAACAGGACAGTGAAACGCCTCAGCGCCGATGATAGTGCGGGTTCCCGTGTGAAAGTAGGTCATCGTCAGGCTCTTACAGCCACAAAAAGCCCAGCCAGCAATGGTTGGGCTTTTTGCTTTTATACGCGCCCCTCTACCACCCTTCCCACACCACTCCAGCATCGACATACTTCACGCACTCGCGCGGCCGCCTTGATTCGCTGCCAAGGCCTTCTGGGCGCGCCGAGCCTCAAGACGACTCCGCCGCAGGAACGCAAGCAACCGTGCCTCTGCAGAGTGAAGCCGGCGCACACTTGGAGGTGCGTTTGCCAGTTCCTTCCATATCTCGGTCATTGCCCCGGAATCGGCAGACAATTTGGCGCCGAGCGTCAGCACAGCCGGATGAATATAGGCCTTCTTGCAAACCGCTGGGGTGTTGCCAAGTTGTCGGGCAACCGCGCCGAGAATTTCCTTGGCGCTGACGCGTGAGCTGGCTCGTACGCCTTCCGACTCACCGCTGCAGGCAATGCGCGTGAGTTCAAGTGCTTGCACTGTTCCATGCCAGGTTCGGAAATCCTTCGCAGTGAAATTGTCTCCCGCCGCCTCTCTCAGGTACTCGTTGACGTCAGAGGAGGACACGTTACGTACTTCGCCTTCGGGCCCCTGATACTGGAAGAGCTCTTGGCCGGGTAACTGCTGGCACCGCCGAATGACGCGCGCTACTCGGGGATCGTCGACTCGGGCCTCATGGAGCACGCCGCTCTTGCCGCGAAAGCGTAGCTTGAGCGAGCTGCCGCGCACATCGACGTGCCGGTTGCGCAAGGTCGTGAGGCCATAAGATCGGTTGCTGCTGGCATATTCCTCGTTGCCCACCCGAAGGAAGGTGATGTCGAGCAGGCGCACCAGCGTTGCCAGCACCGTCGCGCGTCCCGGCAACGGCTCCCTCGCACCTGCTCGAAGGTCGCGCGCCACGCGCGCGCGGATTTTCGGCAACGCGCGCCCGAACAGCTCCAGTCGTTCGAACTTGGTTTCATCCTTCAGCAGGCGCCATTCGGCGTGGTAGCGGTACTGCTTGCGGCCGCGCGCATCCATTCCTGTGGCCTGTAGATGGCCATTGGGCAGCGGACAGATCCAGACGTCGGTGTACGCCGGTGGAATAGCCAACTGCTTGATACGGGAAAGCTCATCGACGTCACGCAACCAATGGCCCTTCGCATCCCGATAGCGAAAGCTGCTGCCATGCCGCACACGCGTGAGCCCCGGCATGCCGGCATCCACATAGACGAGGCCGTTATTGAGAGGCACAGGTCGAGGACTTGCAGCGTCAGCCATGCGCTTAGAAAAGTTAAAGGCCAAGGTTGCATTCTTCGACGTACTCTGCGAGATGGCGCCAACCCCGCCCGCCTGTAGGACCCAGCACGCGTTGCGAGTCCGAGCCCGCCGGCGAGCACATCTTCATTGCGCTCTGGCGAGACGAATCTGCCGGAGCTCTTCCGGCCATGACGCGACCGCCTTCGCTGGGTGCCAGCGCCGCGCAGCATGCCCGCTAGTCCGCGCCACGACCACACCCGGCGGTGGGGCCCTCAGCCCTCAGCCCTCAGCCCTCAGGCTGCCAAAGCGTCGGGTAGTGCGTGACGAAACCTTCCGGCACCGTGACTAACAGACCCTCATAGTCAAAGCGAGGGGATTGGTACCAGTACTCGGCCTCGCTGCGGCGTTCGTAGTGCTGCGCCAGCGCGCTCAGGTCTTCGTTGTCGAGGTCCAGCCAGGCGGCCGGCGCCTCCGCGCTTTCACCGACCTGGAGGTTTAGGCGGCGCAAAGGCAGCAGGTTGGTGGCGGGGGTGAAGCCCAGGTCCAAATCCGTGCAATGGGCCAAGCCCGGCACCCGCTGGTCGTTGAGCGACCATTCGCCGTTGGCGGCGCGCGCGATCGCGAAGTCCACCGGGAGGCTCCCGATCCAACCGCGCACACGTCCCCATTTCGCGTGCCACGCCTTGTCGCAATGCACGCGGTAGTCCAGACGGGCGGGCTGGCCGTTCTCGCCGCGAAAGACGGCGGCGCCGTCGAGCTGCCATCCGTCGCCGTGCTTCTCGAGGCGGCAGGCATCATGGCCGGGCAGGTCGAGCCGGCGCCAGAACATGGTGGCTACGATTTGCATGGGCCGATGATGGCATCGATGCCCCCAGCGCACCAGTGCCCGTCCCCGAACGTTCAAAATCAGCGCGTGACCGCCGCTCCAATCCGCCGCATTGCCCACCTCGACATGGATGCGTTCTATGCCTCAGTGGAACTACTGCGCTACCCGCAGCTCAAGGGGCTCCCGGTCGTGATCGGAGGTGGCCGGCGCAAGGTGGATGAAGCCATCCGCGAGCTGCCGGAAGGCAGCACCCTGGCCGATATTCCGGTCGCGGCCTTCCCGCTGCTCAGAGACTATGTGGGCCGCGGCGTGATCACCACCGCGACCTATCCCGCGCGGCCCTTCGGTGTCGGCTCCGCAATGGGGCTGATGAAGGCGGCGAAGCTGTGCCCGCATGCCATCATCCTGCCGGTCGATTTCGACGAGTACCGCCGCTATTCGCGCATGTTCAAGAAGGTGATCACCGAGATCGCACCGCTGATGGAAGACCGCGGCGTGGACGAGGTGTACATCGACTTCACCGAGGTGCCTGGCGGTCAGCGGGAGGGTGGACGTGTGTTGGCCCGCCTGATCCAGCGCTCCATTCTCGAGGCGACCGGGCTCACCTGTTCGATCGGCGTCGCGCCCAACAAGCTGTTGGCCAAGATGGCGAGCGAGTTCGACAAGCCGAATGGCGTCTCGGTGGTCTATAGCCATGACCTCCAGACGCGCATCTGGCCACTGCCCTGCCGGAAGGTCAACGGCATCGGGCCCAAGGCCGACGAGAAGCTGCAGCGCTTCGGCATCCGCACGATCGGCGAGCTCGCGGCCCGCGACCGCGATTGGCTGATCCAGAACTTCGGCAAGGCCACCGGCGCCTGGATGCACGAGGTGGCGTGGGGGCGCGACGAGCGGCCGGTGGTGACCGAGAGCGAGCCGGTGTCGATGAGCCGCGAGACCACCTTCGAGCGTGACTTGCATGCGGTGCGCGACCGGGCCGAGCTGGGCGCCATCTTCACGCACCTCTGCGGCAAGGTGGCGGAAGATCTGCAACGCAAAGGCTATGTCGGCAAGACGATCGGGATCAAGCTGCGCTACGACGACTTCAAGATCGCGACGCGCGACCAGACCATCGAGCAGTTCACCTCGGACGCGAAAACCATCCGGCAAGCTGCCGGACGTTGCCTCAAGCGCGTGCCACTGGGACGGCCGCTGCGCCTGTTGGGCGTGCGCGTGGGGGCGCTGGTGAAGGCAGGTAGTCCGGAGGCACTGCTGGCGTCGGCGCAAAGAGGATCCGTGGCGCAATCGCGCGCCGCCGCCCTTGCGACCACCGCCTCGCTTTTCTAGACAACGTGATCGCTCGAGTGCTGCTTGACTCGCGTCGGCCGGGTGCATTCGCGGTCGATCTGATGCGCAGCGCCGGCCCATGGCGCGGAAGTCCGTCAAGACATCCGGCGCTTGTCCAAGGAGTACTTCTGCTCGAAGCGGGTTTGCAGGAAGTCCAGCAGCGCGCGCAAGGCCGCGCTGTTGTGACGCCGCTGCAGGTAGGCGGCCGACAACCACATGTCGTTGCGCACGCAGTCTCGCAGCACCGGAACCAGTTCGCCATGGTCCATGTGGGTCTGGACCAGCAGGGCCGGCAGGTAGAGAACGCCGAAGCCCATGAGCGCCGCCTCGATCAGCGGCCCGGCCTCGGAGGCGTCCATGCGGCTCTTGACCGGCACGTCCAGCGCTTGGCCATCGACCTCGAAGCGCCATTGCGGATGGATGCCGAGCCGGGAATGCGTCAGCGTCTCGTGCTGCGCCAGCTCGGCCGGATGCGCCGGTGTGCCGCGCTTCTTCCAGTAATGCGGCGAGGCGCACACCACCAGCTTCAGCTGCGTCAGCTTGCGCACGATGAGGTTGTCGTCCTCGATCGGACCGGCACGCAGCGCCAGGTCAACCGCTTCCTCGGCCATGTCGACCTGGCGGTTGCTCAGGTGCAGGCTCAGGCTGACCTCGGGGTAGTAGCCCATGAACTGTGCCAGGAGCTTGGGCAGGTCGCCCTGGCCCATGCCGTGCGGCGCCGAGATGCGCAGCCGGCCTCGCGGCTGGCTCGCATGCTCCTGCAGTTCGGCCTGGGTGAGCTCCACCATCTCCATCACCGGCTTGCTGCGCTCGAGCAGCAGCGCCCCGGCGTCGGTGAGGCTGACGGAGCGCGTCGAGCGGTTGAGCAGGCGCACCCCGAAGCGGCTTTCGAGCTCGGCCACATATTTGCTCACGGTGGCCTTGGACATGTCCAGGCGGGTGGCCGCTCGGGAGAAGCTGCCGTAGGCGGCGACTTCGCGGAAGGTCTTGAGAAGGTCTAGGCTGTCCATGTCAATCGCCCATTGTGCGGCGACCCCGGCAATTTCAGCTCGATCAGCCCGTGTTCCGCAGGCCTGCCGCCACGCCGTTGATCGACATGTGGATGCCGCGCTGCAGGCGCTCGTCGTCCTGCTGGCCGGAGCGCCAGCGCCGCATCAGTTCCACCTGAAGATGGTGCAGCGGATCGATATAGGGGAAGCGGTGGCGGATTGAACGCTGCATCTCGGCGTTGCCTTCCAGCCGCTGCTTCGCGCCGGTGATCAGCGCCAGCGCGTCGGACGTGCGATGCCATTCGGCCTCGATCATCGAGAACACCTTCTGGCGCAACTTGCGATCCTCCACCAGTTCGGCGTAGCGCGTGGCCAGGGCAAGGTCGCTCTTGGCCAGCACCATGTCCATGTTCGAAAGCAAGGTGCTGAAGAAAGGCCACTGCACAACCATGCGCTGCAGCAGGGCCTGTCGTTCCTTGCGCGCCGCCGCGCTGCCGGCAGCAGCCAGGAACCGTTCGATCGCCGACCCGAAACCGTACCAGCCGGGCAGCGTGAGCCGGCACTGCCCCCAGCTGAAGCTCCAGGGCACGGCGCGCAGATCCTCGATCTGGCGGCTCGGATTGCGCGAGGCCGGCCGGGAACCGATGTTGAGCTCGGCGATCTCCCGGATCGGCGTGGCGCTGAAGAAGTAGTCGCCGAAGCCGGGTGTCTCGTAGACCAGTGCGCGGTACGCCGCCATGCTTGCTGCCGACAGCTCGTCGGCAGCGGCGAGGAAGGCCGCCGGCGCCGCCTTCGCCGACGGCAGCAGCGTGGCTTCCAGGGTGGCGGCGACCAGCGTCTCGAGATTGCGCCGCCCGATCTCGCGATTGGCGTACTTGGACCCGATCACCTCGCCTTGTTCGGTCAGGCGGATCTGGCCGCGCACCGTGCCGGGCGGCTGCGCCAGGATGGCCTGGTAGCTCGGGCCGCCTCCGCGCCCCACCGTGCCGCCGCGGCCGTGAAACATGCGCAGGCGGATGGCGGTCCCGGCCTTCTTGTTCAGCTCGTCGAACAGCGCCACGAGCGCAGTGCCGGCGCGGTAGAGCTCCCAGTTGCTGGTGAAGATGCCGCCGTCCTTGTTGCTGTCGCTGTAGCCCAGCATCACATCCTGCTCGGCGCCCGATCGCGCGACCAGGGCCTGGATGCCGGGCAGGGCGTAGAAGGCACGCACGATGGGCGCGGCATTGCGCAGGTCCTCGATGGTCTCGAACAGGGGCACGACGATCAGGTCGCAGGTGGCGCAGCCGAGCGCAGCGCCGGGCCGCCCCGAGGCAGCGGGCGCCCCCTTGGGTGGCAGCGAGGACACGCCAGTGCCGAGCGTGGGGGCGCCGTTGCTCAGGGTGCCGCGCAGCAGGCCGACTTCCTTCTGCAGCAAGAGCGCCTCGAGCAGATCGCTCACCGTCTCGGTGTGGCTGATGATGTAGTGGCGGATCGCCGCCGCGCCGTAGCGCTTGCGGGCACTGCGCGCGGCCGCGAAGATCGCGAGCTCGCTCTGCGTGAGCGGCGAGTAGGCCGCGTCGGGCACGCGCAGCGGGCGCGCGTCGTCCAGCAGGCGCAGGAGCAGCGTTTGCTTGGCTTCCTCGGCCATCGCCGCGTAATCGGGCTCGATCCGCGCGGTGGCCAGCAGCTCGGCGATCACGGCCTCATGCTTGTCGGAGCTCTGGCGCAGGTCGACCGTCGCGAGATGGAAGCCGAACACCTCGACTGCGCGGATCAGCGGCCCGAGGCGCTGGCTCACCAGGCCCGCGCCATGCTTGTCGAGCAGCGATTCCTCGATGGTGCGCAGGTCTGCCAGGAACTCCACGGCATCGGGATAGGGGTTCTGGGGCGCGACCGCATGGCGCGCCGCCTCGCCGCCGCTGAGTTCGCGCAGCGTCGCCGCCAGGCGCGAGTAGATGCCGGTGAGCGCCCGGCGGTAGGGCTCGTCCTGGCGGTGCTCGCTGTGGTCGGGCGAGCGCTCTGCCAGCGCCTGCATCTCCACCGACACGTCCACCAGCGTGGCCGACAACGACAGCTCACCGCCGAGGTAGTGCACCTCGGTCAGGTAGTAGCGCAGCGCCAGCTCGGACTGGCGGCGCATGGCGTACTCGAGGCTCTCGGCCGTCACGTTGGGATTGCCGTCGCGGTCGCCGCCGATCCATTGGCCCATGCGCAGGAAAGGCGCGATGTCGTTGCGGCCCAGGGCCTTTTCCAGGACGGCGTAGACGCGAGGGATCTCGCGCAGGAAGGTGGCCTCGTAGTAGCTCAGCGCATTCTCGATCTCGTCGGCCACGGTGAGCTTGGAGAAGCGCAGCAGCCGCGTCTGCCAGAGCTGGAGCACGCGCGCGCGCATGCGGCTCTCGTTCTCCGCCAGGGCGATCGGCGTCAGTGTGTCCCTGGCGCCGGCGAAGCACTGCTGGCGCAGCTTGATGTCGTCGCGCTCGGTCAGCAGCTGCGCGATGGCACGCTCGGCATCGAGAATGCTCTTGCGCTGCACTTCGGTCGGATGGGCAGTGAGCACCGGCGACACGTAGCTGTGCGCCAGCGACTCCACCACCGCTGCCGGCGTGATGCCCGCCTTCCGGATGCGCGCGAGCGCCATCTCCAGGCTGCCGGCGGCGCTCTCGCCCTTGCGCTCGGTCTCGGTGCGGCGGCGGATCTGGTGCCGGTCCTCGGCCAGATTCGCCAAGTGGCTGAAGTAGGTGAAAGCCCGGATCACGCGCACCGTCTCGGCCGCGCTCAGCCCCTTGAGGAGGTTCTTGAGCGCGCGGTCGGCTGCATGGTCTGCATCACGCCGGAAGGAGACGGACAGCGTGCGGATTTTCTCCACCAGCGCGAAGGCCTCCTCGCCCTCCTGCTCGCGGATCACGTCGCCGAGGATGCGTCCGAGCAGGCGGACGTCGTCGATCAGCGGTTGTTCGTCGCTGTCTCGGCGCTTTGTGGTGGAAGCAGGGGCAGGGCTGCTTTTCATTCGAAAATCTCCTCGTTCGATCGGGGTCGCCGCCGCGTTGCTGCGATGCAACAATGCTAGCATTCCCAAGGTCCCCCACAGCAACGGAAACGGCCCCTCATTGACCAACATCGTGATCGCCACGCGCGAGAGTCGCCTGGCCCTCTGGCAGGCGGAGCATGTGCAATCCCTGCTTCAGCAACGAGGTCACGCGGTCAGCCTGCTCGGCATGACGACCCGCGGCGACCAGATCCTCGATCGTTCGCTCTCCAAAGTGGGCGGCAAGGGCCTGTTCGTGAAGGAACTCGAGCTGGCGCTCGAAGAAGGCCGTGCGGACATCGCGGTGCACTCGCTCAAGGACGTGCCCATGGATCTGCCCGAAGGCTTCGTGCTGGCCTGCGTGCTGGCGCGCGAGGATCCGCGCGATGCGCTGGTGTCGCCGCGTTACCCGTCGCTCGAGGCCCTGCCGCAGGGTGCCGTGGTCGGCACCTCCAGTCTGCGGCGCGTGGTGTTGCTGCGCGCGCTGCGGCCCGACCTGCGCATCGAGCCCTTGCGCGGCAACCTCGATACGCGGCTACGCAAGCTCGACGAAGGGCAGTACGACGCCATCGTGCTGGCGGCCGCCGGCCTCAAGCGGCTGGGCCTGGAGCAGCGCATCCGCGCCGTCTTCGAACCCGAGGCCATGCTGCCGGCCGCGGGACAGGGCGCGCTGGGTGTCGAGGTGCGGGCCGATCGCAGTGATCTGGTATCGCTGCTGGCGCCGCTCGCCAGTCTGCGCGATCAGCTCGCCACTGCGGCCGAGCGCGCCGTCAGCCGGGCCATGGGCGGCAGTTGCTCGATGCCGCTGGCGGCCCACGCGCGCTGGCAGGATGGCGACCGCCTGCGCATCGATGCCGCCTGGGGCGATCCCGACGGCGCGGCGCAGCTGGTCCGCATCCACGCGCAGGCCGAGGTTGACGACCCTGCGCAGGCCGTCGCGCTCGGCGACGCGGCCGCCCGTTTGCTGCGCGAGGCCGGCGCGCACTGAATGAGATGCCTGCCTCCAGAGTGATCGTCACGCGCCCCGCGCGCGAGGCGGCGCGCTGGGTCGACGCCTTGCGCGCCGCCGGCCTGGACGCGCAGGCCCTGCCCCTGATCGGGATCGCCCCGGTGGCTGATCGGAAAGATCTCCAGGCGGCGGTGCAACGCCTCGGCGACTATGCCGCCCTGATGTTCGTGAGCGCGGCAGCTGTCGAGCATTTCTTCGACGGTGCCGGCGCCATCGCTGCCGGCTTGCGTTCACGCTGCTGGGCCACCGGCCCCGGCACCGTGCGTGCGCTGCAGCAGGCCGGCGTTCCGGCCTCGGCGATCGACGCGCCGGCGGCGGACGCCGGGCAGTTCGATTCAGAGGCACTGTGGGCCGGGGTGCATGCGCAGGTGGGGCCGGGCGCACGCGTGCTGATCGTGCGCGGTGGCGATGCGGCGGGCCAGCCCGCCGGGCGCGCCTGGCTGTCGCGCGAAATCGTCGCGGCTGGCGGTGCGTGCGACATCGTCGTCGCATATCGCCGCATCCCCGCTCCGTTCGACGAGGCCGCGCGCGCTCTGGCTGCGGAAGGTGCGCGCGGCGAGGCGGTCTGGCTCTTCAGCAGCGCGGAGTCCATCGCTCGTCTGCGCGCCGCGATGCCCGGCACGGCGTGGGCGTCCGCGCGTGCGGTCGCCACCCACCCTCGCATCGCGGAAGCCGCGCGCGCCGCGGGATTCGGGGCGGTGCGCGTCTCTTCCCCGGCGCCGGGCGCGCTGGTCGCGTCGATAGAATCCTTCGCATGAGCGACGCCTCCGTCTTGAACGAACCCCTGCAGGAACCGACGGCGCGCGCGCGCGTACCGGCACCCCTGCAGACGGCGCCGCTTCCCGCAGCCACGCTCTCGAAGATCCTGCTCGGACTGCTGGCTGCGGCCGCGGTGGTGGCGCTGGTGGCGGTGCTGGTTCTCTGGCAGAAGGTCAGCGGGATGCAGGAGCAACTGGCCCGGCAGAGCGCCGACGCCATGGCGCAGTCCATGGAGGCCCGCACTCTGGCGCGCCAGGCGCAGGAGACGGTGCGAGACACGGCGGCGCGGCTGGCACTCAACGAGACCCGGGTGGCGGAGGTGGCGCTGCAGCGTTCGCAGCTCGAGGAGCTGATGCAGAGCCTGTCGCGCTCGCGCGACGAGAACCTGGTGGTCGACATCGAGGCCGCGGTCCGCCTCGCGCTTCAGCAGGCGGAGGTCACGGGCAATGTGCAGCCACTGCTGGCCGCGCTCAAGGCCGGCGACCTGCGCATCGCTCGCGCGGCCCAGCCGCGGCTGGCGCCCCTCCAGCGCGCGATGCAGCGCGATGTCGGGCGTCTGCAGGCCGGCGCCACCGCCGAGAGCGGCGAGACGCTGCGCAAGCTCGACGACCTGGTGCGCATGGTGGACGAGCTGCCGCCTCTCAACGCGGTGGCCACGCGCGGCGCTGGTCTCAACCCATGGCAGGCCGAGCCGATGCCGGTCGATGCGCCGTGGTGGCAGCGTGCACTGCTGATGGTGCGCAACGAGGCGCGCGCGCTGCTGCGCGTGGGGCGCATCGATCGCCCCGAGGCCGTCCTGCTGTCGCCCGACCAGACCTTCTTCCTGCGCGAGAACCTGAAGCTCCAACTGCTCAACGCGCGCCTGGCCCTCCTGTCCCGGCAGTTCGACACGGCCCGCAATGAACTGGCCACGGTTTCGGCCTCCCTCAACCGCTACTTCGATCCAGCCTCGCGCCGCGTGCAGGCGGCTGCCACGCTGTTGCAGCAGTTGCAGGCCCAGATCAAGACCAGCGAACCGCCGCGCATCGACGAAACGCTGGCCGCGCTCACCACGGCCGCGGCAGGGCGATAGGCTTCGGGCATGCGCGCAGCACTGTGGCTCCTGGCCTTGTTCGGCATCGCGGCGGCGGTGGCGCTGTTCGCCGGCAACAACCAGGGCACGGTGACCGTTTTCTGGCCGCCGTGGCGGGTTGACCTCTCACTCAACCTCACGCTGCTGATCCTGCTGGTGGCCTTCGGGCTTCTGCACGTGGCCTTGCGTGCGCTGTCTGCGCTGTTCTCCCTGCCGCGGCAGGCACGCCAATGGCGGCTGCAACAGAAGGAGCGCTCCTTGCATGCGGCGCTGCTGGACGCCCTCGCGCAACAGCTGGCCGGCCGCTTCTCGCGCTCGCGCAAGGCGGCGCAGGCGGCGCTGTCGCAGGAGCGGGCCTTGGCCGCGCTGGATGCAAGGCTGCCGCAGGCTCAGCAGATCCGCGTGCTGTCGCACCTGCTCGCCGCGGAGAGCGCCCAGGCCCTGCAGGACCGGGCCGCGCGCGATGCACACTTGCAGCAGGCGCTCAACGAGAGCGCCGACCGCGCCGTGCTCGCCAGCCCCGAAACCCGCGAAGGCGTGCAGTTGCGCGCAGCCCGCTGGGCGCTCGACGACCGCGACGCGCCTGCTGCGCTGGCCCGGCTGGAGGAGCTTCCGCAGGGTGCGCAGCGCCGCACGCTGGCCCTGCGCCTGCGGCTCAAGGCGGCGCGCCAGGACCGGCGCACGCAGGAGGCGCTCGAGACCGCGCGCCTGCTGGCCAAGCATCGCGCCTTCTCCGATGCCGCGGCGCAGAGCATCGTGCGCGGCCTGGCGACCGAGCTGCTCTCGGGCGCGCATGACTCCAACCAACTCCTGCGGGCCTGGAGCGAGCTCGAGGGCGGGGAGCGCGAGATGCCCGAGGTCGCGATCCATGCGGCGCAGCGCATGGTCGCACTGCGCGGCGACCTCACGCTCGCGCGCGCTTGGCTGCTGCCGGTGTGGGAGCGCATGATCGAGCAGCCTCGCAGCCTGCACGAATCGTTGCGCGTGAAGCTGGTGCGGGCGCTGGAGGCCGGTCTCGATTCGGTCGATGCCGACTGGCTGGCACGCATCGAATCGGCGCAGCGCAACAATCCGCGGGACGCCAACCTGCAGTATCTCGCCGGCATGGCGTGCATGAAGCGTCAGCTCTGGGGCAAGGCGCAACAACTGCTCACGCATGCCGGTCTGGCGTTACAAGATCCAGTTTTGCACCGCCGGGCTTGGCAAGCGTTGGCAGAACTCGCCGAAGCTCGCGACGACGCTAATCAGGCTTCTGCTGCCTGGAAGCGCGCTGCACAGATCGAAACCCCCTGAATGGGGTGAACTGGTCCCGTATCGCTATCTTTTTGATAGCTGAAGACCTAATTAGCGCTTGAAACTGCGCCGTGTAGGAGCTCGCTTACCCCATCTGACGCCACACCCGTTTACCCTGCCTAACGCTCTAGGCCAAGAAAGAATTTGAGCCTGGCGCTTTGCTGATGTACAGTCGTAACTGTTTGCAAAAGTATTCATTCAGGGTCATGACTCGGAGTTGGGTTTGAAACGTTTCCTACTACATGCCACTTTGTTCGCCTTGGCAGGGCTGCTGTTACAGGCTTGTGCGCCACTGGCCCCGGGCTTTCGTTCGGCGGGCAACGACGGTGCCCAGGCTGTTTCGCCTTCGGGCTTTTCCACCTCGGAGATCGATCCGCCACCTCCGGGCGCGATCACCGAGATCACGCCCCAGCTGATCCGGGCGCAGCGCGCCGCTGTCGGCAACAACGTGCCCCCCGAAGTACGGGCGCTGGTGGGTGAGCCGCCGGTTTACAAGATCGGTCCTGGCGATGTGGTGAGCATCGTGGTCTATGACCATCCGGAAATCGTGTTCAGCGGAATCCCTGCGACGACCGTGGCCGATCAGGCGAGCGTGTCGCCGGCGCCCGGCTTCATTGTGTCCAACACGGGCCACATGAGCTTCCCCTACGTGGGCCAGATCAAGGCCGAAGGCATGACGGTCCAGGACCTGGAGCAAACGCTGATCAACAGGCTGTCCCGGGTATTCAAGAGCCCGCAGCTGAGCGTGCGCGTGAACGCCTTCCGCAGCAAGCGTGCCTACATCGAAGGTGAAGTCCGCACGCCCGGCCTGCAGATCTTCACTGACATCCCCATGACCCTGGCCGAAGCGATCAACCGCGCGGGCGGGTTCTCGGGGAACGGGGACCGCTCTGCCGTGACCCTGACCCGCGATGGCAAGACCGTCACGCTCGACCTCATGTCCATGGCCGAGGCAGGCATCGCGCCGACCAGCATCCCGCTGCGGTCGGGCGACCTGGTGATGGTGCGCAGCCGCGATGAACGCAAGGTCACCGTCATGGGTGAGGTGAACGTGCAGACAGGCGTGGTGATGCGCAACGGCCGGCTCAGCCTGAACGACGCGCTGACCGAAGTCGGCGGCGTCAACCTCGGTACCGCCAACCCGCGCCAGATCTACGTGATCCGCAACGAGACGGATGGCCTGTCGATCTTCCACCTGGACGCCCGCACCCCCACGGCGATCGCGATGGCGGACGGCTTCGCCCTCAGGCCCAAGGACGTGGTCTACGTCGACCCGGTGCCGCTGGTCCAGTGGAACCGCGTGCTCAGCCTGATCCTTCCGACCGCCACGACCGCGACCTCCTATCGCGATCTGGGCTCGCGCAGCACCGGTGGGAGCGGCAGATAGTGGCCATCCAGAACGTCCTCGTCGTGTGCACCGGCAACATCTGCCGCAGCCCGATGGCCGAAGCCGTGATGGCGGCCGACCTGCCCGGCGTGCAGGTCGGTTCGGCCGGCCTGCAGGCGCTGGTCGGCAAGCCTGCGGACCCCACCGCGCGCGAGCTGCTGGACGCGCGCGGCATCGATATCGGCGGGCACCGGGCGCAGCAGCTCAGCCTCGAGATGTGCCAGCGCGCCGACCTGATCCTGGTGATGGACCGCGAGCAACGCCGCGCGGTCCAGGAGCGCTATCTCTTCGCTGCTGGCAAGGTGTTCCGTCTTTGCGAGTTCAGCGACGAGGACGTGCCTGATCCTTACCGGGAGGATCGCAGCCTCTTCGAGCACTCGCTCCAGCTCATCGAATCCGGCGCCAGGCAGTGGGCCCAACGCATTTCAAGAGTATCCAGTTGATGACTTCCTCAATCATTACCAAGACGAATCCCTCCCCGGCGAGCGCGGCGGACGAGGAAGACCTCGACATCGGGCGCTACATCGACGTCCTGATCTCGAACAAGTGGCTGATCGCGGCGATCACCCTCGTCGTGTTCGTGATCGGCGCGAGCTATGCTTTCCTGGAGCGCCCGGTCTACGAGTCCAACATGGTGATCCAGGTCGAGGACACGGAGCCCGGGGGCAAGGGCATCCTGGCCGAAGCCGGAGGCCTGGTGGACGTGAAGACGCCGGCGAGCGCCGAGATCGAGATCATCCGCTCGCGCATGATCGCAGGCCAGGCGGTGGAGGCCGCGAAGCTCTACATCGCCTCCGGACCCCGCTATGTGCCCTACATCGGCGGCTGGCTGGCGCGCCGCGCCAACGGCCTTTCGGACCCGGGCTTCCTCTGGCTCGACGGCTATGTGTCCGGTACCGAGCGCATCCTCGTCTCGCAGTTCGACGTGCCGACCATCATGGAAGGCGGCCTGTTCACCGTGACCGCCGCAGCGAACAACCAGTACACGCTGGACTACCCAGGCATGCAGCAGCTCAAGGGCACCGTCGGCACAATGCTGAAGGCCGAGACGCCCGAGGGGCCGATCACGCTGCAGATCGACCAGCTGGCCGGCAAGCCGGGCGCGCTGTTCAACCTGTACCGCTACGCAAAGCTTCCGACCACCATCGGATTGCAGTCCAGTCTTGTCCTCCAGGAGCGCGGCAAGAACTCGGGCATCGTCAACGTATCGCTGCAGGACACCGATCCCTTCAAGCTGACGCGTGTGCTCAACGCCGTGGGCGACCAGTACGTCAAGCAAAACATCGAGCGCAAGGCCGCGGAAGCGCAGAAGACCTTGGCCTTCCTCGACGTCCAGCTGCCCCTGTTCAAGAAGCAGCTGGAGGCTTCGGAGGAGGTCTACAACCGCTATCGCAACCAGAAGGGGACGGTGGCCTTCAGCGAGGAAGCCGCGCTGATCCTGGGCCAGTCGGTCGACCGGCAGACCAAGCTGCTGGATGCCCAGCAGCGCCGGCGCGAGCTGGAGTCGCGTTTCACTTCTGCCCATCCTGCGGTGCAGACCCTGGACAGCCAGATCGCGGCGCTGAGGTCCGACATGGGCAGCATCCAGGAACGCATCAAGGGCCTGCCGGCGATCCAGCAGGAAGCGGTGCGCATGGAGCGCGACGTCAAGGTGAACACCGAGCTGTACCAGTCGCTGCTCAACAATGCGCTGCAGCTGCGCCTGGTGAAGGAAGGCAAGGTCGGCAACGTGCGCGTGCTCGACGAGGCGGTGGTGCCCTCGCAGCCGGTCAAGCCGAACCGCAAGGTGATCATCGCCGCGGCGCTGGCGCTGGGGCTGTTCCTCGGCATCGTCGCGGCCTTCATCCGCAGCTCCTTCGTCGAGCAGCGGCTGCGCGATCCGCACGAGGTCGAAGCCGACACCGGCCTGCCCGTGTTCTCGACAATTCCGCTGAGCCCCTCGCAGGCCGCCATAGCCAAGCGCCGGCTCAGCGGCGCGACCGGCGTGCGCCTGCTGGCGATCGAGAACCCTGACGACCCGGCGGTCGAGAGTCTGCGCAGCCTGCGCACCGCGATGCAATTCGCAATGCTGGAGTCGCCCAACAACCGGGTGCTGATCAGCGGCCCCACGCCAGGCGTCGGCAAGAGCTTCGTGACGGCCAACTTTGCCGCCCTCATGGCCGCCGCAGGCAAGCGCACGCTGCTGATCGACGCCGACCTGCGCCGCGGCCACACGCACCAGTACTTCGGCCTGCAGCGCCACGGCGGCCTGTCCGAGCTGATCGCGGGCAGCCTGACGGTGCAGCAGACCGTGCACCGTCAGGTCGTGCCCAACCTCGATTTCCTTGCCACCGGCCAACTGCCGCCGAACCCGGCGGAACTGCTGGTGTCGGACTCGTTCAAGACCATGTTGGAGCGCCTGTCCGAGCAGTACGACCTGGTCGTCATCGACACGCCGCCGGTGCTGGTGGCCGCCGACACGTCCACTGTGGCGGCCCATGTGGGCACGGTACTGCTGGTGGCGCGCGCCGACCAGTCGACCATGGGCGAGCTCAAGGAAAGCACGCGACGCCTCTCCATGAGCGGCAAGGCCGCCACAGGCGTGCTGCTCAACGCGATGGACCTGGGCCGGCGCACCTTCACACCCTACAAGTACGGGCGGTACCGCTACACCAGCTACAACTACGAGAGCATCCTGCCCGAAGAGCAGTGAGGCAAAAAAGAACCGGGCCGAGGCCCGGTTTTTTTTGAGCGGGCGTTCCTCTCAGCGCTTAGCAACGCAGGCCAGCAGGTCGCGCTCGAACTGCGCCAGCACGGCATCGCGATCGAAGCGCGCTTCGGCGACCGCGCGCGCCTTGAGCCCCAGCTCGCGCCGGCGTTCGGGCTGCGATGCCAGCGCCAGCACGGCGTCTGCGAAGGATCTGGCGTCGTCCGGCGGCACGGCGATGCCGCATTCGGCCGTCACCTTGCCGAGCTCGGTCTCGGGGCGTGCACCAGCGACCACCGGCCTGCCGCTGCTGAGCATGCCGGTCAGCT
This sequence comes from Variovorax sp. RA8, assembly GCF_901827175.1. NCBI lineage: Bacteria > Pseudomonadati > Pseudomonadota > Betaproteobacteria > Burkholderiales > Comamonadaceae > Variovorax > Variovorax sp. RA8. The sequence goes on along the minus strand of NZ_LR594662.1, from coordinate 5,019,032 downwards.
TGGAGGGCATTACCAGGTCCGCTGCGTCGGCACGCTGGGGCAGCAGGTGGATGTCGGCCAGGCCAAGAAAGTCGCCGAGCCGCTCGACCGGCTGCAAGTCGAGGAAGCGCACATTGGCGAGCGACTCGCAGCGCTTCATCAGCGCGGCGCGACCGGCGCCGTTGCCGCAGAACACGAACTCCAGGCCGGGCTGGTCCTTGAGCATCAAGGCCATTTCGGCCAACAGCTCCAGGCCCTGCTTGGCGCCCATGTTGCCCGAGTAGAGCGCCACCACCGCGTCGGGGCGAATGCCGAGCTCGGCGCGGTAGGGGCTCACGCCTTGCAGCGGCTGGATCCCCGAGACGTCCGCCCAGTTGGGCAGCAAGACCAGCCGTGCGTCCTCGGTGCCCTTGTTGCGCGCGCGTTCGAGCATGCGTTGCGAGATCGTCGAAATGCGGTCGAAGCGGCGCATCAGCCAGCGCTCGGCCGCCGCGACGAAGGCGCGCGTGCGCGCCCCCCTGAGCAGGCCGAGCTCGAAGGCGGCGTCCACCTCGTAGTCCTGGATATGCAACCAGGACTTGGCCGAGCGCAGGCGCGCGAAAGCCAGGGCCGCCGGCGTGCAGAACATCGGAGGCTCCGTGACCCACACCACGTCCGGCTTCCAGTGCCATTGGGTGAGCAGGGCCGGCACGCTGCTGGCGGCAAAGCTTGCCAGATGCAGCAGCCGCTTCGCACCGGTCACCTTGCGCGGCACCCACAACGGCGCGCGAAAGACCTGGGCACCCTGCCATTCGTGTCGGATGTAGCGCCCGGCGTGGTAGCCCGGCTGCACTTCCCAGTCGGGGTAATAGGGCGGGGCCGTCACCACCCGCACTTCGTGGCCGTGCGCCACGAGCCAGGCCACCATCTCCCCGGTGTACTTGCCGATGCCGGTCAGCTCCGGTGCGAAATTGATGCCGTAGACGAGCAGCTTCATGAGGGCCTGTTGACGCTGTGCAAAGGGGCGTTGGCCCTTAGCCGAGGTGCGGAGCGTGCGTGCGGATGATGTCGACCAGCGTCGAAGCCACCTGCTCCATGCGGAAACGCTGCTCGAAGGAGCGCAGCGCGGCGGCGCGCATCGCGTCCAGCTCGGCCGGCGTTGCGGCCAGCCAGCGCCGCAGCAGGGCAGTCGTGCCTTCCAGCGTATCGGACTCGACGAAGCCGGCGTGGTCCGCATCGATCTCGCGCCAGATGTTGACCTTGTCGCTGATCAGCACCGGCCGGCTGCAGGCCATGGCCTCCACCACCGCAATACCGAAGTTTTCCTGGTGAGAGGGGAGGCAGAACACTTCGCACGCATGAAAAGCGCCCCACTTGAGATCTCCCGACAGCATGCCCGGCCAACTGATGCGCGAGGCCAGGTCCAGGCTCCGCGCGCGGGCTTGCAGTTGCCGCGTAAGGGCATCGTCGCCGGGCCCCGCCATCACGAGATGGACATCGGGCGCCTTTCCCGCCACCTGCGCGAAGGCCTCGATCAACAGGTCGCAGCCCTTCTTTTCGTGGATGCGGCCGAGGAAGAGCAGAAGGCGCTTGTTACGCAGCTCGGGGAAGGACGAGAGGAAGACTTCCGACAGGCGCTGTGCATCCCGCGGTGGCGTGCTGGTGCCGTAGGAGCCCACCACCTCGCGGCAGCGATAGAGCCAGAACGACTGCCGAGCCAGCAGGCGTTCCTCCTCGCAGGTGAAGACCACGGCAGATGCGTCGCGCAGCACGCGGTACTCGCCCCAGGGCCAGTAGAGCCACTTCTTCAGGTGCTTGAGCGGGTAGCGGCGCTTGAACCACGGATCCAGCATGCCGTGGCTGTACACGAAGTAGGGAGTGCCCGAGCCGTGCAGCGCGCGCCGGGCCGCAAGGCCCACGTACTGCCAGAGCCCGTTGACGATGACGGCGTCATAGCCGCCGGCATGTGCCTTGAGCCAGGGCAGCAGGCGCTCGTTGTAGCCGTAGCTGGAGATCGACGGGCCGGTCGCGACCACCGTGCCGGGATAGTCGCGCACGCAGGGGGCATCGGGGCTGTCCAGGCTCACCACGTCGCCACTGTGACCCAGGGCCGTCAGCGCGTCGTGGATGCGCCGCACTCCCTCGATGACGCCTCCGCCCTGGGGATCGACGGAGGGGACCAGATGCAGCAGTCTCACGATCGCGAGGCGCGCGGCGGGAAGATCTCGAGCCTCGGGTACCGGAATAGCAGGAGAGCGTAGGCGAACATGAGCCCGAGCAGGGCGTTGGCGGTCAGCTGCCCGAGGGCAGGCCAGCTGACCACCGCCAACGCGGTCGTCAGCCAGACGAGAAGCGGATAGGGGGAGTTGGTGCTGATCGAGATCTTCAGGCTGCGGATCACGCCCAGAACCAGCACGAGGTACTTGAGCGCGATATAGGCGAAGCCCAGCAGTCCGCCTTCCATCAGGATGCGGCCGCCTTCCGCTTCCGCGAGGGCGAAGACATCGGCAGAGCCTGTACGCACGTAGGTGGCGAGGTTGGAGCCGAAGCCCACGCCGTAGCCGAGCCAGGTGACGAGGTCGAGCACCCAGGGCTCACCGAACAGCACCGTAAGCACCCGTTCGGTAAAGTCTTCCGCGGCCGACGCCTGCTCGAAACGCGTCTGCGTGACGCCGATGGCGTCGCGGAATACATAGGCAAAGATGGCGGTCAGCAAGCCGATCACCACGACGGCGGCCGCCGCGCCCACCTTGTTGCGCGTCTTCGAGAAAAGCAGGCGGCCGACCAGGAAGGCTCCCAGCATCCCGGCCGACGTGATCGCCGCTGTTCTGGATCCGCTCACCAGCGCGCCGGTGGCGAAGGCCCCGAACACCGCGAGCGCGAACAGAAACTGGAACTGGTTGCGCTTGCGTGCGGCCAGGATGCCGAACACCAGGGGCGCCACCATGGTCAGGTAGGTGGCATAGCCCGAGGTGAAGCTGAAGGTCCCGGTGGTGCGGACCACCCCGACCACCGCGACGAAGACGCTTTCCTCATCGCCGTCGATCTGGGTGTTGATGCGCGCGCCCGGCGGCGAGTAGTGCTGCAGCACCGCCAGGGGCGCCAGCAGCAGCATGACGTAGGCGGCCGCCTTGATGGCGGCCCGGTAGTCCGCCTCGTTCATCGCAGCCGCCGCGGCCACCGCGAACCAGATGTAGAGCAGCCAGAAGCGCAGCCCGATCACGTACACGACAGGCGTGCTCTGGCCGGCGACCAGCTGAAGCAGTCCCCAGCCCACCACCAGGCACGTCCAGGCCAGCATGGCGGCGGTGATCTTCCTGTGCCGCCTCAGGTGGCCGTGCCGCCAGGCGTAGACCACCAGCATCAGCGCCAGCATGTCGCGCAGCAGAATCAAGGGCAGGGTAGACGCGGACGACACCCATTTGCGGACCGAGCCCTCGAACACGACGATCAGGAAGACGGCGAGGAAAAGCTTGCCCGCACGGCTGAGCGACACAGCCCGGCTGGGCGCCTGCATGGTGGTGGTAGGGGCGACGGCGCTCATCGTCGTCCCTCGCTCGCGAGCGTGCGCAGTGCCGCCACGTGGGCGTCGACGCGATGCGGCTTGTACCACCTGTGTGCCGCGCCGCCCACGCTGCGAGCATCGATGGTGGCGTCGAGCGCGCCGAAGCCGCGTACATAGTGGACGTTGGCGGTCAGGCCGTCATGCTCGCCGTAGTCCTTCGACAGCAGGATGGGGCAGACCGCGTGCGCGCAGTAGGCCGCGAAGATGCCGCTCTTCGACACATAGTCCGGCGGATAGGCGAGCGCGCCGTAGTCCGCGCCGGCCAAGGCCGCGCTCACCTGCTCGGCCGGCAGCTTGCCGTGCATCACCACGCCTTCGTGGACCATGCGCTGCGCCAGCGGCCCTTCAGGCATGGCCGGGCCGATGTCGTGGATCTCCAGGCCGTTGCGCTTCGCACTGCGGAAGATCTCGCCGTCGGACCAGTCGTAGACCTGGGCGCGGATGCCGGCGCTGCCGAACACGACCAGCCTGCGCTGCCGCTCGGTGTCGATCGCGTCGAGTTCCCCCACGTTCGAGAACACGGGGAGCACCCGGTGCGGCGCAGCCTTCGACTGCGCCAGCAGCCAGCGCGCGGCATCCTCGCGGTTCGTCAGCCAGAAGTCGGACTCGAGCAGCAGCTCGCGCGCAATGCGCCGCTGGATGCCGCTGAGCCAGAAGGCCGAGCCCCACGGCGGTCCAGTCGCGAAGAGCTCGTGGAAGACCACGCCGACGGCCTTGAACTGCGCGCGCAGGCTGCGGATCCGGCGGACCAGCCACAGGGGAATGCCGCGCTTCTCGAAGCCGTAGCCGCTGAAGTGCAGCAGCACGAAGTCGCCCGAGAGCGAGGTGGTGTCGGTGTCGTGTTTCAACTCCATCAAAGGGGCATGGAGCGGGTGGCCGACCACGGACGCGTAGTCTCGCACGCCGCCCGTGCCGGGCGGGATGAGGGAGAGCGAGGAAGCGTTCATGCAGGACAGGACAGGGGACTCCTCAGGAAGGAACGAGTTCTTCGCTGCGGAAGTCTTCGTAGGCGCGTGTCACGCCGTCGCGCAAGGATACCTCGGGCGCCCAGCCGAGCTCGCGGATGCGCGAGATGTCGAGCAGCTTTCGCGGCGCGCCGTCCGGCTTGCCGGTGTCATAGCGGATCTCGCCCTGGTAGCCCACTACATCGCTCACCAGGCTGGCGAGTTCGGCGATCGACAGGTCTTCACCGGTGCCGACGTTGATATGGCTGGTGGTGACCTCGGTACAGGCCGCGTAGGTTTCGCGCGGCAGGTCCATGACGTGCACGCAGGCGCGAGCCATGTCGTCGACATAGAGGAATTCACGCTTCGGAGAGCCGGTGCCCCAGATGACCACCGCGGGGGCGTCGGCGAGCTTCGCTTCGTGGAAGCGCCTGATCATTGCCGGCAGCACGTGGCTGTTCTCCGGATGGTAGTTGTCGCCCGGGCCGTAGAGGTTGGTCGGCATCACGCTGCGGAAGTCGCAGCCGTACTGGCGGTTGTAGCTCTCGCACAGCTTGATGCCCGCGATCTTGGCAATCGCATAGGGTTCGTTGGTCGGCTCCAGCTTGCCGGTCAGCAACGCATCCTCGGCCATGGGCTGCGCCGCCAGCCGCGGGTAGATGCAGCTCGAGCCGAGGAAGAGCAGCTTGCTCACACCGTTGCGCCACGCCTCGTGGATCACGTTCGCCTCGACCATCAGGTTCGAGTAGATGAACTCGGCTGGATAGCTGTTGTTGGCATGGATGCCACCCACCTTGGCCGCGGCGACGTACACCTCCTGCGGCTTCTCTTCGGCGAAGAAGGCACGCACCTGGGCTTGGTCGGTCAGGTCGAGCTCGGCACGGCTGCGGCTGATGATGTTGCTGTAGCCCTGCTCGACCAGGCAGCGGACGATCGCGCTGCCGACCATGCCGCGGTGGCCCGCCACGAAAATCCGCTTCTGAAACTGGCTCATGGAATGTCGACCTTCGCGCAGGATTGGAGGGGACCGGAACGCCCGGAAAAAGGAGCGCTCAGGCCAGTTTCTTGTCTTTGCCGAGGACGGCGGCGGGCGCGTCATCGAAGCGGACGATGTCGTCCTCGCCGAGATAGCCGCCGGTCTGGACTTCGATCACCTCGAGCATTGTCTTGCCCGCATTCTCGAGCCGGTACTTGGCCCCTACGGGGATGTAGATCGATTCATCTTCCTTGACCAGGCAGATCTCGCCGTTGCACAGCACCCGGGCCGTGCCCTTCACGACCACCCAGTGCTCGGCGCGATGGTGATGCATGCGCAGGGCCAGGCGCGCACCGGGCTTGACCGTGAGGCGCTTGACGGCGAAACGGTCGCCATCGTCGACGCTGTCATAGGCGCCCCAGGGGCGCGGAATGCGGCGGTGGCGCGTGGCCTGGCTGTGCCCGTGGGTGGTCAGCAGCGCGACCGCGTCCTTGACCTGTTCAGCGAACTCCGCGTGCGCGACCAGCAACGCGTCCGGCGTGTCCACCACCAGCAGGTCCTTGGTGCCCAGGGCGACGACGGGACGGTTCGGTGCGTAGATGAAGGTGTTGTGTGCGCCCATGGCGAAGCCCTGGCCGCTGATCCGGTTGCCGTTGTCGTCCGCCTCGTGCAGCTCGGCCACCGCGTTCCAGCTCCCGACATCACTCCAGCGCCCCTGGAACGGGAGTACGGCAACCTTCTCGCACTTCTCGAGCACGGCGTAGTCGATGCTCTGGCTGCGGCAGCGGCCGAAGGCGGCGGCATCCATTCGCAGGAAGTCGCCGTCGACTTCGACGGTTGTAGTGGCCTCGCGGCAACTCTGGAGGATGTCGGGCGCATGCTGCTGCAGCGCTGCGATCAGTACCCGGGCCTGGACCAGCAGGATCCCTGCATTCCAGAGATGGCCGCCCGCGAGCAGCAACTGCTCGGCATGCGCAGCGGCCGGCTTCTCGACGAAGGCAGCCACCGCGTGGCCGGCCTCGTCGCCCAGCGATGCCGCGAGAGGCTCACCCTGCCGGATATAGCCGTAGGCCGTGCTCGGAAAGCTGGGCTCGACGCCGAAGGTCACGAGATGGCCGGCGAGGGCGGCGGGCACGCCCTTGCGGATCGTTGCCACGAAGCGCTCGGCGTCGGGAATGTGATGGTCGGCCGGCGCGAACAGCAGCAGCTGGTCAGGCTCGGACAGAAGGGCGACCGCGGCCATGGCCGCTGCCGTGTTGCGAGCCACCGGCTCGAGCAGCTGCTGGCCGCTCACGTCTGCGGCCTCGATGCTTTCCTGCACCAGGAAGCGGTGCTCTTCCGCCGCGACGCAGGTCACCTCGGGGCTCAGAAGCCGCAGGCGTTCCAGCGTGAGAACCAGCAGGTTCTTGTTGTCGATCAGGGGAACGAACTGCTTGGGCAGCGTCTTGCGCGAGAGCGGCCATAGCCGCGTGCCACTGCCGCCACAGAGAACGATGGGCCGGATCATGTTACCTCGACCCGTCGCCGGTGATCACGGTGCGCACCGTCTTCAACAGGATCTTGATATCCAGCCAGAGCGACCAGTTGCTGACGTACTCCACGTCGAGCTCGACGCGTCGGGCATAGGACAGCCGGTTGCGGCCGCTCACCTGCCACAGGCCGGTGATGCCAGGGCGCATCGCGCAGTAGTGCTCCCAGCCCTTGCCGTAGAGGGTGCGTTGCCGCTCCATGCAGGGACGCGGGCCGACCAGGCTCATGTCCCCCTTGAGCACATTCCAGAACTGCGGCAACTCGTCGAGGCTCAACTTGCGGATGAACTGGCCGATCGGCGTAATGCGCGGATCCTTCTCCAGCTTCTGGAAAGTGTCCCATTCGGTGCGCGCCATGTCGTTGCGGCTCAAGAACTCGTCGAGCACGTGTTCGGAATCGCGCACCATTGAGCGGAACTTGTAGAAGCGGAAGCGCTGCCCGTTCTCACCGAGACGGTGCTGCCAGAAGTGCACGGGACGGCCCATGCTGATGCCTACGCAGAGCGCTACCAGCAAATAGAGTGGGCCGAAGAGAATGAAGAAAGTCAGCGCACCCACGATGTCGATGCTGCGCTTCGCAGCGCGCTCCAGCAAGCCGAGCCTGCGCGGTTGCACGTAGATGGGAGACGCCGAAGGCCCGCCCCCGGGGGTATAGCGTCGAACCACGTTGCCGTGTGCGGTTGAGTCGGAACGAAACATTGAATATTCCCCCGGTGACGGGTATGTGCTGCCTCAAGCCAAGAGCGCGGCAGCTGTAACGCTTTACTACTATTCGCAAGAATTTGAACACAAGATGAGCCGTTTGTCTTGTGAACAAAAGACGTACATCGCTTGCCAAACGGCGTAAGCTTCGCCCTCTACCAAGAGCGTCCCCGCAGCCCTGATGCGACGCAGCATCGAGCATAGAGTGTAGTGCTTTTGTATGACAACATGTTAACGAGAGTTGACGTTTGTCTGTTGTTTCCAAACGCCGCTCAGGTTTTTGTGACGTAGTTAACTGGTTTCTTGCCGGGTTTGTGCTGTTGCGCTGCAGCATGCATAGAGTATGCCGCTCTGAACAAGAAGGAATTACACCGGCGGACGTAGGACAACGCCTGCAATGCGTGTCTGCGGCGTGGCGGCAAGCCTGCGCACAAGGCAAAAAGCCGCGCCATTTCTGACGCGGCCTTGAGGCGCCCCTCGGCGGCGCCGAGGGAAAGGAAGCAGGCGATTGGTCCCGCTGCCGCGGCCTTCTACTGGCGTACCCCGGGTTCGCGGAGAGGCTCCTCGAACGGCAGCACCATGCTTCCCAGATCGCGACGCGTTTCAACGAGGATCAGCGGCCCTTCATCGAGCACGGTCGCCGGCGGCCGTTCGCGCGGCACATGGACTGGTCGGGGTTCCGCTGCGATCGCAGCGCGAGCCTGGGCCACGCGCTCGGCGTTCGAATTCACCCACTGCAGGCCGGAGCCCTCCGCTATCTGGGCGAGTTCGTCCGTCGGCAACTCGTAGGGCTGGATCTTCGGCAGCGCGCGCGTGCGCACGGCCGGCGCGTCGACGACGATGGGGGCGAAGGTCGCCGCCGGTCTCTCGGCAGGCGCCTCGGGCAGGCCATCGAGCTCGGCTGCGCCGTTCGCGTCGGCAGCTTCGAGCGGCTGCAGCGCCACACCGGCATCGGCTTCTTCGCGCTGGCCGCGTTCGCGACGATCGCGGCCATAGCGGTCACGCGAGCGGCCGCGGCGTTCGTCACCCTCGCGGCGCGGTGCACCATCCCCGGTCGCCGCATCAGCGGCGCTGTCGGCGGCCAGGGCTTGCGCTGCGGGAGAGGCTTCGGTCGTGCGCGGAGCCCCCTCGCCGCGGCGTTCGCGTCGGCCTTCGCCGCGCTCGCCGCGAGGAGCGCGTTCCTCGCGGCCACTGCGTGCGCCGCGCTCGGCATCCGGCTGGGCGGCATCGCTGCCGGCATCGCGCACGGCATCGGCGCCGCGTTCGCCGCGTTCCCGGCGCTCGCCGCGTCCGCGTGGCGTACGTTCTGCCGGAGGCGCCCCTTCCTCGCCCGCCGGTCCGTTCGGGGCAAGCGCTTGGGTGTCGAGTTGGATCTCGGCGTCGGCCGGCGTCTGGCGGGGCTCGTTCTCGCGCCGCTCGCCACGGCCGCGCCGTTCGCCGTCGCGCGGTGCGCGTGCCTCGCGCGGCTCGCGCGGCTCGCGGGTCTGGGCGTCGTTGCGCGCCTCACCGCGCGCTTCGCGTCCTTCGCGGCGCTCGCCTTCACGGCGCTCGCCGGTGCGCCCGCCGCGGCGTTCACCGCCTCGGCCTTCGCCGCGTCCGGTGCGGCGCTGCTCGCCTTCTCGCGCGGTGCGCGTTTCGCCGTCGCGACCGCCACGGCCTTCACGGCGCGGCTTTGGCGCTTCGACAGGAATGACCGCCGGAGCGGGTGCCGGCGCAGGAGCCGGACCGAACAGTCGCTTGATCCAGCCGAAGAAGCCTGCTTCCGATGGTTCCTGCGCGGCCACGGGTTGCGGCGCCACGGGCGCGGGCGCTGCCGCGGGCGGTTGCACCGCTTCGGGCTTGGGCGCCACCACCGGTGCCGGCGCGTCGGGCAGCACACCCTTGATTACCGGGGTTTGACGGTTGGTGGGCTCCTGCGAGCGCCGCGTGACCGAGGTCGGATCCTCGATCTCGTCGGCCATCTTGTAGCTCGCCTCGATGTGATCGAGACGCGGGTCGTCGTGCTTCAGCCGCTCCAGCTTGTAGTTGGGCGTCTCCAGCGTCTTGTTGGGCACCATCAGCACGGTGACGCGCTGCTTGAGCTCGATCTTGGCGATCTCCGGGCGCTTCTCGTTGAGCAGGAAGGAGGCGACCTCCACCGGTACCTGCACGTGCACGGCGGCGGTGTTGTCCTTCATCGACTCTTCCTGAATGATGCGCAGGATCTGCAGCGCGCTCGATTCGGTGTCGCGGATGTGGCCCGAGCCGCCGCAGCGGGGGCAAGGGATCGAGGAGCCTTCGGAGAGGGCAGGCTTGAGGCGCTGACGGCTCATCTCCATCAGGCCGAATTTGCTGATCGAGCCGAATTGGACGCGCGCGCGGTCCTGGCGCAGCGCGTCGCGCAGGCGGCTTTCGACCTCGCGGCGGTTCTTCGACTCGTCCATGTCGATGAAGTCGATGACGATCAGGCCGCCCAGGTCGCGCAGGCGCATCTGGCGCGCCACTTCGTCGGCGGCTTCGAGGTTGGTGCGCGTGGCGGTCTCCTCGATGTCGCCGCCCTTGATGGCCCGCGCCGAGTTCACGTCCACCGAGACCAGCGCCTCGGTGTGGTCGATCACGATCGCACCGCCGCTGGGCAGTTGCACCGTGCGGGCATAGGCCGACTCGATCTGGTGCTCGATCTGGAAGCGGCTGAACAGGGCGGCGTCGTCGCGATAACGCTTCACGCGCTGCGCATGTTCCGGCATCACGTGCGCCATGAACTGCTGCGCCTGGTCGTAGATGTCGTCGGTGTCGATCAGGATGTCGCCGATGTCGTGGTTGAAGTAGTCGCGAATCGCCCGGATCACCAGCGACGACTCCTGGTAGATCAGGAAGGCACCCTTGCCGCCCTTGGCGGCGCCGTCGATCGCGGCCCACAGCTTCAGCAGGTAGTTCAGGTCCCACTGCAGCTCGGGCGCGGCGCGGCCGATGCCAGCGGTGCGCGCGATGATGCTCATGCCCTTGGGGTACTCGAGCTGGTCCATCGCCTCCTTGAGTTCGGCGCGGTCGTCACCCTCGATGCGCCGGCTGACGCCGCCGCCGCGCGGGTTGTTGGGCATCAGCACCACGTAGCGGCCAGCCAGCGAGATGAAGGTGGTCAGGGCCGCACCCTTGTTGCCCCGCTCTTCCTTCTCGACCTGGACCACCAGTTCCTGGCCTTCCCTGATGGCGTCCTGGATGCGCGCCTGGCTGGCAGACACGCCTTCGGCGAAATATTGCTTGGAGATTTCCTTGAACGGAAGGAAGCCATGCCGATCCTCGCCGTAGTCCACGAAGCAGGCCTCCAGCGACGGCTCGACGCGCGTCACGACCGCCTTGTAGATGTTGCCCTTGCGCTGTTCGCGTCCTTCGATCTCGATTTCGTAGTCGAGGAGCTTCTGCCCGTCGACGATGGCCAGGCGGCGTTCTTCTGCCTGCGTGGCGTTGATCAGCATCCGCTTCATGATGCGTTTCCTTTTGTCGTATCTGTCGTTCTCACCGGTCCATGACGGACCCACGATGCACGGACGACGCTTCGCGAAACGAAGGAGGAATTGCCGCTTGACCCCGGATGCCGGCGGTGTGCGAGCGCACGCCACCTGAATTGAGCGTCAGCTCAATCGCAGCAAGGGTGGGGGCGCGTGGATGGGCGCGAGCCCGATGTGATGTTGACTTGCCATGTTTTCGATGGCAACTGGCGCGGTGGAAACAGGCGCAACCGATGACTCAATGCCCGAAGGCGCCGGCATCAGCCAGCGTAGGCACAGTTGAATCAACAGCATCAACACAAAGGGACTCGCTTCGATCCGCCGGCAGCCTGTTGCCTGCCGGCTGGTATTCCGTATCGGTGTTTCGTGGGCGTCGGCTTGGCTTGGATGGAGCGGCTGCCGCCTTGCACGTTTGCGCGTGGCCTGCAGATTCAACGCCCAAGCGGCATCGACCTCGCAACGCTGCCGGTCGTGCTCTAAACTTCTGTTCAATCAAGCACTTACAAGACCGCGCTGGTGAAAAACATTATAGGTGCGACGGCAAGCCCCGCGGCAGCAGAAGTTCGCTTTCTGACAGTCGATGCTGAATTTGCGGGTCAGAGACTCGACAACTTCCTGTTCAGGGAGCTCAAAGGCGTCCCCAAGACGCATGTGTACCGGATCATCCGGTCCGGCGAGGTGCGCATCAACAAGGGCCGGGCGCAGGCCGAGACGCGGCTGGAAGCGGGCGACGTGCTGAGACTGCCGCCGTTGCGGATGGCCGCACGGGCGGTGGAGGAGGGCGGATCGCAGCCTCCGCCCGCGCGCGAATTCCCCTTGCTGTACGAGGACGATGCCATGCTTGCGATCGACAAGCCGGCTGGCGTGGCGGTCCACGGCGGCAGCGGGGTGAGCTCCGGCGTGATCGAGCAGCTTCGCATGGCGCGGCCCGCGGCTCGTTTCCTGGAGCTCGTGCACCGGCTGGACCGCGAGACCTCAGGCATCCTGCTGGTGGCCAAGAAGCGCAGCGCCTTGACGGGCTTGCAGGACCAGTTTCGCGAGCGGGAGACCGGCAAGACCTACCTGGCGCTGGTCGAGGGCCACTGGCCGGCGAACAAGAAGGTGCTCGACGCACCACTTGCACGCTATCTGCTGCCGAGCCGACCGGGATCCTCCGAGCCCGGCGAGCGGCGTGTGCGCGTTGTCGCCAAGGACCATCCCGACGCCATGCGGGCCGTGACACTGGTCAAGGTGCTGGCGCGGGTTTCGCTGCCGATCGAGCCGGCGGCCTTTTCCCTGCTCGCCGTCACCATCAAGACAGGCCGCACGCACCAGATTCGCGTCCACCTCGCCTCCGGCGGCCATGCGATCGCCGGCGACGACAAGTACGGCGTCTTCGAGCGTAACCGCGCGCTGCAGAAGCTCGGCCTCAAGCGCATGTTCCTGCACGCCTGGCGCCTCGAGTTCACCCATCCCGCGAGCGGCGAGCGCATGGCGTTGCAGGCGGAGCTGCCGCCCGAGCTGCGCGCGCTGATGCCCCAGGTCGCGCTCGATGCGCTCGCCGTTTCCGCTACGCCCGTGACCCATGACTGACAGCCGCCCACGCCGCTTCGACCTGATCGCCTTCGATTGGGACGGCACCCTCTACGATTCCACCCGTCTCATCGTGCGCTGCATCCAGGCCGCAGTGGTCGACGTCGGTGGCGCCAGGCCGAGCGAAAACGACGCCGCCTGGGTGATCGGCCTGGGCCTGGCCGAGGCGCTGGCTCGCGCAGCGCCCGATGTGCCCCGCGAGAAATACGCTGAACTTGGGGTTCGCTACCGGTACCACTATCTCAAGCATCAGGACGACCTCGTGCTCTTCGACGGCGTTCTGCCGTTGCTCGATGCGCTCCAAAACCGTGGACACAAGCTGGCGGTGGCCACCGGCAAGTCGCGGCGCGGACTGAACGAAGCCCTGGCCACCGTCGCGCTGCGCGAGCGCTTCGACGCCTCGCGCACGGCCGACGAGACCTTCGGCAAGCCGCATCCGCGCATGTTGCTCGAGCTGATGGAGGAACTGGAGGTGCCGCCAGAGCGCACCCTCATGATCGGCGACACCACCCATGATCTGCAGCTCGCGATCAACGCCGGCTGTGCGAGCGTGGGCGTGAGCTACGGCGCGCACGAGCCTGACACTTTCGACGCGCTGCAGCCTCTGTACGTGGCGCACTCGGTGTCCGGCCTGATGCAATGGCTGCTCGACAACGCGTGAAAATCGGGAAATGAGCGAAAGCATTCCCCTGTGCAATGCGGCCGATCTGGTCGAGGGTGGTCGTGCCGTGCCCTTCGACGTGGTTCACGGCGGCCAGACCTGCCGGGCCTTCGCGGTCCGCTACGAAGGGCAGGTGCATGCCTACCTGAATCGCTGCAGCCACGTGGCGATGGAGCTGGACTTCCAGCCCGACCGATTCTTCGACGACAGCGGCCAATGGTTGCTGTGCGCGACCCACGGCGCCGTCTACAGGCCGGACACCGGCGAATGCGCCGGCGGCCCCTGCCGCGGCGGCCTGGTGAAGATCGCGCTGAGCGAACGGGACGGCGTGGTGCACTGGCATACTGCCTGGAACCTCCAACCCCTGGCTTTCTGACATGACCGACCCCCACCGCACGGAACCCGAGGGTTTCGAGCCTTTCGAGCGCGCCAGGCCGGCGCACAGCAGCTCCAGGAATGATCCGACGCAGCAGCCCGGCTGGGAGCGTGCGACGCTCGAGAAGCTCGCCTTCGCCAGCCTGCGCGAGCAGCAGGCCGCACGACGCTGGAAGACTTTCGTCCGGCTGAGCTGGCTGGCCTTCTTCATCTTCCTGGTCTGGCTGGTCGTCTCGCGCGGCACGCCAACCACCGCCAAAACCACCGCGCACACGGCGGTCGTCGAGATCAAGGGCGAGATCGCCAACGGCGCCGATGCAAGCGCAGAGTTCGTGGTGGCGGCGATGAAGACCGCCTTCGAGGACGAGGGCGCCAAGGGCGTCGTGCTGCTGATCAATTCGCCCGGCGGAAGCCCGGTGCAGGCCGGCATCATTAACGACGAGATCCGCCGCCTACGGGCCAAGCACAACAAGCCGGTGTACGCGGTAGTCGAGGAGACCTGCGCCTCGGCGGCCTACTACATCGCTGCGGCGACCGACAAGGTCTTCGTCGACAAGGCCAGCATTGTCGGAAGCATCGGCGTGCTGATGGACGGCTTCGGCTTCACGGGGCTGATGGAAAAGGTCGGTGTCGAGCGCAGGCTGCTGACGGCCGGCGAGAACAAGGGCTTCCTCGATCCCTTCAGCCCGATGAGCGATGCCCAGCGTGCGCATGCGCAGCAGATGCTCGAGCAGATCCACGCCCAGTTCATCGACGTGGTCAAGAAAGGCCGGGGCGATCGGCTGAAGACCGGGACGCCGGGCTTGTTCAGCGGCCTGTTCTGGAGCGGACAGCAGGCGGTGGATCTCGGGCTCGCCGATCAGCTCGGCAATGTCGACTTCGTCGCACGTGAGGTCGTCAAGGCAGAGGAAGTCATTGACTACACCCGCCGCGACAACGTGGCCGAGAAGCTGGCCAAGAAATTCGGCGCGGCGCTCGGCGATGCTTCGGTGCGTGCGATGCGCAGCGCGCCCGCGCTGCGCTGATCAGGCCGGGTCGGCCCAGCGCGCCGACGCCGCGAGACCCACGGCGAAGGCCACCACGACATAGAGCGCTGCGGTCAGCGAACTGACCTCGGCCAGGAAGCCGATCACAGGCGGCCCCGCCATGAAGCCCAGATAGGCCGCCGCCGAAACCGCAGCGATGCCGCGCGCCGGCTCGACGCCCGGCACGCGCGCCGAAGCCGCGAACAGGATCGGCACCACGTTCGCGAATCCGGCCCCCACCCCCGCGAAGCCGACCAGCGCCAGCCATGGGGCATCGGTCAGCAGGACCAGTGTCATGGAGGCAGCGGCCAGCAGGGCGCTACCGCGCAGCAGCACGGCCGGCGCGAAGCGCGCTCGCATCGCGTCGCCGCAGAAGCGCGTCGCGGCCATGGCAGCGGAGAAGCTGGCGTAGGCGAGGGCGGCCTGCTGTTGTGGACTGCCCAGCTCCTGCTTGAGATAGAGCACGCTCCAGTCGTAGATCGCGCCTTCAGCGATCAGCCCCAGCGCGGCCAGCACGCCGAGGATCACGAGGGCGCCGCGGGGCAGGCGGAAGCCTTCGTTGTTGGCGGCGAAAGCGGTGGCCTCGCGGGGCAGCATCCACTGGGCGGCAAATGCGACCATCACTGCCACTGCGCTCGCCACGAGCGTCAGATGCGCCTGCGGTGCCATGCCCGCGGCCAGCGCCGCGCTCCCGGTCACCGCGCCGGCCATGCCGCCCAGGCTGAACATGCCGTGCATCCCGCTCATGAGCGGGTGCCCGTTGCGCAGCTCGAGCTCTGCGGCTTCGGTGTTGATCGCCACGTCGAACACGCTGGTGACGATACCGAAAGCCGCCAACAGGCCCAGCAATGCGGCATAGCCCGGCATGACCAGCAGGCCGGCGAGCAGCAGGGCGTAGATGGCCCCGCAGGGGCCGGCCGTGGTACGTGCGCCGTAGCGGCCGATCCACCGGCTCGCCTGCGTGAGGCCGAGCAGGGCGCCGATGCCGGCTGCGAGCAGGGCCAGACCGAGTTCAGCCTCCGTGACGCCGTATTGGGCTTTTACTGTCGGGATATGCACGCCCCAGGTGGCGAAGATGAAGCCCGAGGCAAAGAACTGCACGCGCGATGCCCAACGCGTACGCGCGGACGGCTGCATGACGGTCGCAGACACGCCTAGCGTCCGATCGCAAATACGGCGGGCATGCGGTCGTCGGTGCCGGTAGGCTTGGCGCGCCAGGCTTTCACCGGCTCGCTACGGATGTCGGCGCTCGCAAGCGTCAAGCCACGGGCCACCGCGAGTCGCGTGTTGTGCTGGAGTGTTTGCATCAAGGCTTGCAGCAGGGCTGCATTGCGGTAGGGCGTTTCGATGAAGAGTTGGGTCTGGCCGGTGCGCAGCGCGAGCGATTCGAGCTCGCGGATGCGCTGCACCCGGGCCTCGGCTTCCTGCGGCAGATAGCCGACGAAGGCGAAATTCTGGCCGTTGAGTCCGCTGGCCGCGAGCGCGAGCAGCAGCGACACTGGCCCGGTGAGAGGCACCACCGCGATGCCCAGTTCGTGGGCTGCGCGCACAACGGACGAGCCCGGATCGGCAACAGCCGGCATGCCGGCCTCGCTCAGCAGCCCGATATCGGCGCCGGCCAGCGCCGCGGTGAGCAGCGGGCGCGCATCGAACTGGCCCGCCTGGTGGTCGCCCTTCTTGTGGACTTCGCGCGGCAACTCCTGGATCTGCTGCATCTGCAGTGGCGCAGCGAGCGGCACGACGCCATCGATGCGCTTGAGATAGGCGCGTGCCGATTTTGCGTTTTCGCAGATCCAATGGGTGATGCTGGCGGCGGCCTGCAGCGTGCCGAGCGGCACCACCTCCTGCAGTGCGGCCTGCATGTCGCATCCGAAATCCAGCGGTGCCGGAACCAGATAGAGCTTGCCTCGGCTCACAGCAGATCGATCCCTGCGGCGCGCAGCATGTTGGCGGTGCGGATCAAGGGCAGGCCCACCAGCGCCGTCGGATCGTCGCTGTCGATGGCGTCCAGCAGCGCGATGCCGAGGCCTTCGCTTTTGGCGCTGCCTGCGCAGTCGTACGGCTGCTCTGCCAGCAAATAGCGCTCGATCGCCGCGTCGCTGAAATTACGGAAGACGACCCGTACGGGAGCGAGCTCGCGCTGGCTGAACCCGGTGGCTTGGCAGACCACGGCGACGGCGGTCTGGAACACCAGGGTTTGGCCGCGCATGCGCCGTAGCTGGGCTGTCGCGCGGGCGTGGTCTCCGGGCTTGCCCAGCGGCTCGCCGGCCAGGTCGGCCACCTGGTCGGAGCCGATCACCACCGCCTCCGGAAAGCGGCGCGCCACCGCCACGGCCTTTTCGAGGGCGAGTCGCTCGGCCAGGGCGCTTGGCGACTCCTTGGGCAGTGGTTTTTCGTCGACACCGGGGGGATGGACGTCGAAGGGCAGAAGCAGGCGGGCGAACAACTCGCGGCGATATCGCGAGGTCGAGGCAAGAATCACGGGGCGTTGCATGGCCCATGATTGTGCGTGAGCGGTTTAGACTGGCGACGATGAGCAGAGAATTCACCCCCGGCAGGCTCGACGTGAACCGCTTCGCCGAGGCAGCCGCGACGCTTTCGGGCGAGGAGCCCGTCCAGGCCTATACGCGCTTGAGCGCGGAACTCGCCAGCCCCGCAGCCGATTCGCGCGTGCGCTGGGAGGCCGTCGGCACTGAGCGCAACGGGCATGCGGAAGCCCCGGTGCCCTGGCTGCATCTGAGCGCATCGAGCACGGTGCCGCTGGTTTGCCAGCGGTGCCTGACGCCTGTGGATGTCGAGTTGAAAGTTGACCGCTGGTTTCGATTCGTCGCGGACGAAGGCACGGCGGCTGTCGAAGACGAGGAATCCGAGGAGGATGTGCTCGTTTCCAGCCGAGATTTCGATCTGCATGCCTTGATCGAGGATGAATTGCTGATGGAGATCCCTGTTACACCGCGCCACGAACATTGCCCGGAGCCGGTGAAGCTGTCCGCAGTGGACCCCGAGTTCGACACCGCCGAGGCCGCTCGCCCCAACCCCTTCGCCGTGCTTGGCAGCTTGCGGTCGGACAAGCGGAAGTAGGCGTGAAGTCGAGGGACTGGCATCTGGTGCTTCGATGGAGCTATAATCACGGGCTTCGCGCGCGCCGCCCTTTGCATGTGGTCGAGGGACGGCAAGGGCCGCCAGAGCCCACGGTCGAGCGCGTGCCCACCCACTCACCCGAACATTTTCAGGAGCCAGCATGGCTGTCCAGCAAAACAAGAAGTCGCCGTCCAAGCGCGGCATGCATCGTTCCCACAACGCACTGGGCGTTCCGGGCTTGGCTGTCGAGCCGACCACCGGCGAGACGCACCTGCGCCACCATATCAGCCCCAACGGCTTCTATCGCGGCCGCAAGGTGCTCAAGACCAAGTCAGAAGCCTGATCTGCTGTTTCAAGGCTGAAGGCCCGAAGCTACTTTTGGCGTAGCGTCGGGCCTTTGTTTTGATGGTTGCGTTTTCCGACTCCGTAACGTCCGCACCCCGCGCGATCACGCTGGCCGTCGATTGCATGGGCGGGGATCATGGGCCGCGCGTCACGCTCCCGGCCTGTCGGGCTTTTCTCGAGCGCCACGCCGAGGCGTCGCTGCTTCTGGTTGGCGCGCCCGCCGCGCTCGCCGATTTTTCGCACCCGCGCGCCCGGATCATAGGTGCCAGCGAAGTTGTTGGCATGGACGACCCCGTCGAGGTCGCGCTGCGGAAGAAAAAAGACTCGTCGATGCGCGTCGCGATCCAGCAGGTGAAGGATGGCGCTGCCGAGGCCGCGGTTTCGGCGGGCAATACTGGCGCGTTGATGGCCATTGCACGCTACCTGCTCAAGACGCTCGAGGGAATTGACCGGCCGGCCATCGCGCCCCAACTGCCCAACAGCAAGGGCGGGGCAACCACGGTACTTGATCTCGGCGCGAACGTGGATTGCGACGCAGAAGACCTTCTGCAATTCGCCGTCCTTGGCTCTGCGCTTGTCTCAGCGCTGACGGGCAATGAGTCGCCCTCGGTCGGGCTGCTCAATGTGGGCGAGGAAGCAATAAAAGGTAGCGAAACTATCAAAAAAGCCAGCCAACTGTTGAGAAAGGCCGCAAGCTCCGACGACCTGAACTTCTACGGCAACGTCGAGGGCAATGACATCTTCAAGGGGACGACCGATATCGTCGTCTGTGACGGGTTTGTTGGCAACGTCACATTGAAGGCCACGGAAGGCGTGGCGGCGATGATCGTCGACTTCCTTCGAGTCGAGTATTCGAGCAGTATTTTCAGCAAATTCGCCGCGATTGTGTCCTATCCGGTTCTAAAAGCCCTCAAGCGTCGCCTGGATCATCGCCGGTACAACGGCGCTGCCCTGCTCGGGCTGCGTGGGCTGGTATTCAAGAGCCATGGCTCTGCGGATGAAGTGGCTTTCGGTCATGCGCTCGATCGCGCTTATGATGCCGCTCGCAACAACCTGCTCGATCGCGTGCGGGCCCGCATCGCCCACGCCGCGCCACTGCTCGCGCGGCAAGAGCCGGCGACGCCGGTCGACACGGCGGCGCTCCACGTTTGATGACTCTTTTTTCACGCATCACCGGCACCGGCAGCTACCTGCCGCCGCGTCGAGTGACCAACGACGACCTCGCCCGCGAACTCGCGGTGCGTGGCATCGAAACCTCTGATCAGTGGATCGTCGAGCGAACGGGCATCCGTGCCCGCCACTTCGCTGCACCCGAGGTGACCAGCAGCGATCTGGGCGTTCACGCCGCCAAGCAGGCGCTCGAGGCTGCTGGCCGCAGCGCTGCCGAAGTCGACCTGATCATCGTTGCGACCTCGACGCCTGACATGGTGTTTCCTTCGTCGGCAGCCATCCTTCAGAACAAGCTGGGCATTGCCGGCTGCCCTGTCTTCGACGTGCAGGCCGTGTGCAGCGGCTTTGTCTATGCATTGACGGTGGCGGACGCGATGATCCGCACGGGCAGCGCCAAGTGCGCGCTGGTCATCGGTGCGGAAGTGTTCTCGCGCATCCTCGATTTCAACGACCGCACTACCTGCGTGCTGTTCGGCGATGGCGCCGGCGCGGTGGTGCTCGAGGCCAGCACCGAGCCCGGTATCCTCGCCAGCGATCTGCATGCCGACGGGAGGCACGTTGGCATTCTTTGCGTGCCCGGTCATGTCTCGGGTGGCAATGTGCTCGGCACGCCGCTGCTCCATATGGACGGGCAGGCCGTGTTCAAGCTGGCTGTCCGCGTACTGGAGGAGGCGGCGCGCGCCTGCCTGCAGAAGGCCGGCAAGGCCAACACGGAGATCGACTGGCTGATCCCCCATCAGGCCAACATCCGCATCATGGAAGGCACCGCGCGAAAGCTCAAGCTCCCGCTCGAGAAGCTGGTCGTGACCGTCAACGAGCACGGCAACACCTCCGCCGCCTCCATTCCGCTGGCGTTGGACGAGGCAGTCCGTGCGGGCAAGGTGAAGAAGGGTGACACAGTCATGCTCGAAGGCGTTGGCGGTGGCTTCACCTGGGGCGCGGTGTTGTTGACTATGTAGTGCGACGCGCCGCCCCCCGCGGCGAGGCGCGCAACGGAGACGCAATAATGAAATCCTTCGCTTTCGTATTCCCGGGCCAGGGCTCGCAGGCGGTCGGCATGCTTGATGCCTGGGGTGATCACCCGGCCGTGATCGAGACGCTGCGCGAAGCCTCCGATGCGCTGGACGAGGATGTCGCGCGCCTGATCCGCGAGGGCCCCAAGGAAGCGCTGGGCCTCACTACGAACACGCAGCCCGTAATGCTGGTGGCTGGCGTCGCCGCCTGGAGGGCCTGGCTGGCTGAGGGTGGTGCCGAGCCGGCGCTGGTCGCCGGCCATTCACTGGGCGAGTACTCCGCGCTCGTCGCTTCGGGCGTGCTCACCCTGGCGCAGGCGGCGCCGCTGGTGCGCTTTCGCGCCCAGGCGATGCAGCAGGCCGTGCCGGTCGGCGCGGGTGCGATGGCGGCGGTCCTCGGCATGGACGCGGAAAAGGTGAAGGCAGGTTGCGCAGAGGTGACCGCCGGCTACGGGCCCGGCAGTGCGGAGATCGTCGAGGCCGTGAACTTCAACGACCCGATGCAGACGGTGATCGCCGGCAGCAAGGCCGCGGTCGACAAGGCCTGTGAAGTGCTCAAGGCCCAAGGTGCCAAGCGGGCGCTCCCCTTGCCGGTATCGGCCCCCTTCCACTCCAGCCTGATGCGGCCCGCGGCCGAAGCCCTGCGCCAGCGGCTGGCATCGGTGAGCCTGGCGGCGCCGCAGATCCCGATCCTCAACAATATCGACGTGGCGGTGGAAACCGACGCCGACCGGATCCGCGATGCCCTGGTGCGCCAGGCCGCGGGCCCCGTGCGCTGGGTCGAAAGCGTGCTGGCGCTGAAGGCGCGCGGCGTGGAGGTCATCGTCGAATGCGGGCCCGGCAAGGTGCTCGCCGGAATGGCGAAGCGCATTTCGCCCGAGCTCGTCGCGGCCTCTGTCTACGACCCGGCGACCCGGGCGGAAACCCAGCAACTGCTCGGCACCTGAGCAGCTTGCCTCAACATTCATCTCCCATGAGTATTCCCAAATTCGAGGGCCAGGTGGCTCTGGTCACCGGTGCCTCGCGCGGCATCGGGGCGGCGATCGCGCTCGAACTGGCGCATCGTGGCCTGCAGGTCATCGGCACCGGCACCACCGAGGAGAGCGCCAACAAGATTACCTCCGCACTCGGCGCTCATGGCGGACGCGGCTTGGCGCTCGACGTGAACGACGGCCCGGCGGTCGAGGCGTTGATCGATCAGATCGTCAGGGCCTATGGTGCGATCCATGTGCTGGTCAACAACGCCGGTATCACGCGCGACATGCTGGCCATGCGACTGAAGGACGAGGATTGGGATGCAGTGCTCGACACCAATCTCAAGGCCGTCTTCCGCCTCTCGCGCGCGGCGATCCGTCCCATGATGAAGCAGCGCTACGGCCGCATCATCAGCATCACCAGCGTGGTCGGCGCGGCGGGCAATGCCGGCCAGGCCAACTATGCCGCCGCCAAGGCCGGTGTCGCGGGCATGACCCGTGCGCTGGCACGCGAGCTTGGCAGTCGCAACATCACGGTCAACTGTGTCGCGCCCGGCTTCATCGAGACCGACATGACCGCCAACCTGCCCCAAGCCCAGCAGCAGGCGCTGCTGGCGCAGATCCCACTCGGCCACCTCGGCAAGCCGGCGGATATCGCCCATGCCGTCGCCTACCTGGCCTCGCCTCAGGCCGCCTATGTGACAGGGCAGGAGTTGCATGTCAATGGCGGCATGCATATGTGAACGCGAGAAGCAATTCCTTTGCCGGCTGGGCCAAGGCCAAACGCCATGATCCGGCCGGCTAAAATCATCGATTACCTACAACCCTTAGAGGGAACCAAATGAGCGATATCGAAGCACGTGTCAAGAAGATCATTGCCGAGCAACTCGGCGTTGAAGAGTCCCAGGTCACCAACGAGAAGGCTTTTGTCGCGGACCTCGGTGCAGACTCGCTCGACACGGTCGAACTGGTGATGGCACTCGAAGACGAATTCGGCATCGAGATCCCCGACGAAGACGCCGAGAAGATCACGACCGTCCAGAACGCCGTCGACTACGCCACCAAGAATCAAAAGGCCTGATATCGGCCACACTGGGTTCCCGCATCGGTTCGCGGCCGCCATGATCGTGCAGGCCGTCCGATGGTCTCAGTGCCTCCAGAAAGGTTTGCCGGCATGACCAAACGCCGCGTCGTTGTGACCGGACTCGGTTGCATTGCCCCTGTCGGAAATACCGTCGCCGAGTGCTGGGCCAATCTGCTCGCTGGAAAATCGGGCATCGACACCATTGCCAGCTTCGATGCGAGCGCTTTCGCATGCAAGTTCGCGGGCGAGGTGAAGGGCTTCGACATCACCCGGTACATCGCCGAGAAGGAAGCGCGCCACATGGATCGCTTCATCCATCTCGGCTTGGCCGCTGCGATGCAAGCGGTGCAGGACAGCGGTCTGCCGACCGGCGATGCGCTGTCCCACGAAGACGCCGTTCGCATCGGCTGCAACATCGGTTCGGGCATCGGGGGGCTTCCCATGATCGAGGCGACGCATGCCGAGCTGACCAACCGCGGTCCGCGCCGCGTCTCCCCGTTTTTCGTGCCCGCGTCGATCATTAACATGATATCCGGCCATGTGTCGATCCACTACGGCTTCAAGGGGCCTAACATCGCGATCGTGACGGCCTGTACCACCGGTTTGCATGCGATCGGCACGTCTGCTCGCATGATCGAGTATGGCGACGCCGATGTGATGATCGCCGGCGGTGCCGAGTCCACGGTTTCGCCGCTCGGCATCGGCGGCTTCGCCGCGGCTCGCGCGCTGTCCACACGCAACGACGACCCGGCCACCGCCTCGCGCCCGTGGGATCGCGACCGTGACGGCTTCGTGCTCGGCGAGGGCGCGGGGGTGGTGGTGCTTGAAGAATACGAGCGAGCCAAGGCACGCGGCGCCAAGATCTACGCGGAAGTCGCCGGCTTCGGCATGAGCGCCGATGCCTTCCACATGACCGCTCCGGACGTCGATGGGCCGCGTCGCTCGATGGTGGCGGCGCTGAACAACGCCAGCGTCAACCCCGACCAGGTCCAGTATCTCAACGCGCACGGTACCTCGACGCCGCTCGGCGACCTCAACGAGACCAACGCGATCAAGAAGGCCTTCGGCGAGCAAGCCGGGAAGCTGGTGGTGAATTCGACCAAGTCCATGACCGGCCACCTGCTCGGAGGTGCCGGGGGCATCGAGTCGGTGTTCACCGTGCTGGCGATCCACCATCAGAAGAGCCCGCCGACGATCAACATCTTCAATCAGGATCCGGAGTGCGATCTCGACTACTGCGCCAATGAGGCGCGCGATCTCAACATCGACGTCGCGGTGAAGAACAACTTCGGGTTCGGCGGCACCAACGGCACGCTGGTGTTCAAGCGCGCTTGAATTCCCAGGACCCATGCACGGCGCCCCGTCGGTGAGCTACCCGGTGGGGCGTTCGCGTATTGCGGACTGGCTCTTGCTCCTCCTTTGGATCAGCGGCGCGTGCTGCGCGGTTGCGGCATGCGCTCGGTTGGGCCAGGTAGACTGGCGCGCCGGGCTGCTGGTGCTCTGCTTGATCGGAACGGGCGTGGCTGCATGGAGAGGCTCGCCCCGTCGTGCTTCGTCCGATGTGCTGGATTTCGACGGCTCGCGCTGGTCGATCCGGGGCGCGACGGGCTTGCAGGCGGCTCGAGCGCGGGTGGCCCTCGATGGCCAGTCCTGGCTTCTCGTGCGGATTACCCACAGCGGGGGCGCTAGCGGGTGGGTCTGGCTCGAGCGGCGCACCATGCCCGAGCGCTGGCTGAACTTGCGCCGTGCGGTATATTCGCGCCCCATTCGGGCCAGCCAGGCCCTGACTGACGCCCGGTCCGCGCCCATGGGCGCGCAACATCCTCTTTCATGACCGCAGCTCCGCCGCCCGTGCCGCCCGACGCCGGTCTGACCAATGCGCCGACTGTCGCGCCCGGAGCCGGGGAGGTCGACTTCCAACTGGTCCAGCGCACGGTCGCGGGCGATCAGAAGGCGTTCGAATTGCTGGTCCTCAAATACCAGCGCCGGATCGAGCGGCTCATCGGCCGCATGGTGCGGGACGTGAACCTGGTCGAGGACATCGCGCAGGAGACCTTTATCCGCGCCTATCGCGCCCTGCACCAGTTCAGGGGCGAAGCGCAGTTCTACACGTGGCTGTACCGCATCGCTGTCAATACGGCCAAGAAGGCCCTGGTGGACATGAAGCGCGATCCGACCGTAACCGAAAGCACGCTGCGTTCGTCTTCCGACGAGGATGATGAAACTTACCGGCCAGGAAACGAACCAACCACCGACGAGACGCCCGAATCCGTGCTGGCCGCCAATGAAATCGCGGCCGCCGTCGAAGCAGCGATGGAGGCCCTGCCCGCAGAGCTGAGGCAGGCGGTCACGTTGCGCGAGATCGAAGGCATGAGCTACGAAGAGATCGCCGAGGTCATGAATTGTCCTATCGGGACGGTGCGCTCGCGGATTTTCAGGGCGCGCGAAGCCATTTCGGCCCGAGTCAAACCGTTGCTGGACAACCAGTCCGGCAAACGTTGGTAGCAGGTGAACAAGATGAAGCACATAACCATGGTCCATGAGCAGATTTCCGCACTCGCCGACGGGCATTTGCGAGATGACGAGTTCGCCCAGGTGATCGACAAGGTCTGCGGTAGCGACGACTTGCGTGCGACCTGGCATGCCTACCATGTCGTCGGGGATGTCCTGCGGTCCGGCGTCCATACCGCGTGCAGCGACAGCTCGCAGTTCCTCTCGCGGCTCCAGCAACGACTGGCGGCGGAGCCCTCCATTCCAGTGCTTGCGCCGGATGTCGCGGCAATGCCCGCGCTGCGTCGCGCCGAAGCCGCCAACGAGCCGGTGTTCCGATGGAAACTCGTGGCCGGTGCAGCATCGCTCGCAGCGGCGGCAGCCATCGGCTGGAACTGGGTCGGGGGCGCCGGTCCTCAGCCGGCGGCGCAATTGGCGCAGCAGCAACAACAGCAGAGCTCGGGCTCGGTGCTCGCCGCCAACGGGTCCGCGCCGCAGGGCGCATCTGTGCTGATGCCGATGCGAGTCGTGGTGGGCAATGGGCATCCGCAGGTCATGCTGCGCGATCCCCGCCTGGACCAGTTGCTTGAAGCGCACCAGCAAGCGGGCGGCGCCTCCCAGATGCCGTCCGGCTTCCTGCGCAATGCGACCTTTGACAGGCCGTCGCGTTGATGATCGTGCGTCCGCAGCTGCCCCAATGACTGTCTCGATGCCGATGTCCGCGAGTGGCGCGGTGGTCCTGGTTGCGGCGCTATGCGTTGCACCGATGGTCGTGGCGCAGAGCAGGGCGTCCTCGCCGTCGGTCAAAGGGGCGACCAGCGCGGTGGGCGGCGAGGCGCCGACGCTGAGCGTGGTCGAGTGGCTGCAGCGAATGCATACAGCATCCCGCCAGCGGTCCTATGCAGGGACCTTCGTCGTTTCGGCTGCCGGCGGAAACTTGTCGAGTGCCCGCATCTGGCATGTCTGCGAAGGCGACCTCCAGTTCGAGCGCGTCGAGGTGCTGTCCGGGCCGCCGCGCTCGACCTTCAGGCGCAACAACCATGTGATGACCTTCCTGCCCGAGACGAAGATCGTCAAGAGCGAGAAGCGCGAGAACCTCGAACTGTTTCCGAATCTGCTCGGTGCGCCCGACTCCGCGATCGGCAACTACTATGGTGCACGCGTCGTGGGCAAGGATCGCGTCGCAGGCTTCGATGCCGACGTGGTGCAGCTGGAGCCGCGCGACGGCCTGCGTTTCGGCTACCGCATCTGGAGCGAGCGGCGCTCGGGCCTGGTTGTGAAGTTGCAGACCCTCGATGGCGAGAACCGTGTGATCGAACAGTCTGCCTTTTCTGAACTCCAGCTCGATGCACCAGTCAAAGCGCAGGCGTTGGCGCAGATGATGGCCAGCACCGCCGGCTACAAGGTAGAGAAATCCGAGCTCGAGCGCAGCACGCCTCTCAAGGAGGGTTGGGACCTGCGAGCCCCCATCGCCGGTTTCAAGCCTGTCAGTTGCTACAGGCGCGCGATGGGCGCTGCGGCGGGCGGCGAGCAAGGGCACACGATGCAGTGGATTTTCTCTGATGGCCTGGCAACGGTCTCGCTCTTCGTGGAGCCTTACGACGCCAAACGTCAGCCTCGGGAAGTCCTGCTCGCACTCGGCGCCACCTACACGCTGACGCGCAAGCTGACGAACAAGGATGGCGACTGGTGGCTGACCGCGGTCGGCGAAGTTCCTCCTCAGACGCTCGATGGGTTCGCGCAGAGTCTTGTGCGTGCGCGTTGAGTCGCCATATCGATGTTTTAAGTGTTCTCCAAAAGGAAGCGATGATGTTCAGAACCGAGAGGAACAGGATCCGCTCATTCTTCTTGGCCGGGGCATTCATGCTCGCCTCCGGCGCTGCACTGCTGCCGGTTGCCCCCGCCAGTGCGCAGACCCAGGCGCGCGTGCTGCCCGACTTCACCGATCTGGTCGATCAGGTCGGCCCGGCGGTGGTCAATATCCGGACTGTCGAGAAGGTGACGCAGCGCGGCGGCAGCGGTGAGATGGACGAGGAGATGCAGGAGTTCTTCCGCCGCTTCTTCGGCCAGCCCATGCCCAACATCCCGCGCCAGGGCCCGCGCCCGAATCGGCCCCAGGCGCCGCAGGAGGAGGAGCGGCCGCGGGGCGTGGGTTCCGGTTTCATCCTGACGTCCGACGGCTTCGTGATGACCAACGCCCACGTGGTCGACGGCGCATCCGAGGTCATGGTGACGCTGGTCGACAAGCGCGAATTCAAGGCGAAGATCATCGGGGCCGACAAGCGCACCGATGTTGCGGTCGTGAAGATCGATGCCACCGGGCTCCCGGCCGTCAAGGTTGGCGACATCTCCAAGCTGCGCGTCGGCGAATGGGTGATGGCCATCGGCTCGCCATTCGGCCTCGAGAATACCGTGACCGCCGGCATCGTGAGCGCGAAGCAGCGTGACACCGGCGACTACCTGCCCTTCATCCAGACCGACGTCGCTATCAACCCGGGCAATTCCGGCGGGCCGCTGATCAACATGCGCGGCGAGGTGGTCGGAATCAACAGCCAGATCTATTCGCGCTCGGGCGGCTTCATGGGCATCTCCTTCTCGATTCCGATCGACGAGGCGATTCGCGTGAGCGACCAACTCCGCACGAACGGTCGGGTTTCGCGCGGACGCATCGGTGTTCAGATCGACCAAGTCACGAAGGATGTAGCCGAATCCATCGGCTTAGGCAAGGCCCAGGGCGCCCTGGTGCGCGGGGTCGAGGCGGGCTCGCCGGGCGAGAAGGCCGGCATCGAGCCCGGGGACATCATCACCCGTTTCGACGGCAAGGCCATCGACAAGCCCAGCGATTTGCCGCGCCTCGTCGGTAACACCAAGCCCGGCACCAAGAGCACGGTCACCGTGTTCCGGCGCGGCAATTCGCGCGACCTGAGCGTGACGATCGCCGAGATCGAGCCTGACAAGCCGGCGCGGACGGCCGAGCGCGAGGAGCAACCGACCAGCAAGCCGTCGGCCTCAGCCGCTGCCAAGTCGCTGGGCCTCGCCGTCAGCGACCTCACGGAGGCGCAAAAGAAAGAGCTCAAGCTCAAGGGCGGGGTGAAGATCGATTCGGCCACCGAGGCAGCGACCCGCGCCGGCCTGCGCGAGGGGGACATCGTCCTGGCCGTCAACAACACCGAGATCGCCAACGCCAAGGAGTTCGAATCTGCGCTGGTAAAGGCTGACAAGAGCAAGCCCGTGAGCGTGCTTTTCCGCCGCGGCGACTGGGCGCAGTACGCCCTGATTCGCCCCTCACGCTGAACGGCGTCTGGCGTCAAGTGGCCCCATCCCGCAGTCGGGTTTGGGGCCTTTTTTCCGACCCCTTTTGGTGTTCCTGCAACCCCGAGCAAAAAAATTTTGACGTCGCTGAGTCGCCTCGATTGGTTGGCGATCGCTAACTTATTGGAGGGCTAATGACACTTTTCGGTAGAATAGGACGCCGAGGGAGCCTCCACGGCGCATAAGCCGCCGAAGCTTCTCCACGATGCGGGATTCCCGCATGTCACCCACCGGTGCTCCACAGATCGCCCACAAGTTGTTAAGGAACTGGTCCACCGATTGTGTTGATAAGCTGTTAATAAGTACCATGTTGCTGACCTGCAACGACCGATCCGAGGCCCAGGCCCGGCTGTACGCGCCCCCCTTTTTGCCTACAATGAAGTTCCAACTACTGCAGTTGCCATTGCTTGTTGGTTCAGGGCGCGTCTCTTGGGGACGCGCCCTTTTTTCTTGCCTGTCGCCTGCTGCGCACGAGCCATTTCAAGTACTTAAGCGTTCCCGTTGATGAATCACATCAGAAATTTTTCAATCATTGCGCACATCGACCATGGCAAGTCGACGCTCGCAGATCGCTTGATCCAGCGTTGCGGAGGCCTCGCCGAGCGCGAGATGGAAGCGCAGGTCCTCGACTCGATGGATATCGAGAAAGAGCGTGGGATAACCATCAAGGCGCAGACTGCGGCACTGCACTACAAGGCACGCGACGGACAGGTCTACAACCTCAATCTGATCGACACGCCGGGTCACGTCGACTTCTCTTATGAAGTGAGTCGCTCGCTGTCCGCATGCGAAGGCGCGCTGCTCGTTGTCGATGCGAGCCAGGGCGTCGAAGCACAGACGGTGGCCAACTGCTATACCGCACTCGATCTCGGTGTCGAGGTGGTGCCGGTGCTCAACAAGATGGACCTGCCGCAAGCCGACCCCGACAACGCGAAGGCCGAGATCGAGGACGTGATCGGCATCGACGCCGGCGATGCGATTCCGTGCTCTGCGAAGACGGGCATGGGCATCGACGAGATTCTCGAGGCCATCGTGGCCAAGGTGCCGCCGCCGCGCGGCAATCCCGATGCGGCACTGCGCGCGATGATCGTCGACAGCTGGTTCGACGCCTACGTGGGCGTGGTGATGCTGGTGCGCGTGGTGGACGGCCGCCTGGCGAAGGGCGACCGCATCAAGATGATGGCCTCGGGTGCGAGCTACAACGCCGACAGCCTCGGGGTCTTCACTCCGGCAGCCGAGACGCGCCAGTCGCTCGAGGCGGGCGAGGTGGGCTTCATCATCGCCGGCATCAAGGAGCTGCAGGCCGCGAAGGTAGGCGACACGGTCACGCAGATCAAGACCGGCAGCGGCGGTGCGGCCGCGACCGCCACCGAGGCTTTGCCGGGCTTCAAGGAAATCCAGCCGCAGGTGTTCGCCGGCCTCTACCCAACCGAGGCGAGCGAGTACGACTCGCTGCGGGACGCGCTGGAGAAGCTCAAACTCAACGACTCCTCGCTGCACTACGAGCCGGAGGTGTCCCAGGCACTGGGCTTCGGCTTCCGCTGCGGCTTCCTGGGCCTGCTGCACATGGAGATCGTGCAGGAGCGCCTGGAGCGCGAGTTCGACCAGGACCTGATCACGACGGCCCCCAGCGTGGTCTACCAGGTCGTGAAGAACGACGGCGAGGTGATCATGGTCGAGAACCCGTCGAAGATGCCCGACGTCGGCCGCATGGCGGAGATCCGCGAGCCGGTCGTGACGGTCCATCTCTACATGCCGCAGGAATACGTCGGCTCGGTGATGACCCTGGCCAACCAGAAGCGCGGCGTGCAAATGAACATGGCCTACCACGGCCGCCAGGTCATGCTGACCTACGAGATGCCGCTGGGCGAGATCGTGCTCGACTTCTTCGACAAGCTGAAGTCGGTCAGCCGGGGCTACGCGTCGATGGACTACGAGTTCAAGGAGTACCGCGCGTCGGACGTCGTCAAGGTCGACATCCTGCTCAACGGCGACAAGGTCGACGCGCTGTCGATCATCGTGCACCGCAGCCAGAGCCAGTACCGCGGCCGGGCGGTCGTTGCCAAGATGCGCGAGATCATCAGTCGCCAGATGTACGACGTCGCGATCCAGGCCGCCATCGGGGCCAACATCATCGCGCGTGAGACAATCAAGGCCCTGCGCAAGAACGTGCTCGCCAAGTGCTACGGCGGCGACATCACCCGCAAGCGCAAGCTTCTCGAGAAGCAGAAGGCGGGCAAGAAAAGAATGAAGCAGATCGGCTCGGTCGAGGTCCCGCAAGAGGCCTTTCTCGCCATCCTGCAGGTCGAAGACTAAGAACACGGCATCGATGGCATTTCTCACCTCCCTGATCCTTGCGGCTTTCGTTGGATATATCGGTGCCTGGTACTTCGGTGCCGTCGAAGGCAACTTCGCACTGCTTCTGTTTCTTGCCACCGTGGTCACGGGCCTGTACTGGCTGGCCGAGCGCCTCTATTTCCTTCCGCGTCGCCGGAAAACGGCCGAGGCGCTGGAGATCGCCCTGGCTCAACGGCGCGAAGAGCTGAACCGCCAGGGCATCACCCAGGTCGACACCACGGACCCCAAGGCGCGCGAGCGCCTGCTCATGCAGCCGTGGTGGCTGGACTGGACGGCGGGCCTCTTCCCGGTGATCCTGGCAGTGTTCCTGCTGCGCTCCTTCCTGGTCGAGCCCTTCAAGATTCCCTCCGGTTCGATGATGCCCACGCTGCTCACGGGCGACCTGATCCTGGTCAACAAGTTCACTTACGGCCTGCGCCTGCCCGTCATCAACACCAAGATGACCGAAGGCACCCCGCCAGCTCGCGGCGACGTGATGGTGTTCCGCTACCCGCCCAAGCCGAGCATGGACTACATCAAGCGCGTGGTCGGCGTGCCGGGCGACGAAGTGGCCTATCTCAACAAGAAGCTCACCATCAACGGCCAGCCTGTCAGCAAGCGGGCAGAGCCCGACTATTTCGACGAGGAGGCGATGCGCTACCTCAAGCAGTATTCCGAGGACCTGGGCGGCAAGAGGCACATGCTGCTCAACGACGAGGGCCGACGTGCCGGCCTTTCGGAAGCCGAAATCATGGCGTTCCCGAACCGGGAAAATTGCCGCTACAGTGTTGAGGGCGTGGTGTGCAAGGTGCCGCCGGGCCACTATTTCATGATGGGCGACAACCGCGACAACTCGCTCGATTCGCGCTACTGGGGCTTCGTGCCTGACAAGAACATCGTGGGCAGGGCCTTTTTCGTCTGGATGAATTTCGGCGACCTCAAGCGCATCGGCGGGTTCCAATAATCGAGGTTTTGGAGGGAAAAGAGGGATGAGAGCAAGTCAATCCAGGCGGCGCCAGCGTGGCATATCCTTTATCGGGCTGCTGTTCGTCGCCGTCGTGCTGGCCTGCGTCGGCGTGGTGGTGGCCCAGGTAATTCCGACGCTGATCGAGTACCAGGCGATCACCAAGGCGGCGAACAAGGCCAAGGAGGGAACGACCGTTCCCGAGGTGCGGGCGATCTTCGACCGGGCTCAGGCCATCGACGACTTCCAGTCGGTCGCGGGGAAGGACCTCGACGTCAAGAAGGTCGGCGACAAGGTCGTGGTGTCCTTCGCTTATGAGCGCGAGATCCACCTGTTCGGTCCGGCCTACCTGACGCTCAAGTACGCAGGCCAATCGAACTGAAATGGACGCACACGGGGTCGCGGCCAAGCCCTTGCGTCGCCCTGCCGAGGGGCTGCGCAGGTTCTGGCGCAACGCCTCGACGGGCCAGCCGTGACGGGCGGTGGCCTCGACGCGCTGCAGGCGCGTCTCCAGCATTCCTTTTCAGACCCGCGGTTGCTGCAGCGCGCATTGACGCATCGCAGTTTCTCCGCCGATCACAACGAACGGCTTGAATTCCTCGGCGATTCGGTGCTCAACCTGGCGGTCGCCCATCTGCTCTACGAGCAACTGTCGCAACTTCCCGAGGGCGACCTGTCCCGGGTGCGGGCCAATCTGGTCAAGCAGGACACCCTCCATCAACTGGCGCTCAAGCTGGCGCTGTCCCCGCTGCTGCGGCTGGGCGAAGGGGAAGCGCGGTCCGGCGGGCCGAACCGGCCTTCGATCCTGGCCGATGCGCTGGAGGCGCTGATCGGCGCCGTCTACCTCGATGCCGGCTACGGGCCGGCACAGGCGCTGGTGCGACGGCTCTACGAGTCCGTTGCCATCACGCCGCGCATGGACGCCGCGGCCAAGGACCCCAAGACCGAATTGCAGGAATGGCTGCAGGGCCACAAAATGAAGCTGCCGGTCTACCGCGTGATCGGCACGCTGGGCGCGGCGCACAAGCAGACTTTCGATGTCGAATGCGAGGTGTCCGAGCTGGGCTTGCGCGAACGCGGCATCGGCGGCTCGCGCCGCGCCGGCGAGCAGGCCGCGGCCGCCGCCATGTTGATCCGGCTCAAGGCGCGCGGAGGCGCTGCAAAGGCATCCCCATGAACCATCCCATCGAATCCAGTCCGCTCCCTCCCGCAGAGGGAGCGGGGCCGGACCCATCCCCCGGCCAGCGCTGCGGCCTTGTTGCCATCGTCGGCAAGCCCAACGTGGGCAAGTCGACGCTGCTCAACGCGTTGGTGGGCCAGAAGATCAGCATCACGTCGCGCAAGGCGCAGACGACGCGGCACCGCATCACCGGCATGCGCACGCGTGGGCTGACGCAATTCGTTTTCGTCGACACGCCGGGCTTCCAGACGCTGCACGCCAACGCGCTCAACCGCTCGCTCAACAAGACCGTGGTGGGCGCGGTCTCGGACGTGGACCTGATCCTCTTCGTGGTCGAGGCCGGCAGTTTCACCGCGGCCGACGAGCGGGTGCTGAAGCTGCTCGGCACCGGCATCCCGACGGTGCTGATCGCCAACAAGCTCGACAACGTGCATCGCCGCAGCGAGCTAGCGCCGTGGCTGCAGGAGATGCAGGCCCGGCACGCCTTCGCCGAGCTCGTCCCGATGTCGGCCAAGAATCCGAAGGACATCGAGCGCCTGTTCGGTATCTGCGAAAAGTACCTGCCGGAGCAGCCCTGGTGGTATTCCGAGGACGAGCTCACCGATCGCAGCGAGCAGTTCCTCGCCAGCGAACTGGTGCGGGAAAAGCTGTTCCGCCTGACCGGCGACGAGCTTCCCTACACATCGACCGTGGTGATCGACAAGTACGAGGAGGAGCCGCCTGCCCGCAAGGGCCAGAAACGCCTGCTGCGCATCGCCGCCACCATCGTCGTAGAGCGCGACAGCCACAAGGCGATGGTGATCGGCGACAAGGGCGAGCGCATCAAGCGCATCGGCATGGAAACGCGGCAGGAGCTCGAAAAGCTCGCCGACGCCAAGGTCTTCATCGAGCTGTGGGTCAAGGTGCGTTCGGGCTGGGCCGACGACGAGGCACGGGTACGTTCATTCGGATATGAATGAACACGGCCGAGGGTGAATGGCAACCCACCGCGTCTCGCATGAACCGGCCTATGTGCTGCACCACTACGATTGGAGCGAGTCGAGCCTGATCCTGGAGGTCTTCACCCGCCATCACGGACGCATCGCCCTGGTGGCCAAGGGGGCCAAGCGGCCGAGTTCCAACTTCCGGCCGGTGCTGCTTCCCCTGCAGCCGCTGCAAGTCAGCTACGGCGGCGACGCCGAGATCCGCACGCTCAAGGGGGCCGAGTGGATGGGAGGCCATGTGATGCCCACCGGCGAAGCCCTGCTGTCGGGCTACTACCTGAATGAACTGCTGCTGCGCTTGCTGGCGCGCGACGACGCGCACGAGGCGCTGTTCGACGGCTACGCCGTCATGGTGCAGGTGCTGGCCGGCGACCATGGGGGCGCCCAGGCTGCTACCCAGGCCGCCGCGCTGCGGGCCTTCGAGCTGCTGCTGCTGCGCGAGGTCGGGTTGCTGCCGGTGCTCGATATCGAAACACTGACGCTGGCGCCCCTCGACACGCAGACTCGCTACGCCCTCGTGCCCGAGGCTGGCCTGCGCCTCGCCGCCGAGGACGAAGCCGCACTCGAGGGCGCCGGCTGGCTGGCCCTGCAACGCACGCTCGAGGAACGCGCGCCGCTGGCTGCCACGCTGCGCCAGGTCGCGACCCTGAACGCCGGGGCCAGCAGCGCGCTGCGCAACCAGCTGCGCGTGCTGCTCAACTACCATTGCGGTGTGAGCACGCTGCGTACGCGCCAGATGATGAGAGACTTGCAAGCCCTATGAGCACTTCCCTGTCGATCAACCTCAACAAGGTGGCGCTGGTGCGCAACACGCGCTCGCTGGGCATCCCCAGCGTGCTCTTCGCCGCCGCGCTGTGCCTGGATGCCGGGGCGCACGGCATCACGGTGCACCCCCGGCCCGACCAGCGCCACATTCGCCCGCAGGACGTCCAGGACCTGTCGGAGCTGCTGCGCAAGGACTGGCCCCAGGCCGAGTTCAACATCGAGGGCAACCCGTTCCACAACCTGATGGACTTCGTGCGAGAGCTGCGCCCGCACCAGGCCACCTTCGTTCCCGACGAGGTGGCCCAGTCGACCAGCGACCACGGCTGGACCTTCCCCGACGATGCCGATCGGCTGCGGCCGTTGATAGCCGAAGCCAAGACCCTGGGCGTGCGCGTGAGCCTGTTCATGGACCCGGAGCCGGACATGATGGCGGCCGCCAAGGCCGTCGGGGCCGACCGCATCGAGCTCTACACCGAAGGCTATGCCGCCTCGCGGGGCACCTCCAGGGCTGACGCGGTGCTGGCCCTTTACGCCGAGGCCGCCCGCGCGGCGCAGGCGGCCGGGCTCGAAGTCAATGCCGGTCACGACCTGAGCCGCGACAATCTCACCGACTTCCTGCGGGCGGTGCGCGGTGTGCGCGAGGTTTCGATCGGTCATGCCTTCGTCTCCGATGCGCTGGAGCTCGGCTACGCCGCGGCCACGCGGGACTACCTGCGCTGTATTCGAGAGGCCGCGTGATCTACGGCATCGGCACCGACATCTGCGACATCCGCCGCATCGCCGCCACCTTCGAGCGCCAGGGTGAGCGCTTCGCGCAGCGCGTGCTGAGCGAGGCCGAACTCAAGGTCTGGCGTGCCCGCAGCGCCCGCTGGCCGAAGCGCGGCCTGCGCTACCTGGCCACGCGCTTTTCCGCCAAAGAGGCCTTCAGCAAGGCCATCGGCC
Source organism: Variovorax sp. RA8 (assembly GCF_901827175.1). Classification (NCBI taxonomy): domain Bacteria; kingdom Pseudomonadati; phylum Pseudomonadota; class Betaproteobacteria; order Burkholderiales; family Comamonadaceae; genus Variovorax; species Variovorax sp. RA8. The sequence continues at coordinate 4,983,597 of NZ_LR594662.1, read as the reverse complement.
TGGGCATGCGCATGCCGATGAGCTGGCGGCTGTGCGAGATCGCGAACCAGCGCAGCGGCAAGCCCGTGATCGTGCTTCATGGTGTGTTGAAGGACTGGTTCGAGGCCGAAGGCCTGGTCGCGCACGTGACGGTGACCGACGAGACCGACTACGCGGCCAGCTTTGTCGTGGTCGAACGCAAGCCATGACCGACCAGAATCCCGCGCACGCCCCCTTGATCATCGACGTCGCGGGCACCGCATTGAATGCCGCCGACCGTCGCCGCCTTGCCGATCCGCTGGTGGGGGGCGTGATCCATTTCGCGCGCAACTGGCAAGACCGGGCGCAGATGAGCGCCCTCAACGCCGAGATCAAGGCCCTGCGGCCGGACATCCTGGTCTGCGTCGACCATGAAGGAGGACGGGTGCAGCGCTTCCGCTCCGATGGCTTCACCCGCCTGCCTTCCATGCGCACGCTGGGCGAGCTCTGGATGCGCGATCCGATGCGCGCCACCCAGGCGGCCGTGGCCTGCGGCCAAGTGCTGGCCGCCGAACTGCGTGCCTGCGGCGTCGATTTCAGCTTCACGCCCGTCCTGGACCTGGACTACGGCGAAAGCAGCGTGATCGGCGACCGAAGCTTCCATCGCGATCCGCGCGTCGTCGCACTGCTGGCCCGCAGCCTCACGCACGGCCTGCTGCAGGCAGGCATGGCCAACTGCGGCAAGCATTTCCCGGGGCACGGCTTCGTGCGTGCCGACTCGCACGTGGCGATCCCCGTGGACCGTCGCAGCCTCAAGGCGATCCTGGCCGACGATGCAAAGCCCTACGACTGGCTGCGCGGCACGCTGGCTGCAGTCATGCCGGCGCATGTGATCTATCCGAAGGTCGACACCCGTCCGGCAGGCTTTTCGCCGAAGTGGCTGCAGCAGATCCTGCGCGGCCGACTGGGTTTCGACGGGGCGGTATTCAGCGACGACCTCAGCATGGAGGCCGCGCGCAGCATCCAGGGTGAGCTGCTGAGCTACAGCGACGCCGCGCTTGCCGCCCTCGACGCTGGCTGCGACCTCGCGCTGCTGTGCAACCAGAGCATCGGCGAGAGCACGGCGCTCGACGAAGTGCTCGACGGTTTTGCCGCAGCGCGCCGCAACGGCCGCTGGAAGCCGGAGGCGGTCCGCGAGGCGCGTCGGCGCGCTCTGCTGCCGCGGGGTGGTGCGCTCGCTTGGGACGACCTCATGCGCTCGCCGGCCTATCGGCATGCTGCCGCGACGCTGTCCGGGCTCTGACCTCGGTCAGGCCGTCGCCGACCAGAGGGCGGAGCCGCCACTCTCCAGGTGCGTGAGGTAGAGGCGCAGGTCGAATTCGAACTGGTGATAGTCCGGCTCCATATGCATGCAGAGCTGGTAGAAGGCCTTGTCATGCTCGCGCTCCTTCGTGTGCGCCAGTTCGTGCACGACGATCATGCGCAGCCATTCGATCGGCACTTCCTTGAACAAGCTCGCCACGCGGATCTCGCGTTTCGCCTTGAGCTTGCCGCCCTGCACGCGCGAGATGGTCGTGTGGGTGCCGAGTGCGTTGCGGATCACGTGCAGCTTGTTGTCGAAGGCAACCTTGGCCAGCGGCTCGGCGTTGCGCAGGAACTCGCTCTTCAGTCCGCTCACGTAGTCGTAGAGCGCGCGGTCGGTCCGGATGCCGTGCACGCCACCGTAGCGCTTGAGGAGCCAGTCGCCGAGCCGGCCCTGCGTCATCAGCTCCTCGACCTGGGCGCGCAGCGCCGCGGGGTAGGCTGCCAGGTACTTCACGCGGGTCGCGGCGTTCCGGCGCCGGCAGCGGCATAGGCCAGGCCTGCGGCCACGCCGCCGAAGAGATCGCCTTCGATGACCGGCGTGGCCGGAAAGGCCCGTCGCAGGGCACCCTGAAAGGGGCGCAGGGCCGAGGAGCCGCCCGTCAGGTAGAGGGCGTCGAGCTGCTCGCCGTGCAGCCCCGCGCGCGCGACGCAATCGCGGGCACACGCGACCACGTTGTCGAGTTGCACTGCGAGCTGGCGGTCCATGTCACCGGCCGTGAGCATGGCGTTCAGCTTCGGCTCTGCGAACGACAGGTCGATCGCCACGGTATCGCTGGTCATCGAACTGCGGATCTTGGCCTCTTCCACCTCGCTGGCAATGCGATGCCCCTGCCGGTCGGAGAGCACGTTTATGAGCCGGTCGTGCAGCCGTGTATCGAGGTAGTTGACGCGCAGCTCCTGCGCCTGCCGGATCGCCTTCGGCGCATAGAGCCAATTGATCAGGTGCCATGACGACAGGTCGAAAAAGGTCCTGCTCGGCACCTCGCGGCCCTGCGGCCCGATATGGCGGAAACCGAAATGCGGCATGACGCATTCGACGCTGAGCCGCTGGTCGAAGTCCGTGCCGCCGATGTGCACGCCTGTGGTGGCCAGCACGTCGCCGGAGCGATCTGCCTTCGCGATCCGCCCAGGGCCCAGGCGCACCACGGTGAAGTCGGAGGTGCCACCGCCGATGTCGACGATCAGCACCAGCGATTCGCGGGTGACGCGCCGCTCGTGGTCGAAGGCGGCGGCGATCGGCTCATACTGGAAGTCGACGTCGCCCAGGCCGGCGTTCCGCGCGGCCCGGCGCAGCGTGGCTTCGGCCTCGCGGTCGCGCGCCGGGTCATCATCCACGAAATGCACCGGGCGGCCGACGACGACCCGCGCCGGCCTCGCGCCGAGCTGCCGGTGGGCGCGTGCAGCAAGCTCCGACAGGAAGAGGGCGATGATGTCCTCGAAGCTCACCCGCTGGTGGCCGATCTCGGTCTGGTCCTGCATCAGCGCACTGCCGAGCAGGCTCTTGAGCGATCGCATCAGCCGGCCTTCCGTGCCCGCCAGGTACAGTGCGACTGCCTCGCGGCCGAAATGCGTGCTGCGGTCCTCGGTGTTGAAGAAGACCGCGGTCGGGATCGTCGTCGCCGATCCCTCCAGCGGCAGCAGGCGGGCGAGCTCGCTCCCGGCCACGCACGCGACCGCGGAATTGGACGTGCCGAAGTCGATGCCGAGGACGGGCGCCTGTGTACTCAAGATTCCCGGCGCAATGCAGGAAAGAGGATCACGTCACGGATGCTGGGCGAATCGGTCAGCAGCATCATCAGGCGATCGATGCCGATGCCGCAGCCGCCGGTAGGCGGCATGCCGTACTCCAGCGCCCGCACGAAGTCGTGGTCGAAGAACATCGCCTCGTCGTCGCCGCTGTCCTTCGCCGAGACCTGGGCGTTGAAGCGCGCGGCTTGATCTTCGGCATCGTTGAGCTCGCTGAAGCCGTTGCCGAACTCGCGGCCGGTGATGTAGAGCTCGAAGCGCTCCGTGACCTCCGGGCGCTCGTCGTTGGCGCGCGCCAGGGGCGAGATCTCGGTCGGGTGTTCCATGATGAAGGTCGGCTGCCAGAGCTTCTCTTCCACCGTCTCCTCGAAGTACATCACCTGCAGGCTCGCCAGGCTGCGTTGGGAGAGCTTGTCCTTCTCCTCGCTCAAGCCGAGCTTGCGGAGGGCATCGCGCAGCCAGGGGGCATCGTCGGCGTTCGCGCCGGCCTCGGTGTGCCTGGCGATCGCCTCGCGGATGGTGAGCCGCTCGAAAGGCTGGCTCAGGTCCACCGGCTTGCCCTGGTACTCGAGTTGGAGATTTCCGACGCTCTTCTGCGCGATGGTGCGGATCAGCGTCTCGGTGAAGTCCATCAGGTCGCGGTAGTTCCAGTAGGCCGCGTAGAACTCCATCATCGTGAACTCGGGGTTGTGCCGCACCGAGATGCCCTCGTTGCGATAGCTCCGGTTGATCTCGAAGACGCGCTCGAAGCCGCCGACGATCAGGCGCTTCAGATAGAGCTCTGGCGCGATGCGCAGGAACATCTCCTGGTCCAGCGCGTTGTGATGCGTCTTGAAGGGCTTGGCGTTGGCGCCGCCCGGCATCGGGTGCAGCATCGGCGTCTCGACCTCGAGAAAGCCGTTGGCCACCATGAATTCGCGCAGCGCGCTCACCGCGCGGCTGCGTGCGACGAAGCGCTCGCGTGCCGACTCGTCGGTGATCAGGTCGACGTAGCGCTGCCGGTACTTCTGCTCCTGGTCGGCCATGCCGTGGAACTTGTCGGGCAAGGGGCGCAGGCTCTTGGTCAGCAGGCGCAGCCGGGTCACCTTGACCGAGAGCTCGCCGGTCTTGGTCTTGAAGGCGGTGCCTTCGGCGCCGACGATGTCGCCCAGGTCCCAGTGCTTGAACTCGGCGTAGGGCGCTTCGCCGACGGCATCTCGCGTGACGTAGAGCTGGATGCGGCCGGTGGCGTCCTGCACGGTGGCGAAGCTCGCCTTGCCCATCACCCGCTTGAGCATCATGCGGCCCGCGACACTGACGGCGATCGGCGTGGCTTCCAGCGCCTCGGGCTCTGTTTCGTTGTGCGCCGCGATCAGCGCTGCCGCGCGGTCGGCGGGCTTGAAGTCGTTCGGAAAGGCGACGCCCTTGCCCTCGACCTGTGCGGCGCGCAGCGCCTTCAGCTTCTCGCGCCGTTCGGCAATGAGTTGGTTGTCGTCGTGGGCGGAGGAAGAAGAGGGGAGTGCGTCGGACATGAGGGGGAAGTAGAAGCGCGGGCAGCCGCGCGCAACCCGCCATTTTAGCCGGCGGTGTCTTGCAGCCCGGCTGCCGGGCTACTTCGTGATCCCGGTGCGCACGAGCAGGTCGCCCACCAGCTCGAGTCGCATCAAGGGGCTATCCAGCTCCATCAGCCGCTGCTTGAGCTCAGTCGGCACGGGCAGCAGCTCGCACCAACGGTTGGCCACCCAGCCGCAATCATTGAAACGGAAGGGCGCCTGGACCGGCAACCGCAGCTGCTCGCCGCGGCGCCGCTCCTCCAGGGTGTCCACCAGGCGGCGCAGCGCGTCGGAGACGGCCCGAAGGTCATCGGGCACGGCGAGCGCCACGTCGTCGGCGACGAGGTCGACCTCCGCGGTCCAGAGCCCATGCGTCTGCAACGCGCTGGTGCGCACGCGGAAGCGCTGCGTGCCCACGCAGGCGATCTGCATCAGCCCAACCTGCGGGACTTCGAACTCGCGGATCTCGGCGAGCGTGCCGACACCGGCAAAGCGCTCGGCCTCCGCGCCCGCGCGCCGGACTTCCGCGCCCTGCGTCAGGCTCACCACGCCGAAGGGCGTGCCGGCCTTGTGGCATTTGCCGATCATGTCCAGGTAGCGGACCTCGAAGATGCGCAGGGGCAGGAAGCCGCCGGGAAAGAGCACGGTACCCAGCGGGAACAGGGGCAGGGGCTGCGGGAGGGGTTGAGTCGTCATCGAGGAACCTTGCATGGCTATCATCGCATTCCGTTCACGACCGCGCGCCATGTTCTACCAGATCCCTTCGTTCCTTCTCGACGTGATCGTCGGCCTCCTCGGCGGGGCGTGCCTGCTGCGCCTGTACATGCAGTACCACCGCGTGCCCTTCGGCAACCCGCTGGGGCGCTTCGTGTTCGCGATCACCGACTGGATCGTGCTGCCGCTGCGGCGCGTCATCCCCGCGGTCAAGCGCTGGGACCTGGCGAGCGCCGTGGCCGCGTGGTTGCTGGTGATGCTCAAATTCCTGCTGCTGTGGGCCCTGATGGGGGCGCTCGGCCGCTGGGCGATCCTGCCGCTGGTGTCGCTGATCGGGCTGATGCAGCTGGCGGTGTCAGGCCTGACTGCGCTGCTGATCGTCTACGCGGTTCTCTCGTGGATCCCGAATGCGTCGTCGATGCTCCAGGACCTCATCGGCCGGCTGGCCGAGCCGCTGGTGCGGCCGCTGAGGCGCTTCATCCCGCTTGTGGGCGGCGTGGACCTGTCGCCGCTCGCCGCGATCGTGCTGCTCCAGGTGGGTGCCATCGTGCTGGGAAGCCTCATGGCGGCCGTCTTCGGGATGGGCCGCTAGCCCGGGGTCAGACCACTGCGTCGGCCGGTTGGCGCAGCAGCATCGCCAGCGTGTTGGCGACCGTCTTGCGCAGTTCGCGCCTGTCGCAGATGAAGTCGATGGCACCCTTGGTCTGAAGGAATTCGGCGCGCTGGAAGCCTTCGGGCAGCGTTACCCGCACGGTCGATTCGATCACGCGCGGGCCGGCAAAGCCGATCAGTGCCTTGGGCTCGGCGATCACCACATCGCCCACGAAGGCGAAGCCGGCGCTCACGCCGCCCATGGTCGGGTCGGTCAGCACGCTGATGTAGGGCAGGCCCTTCTTGGCCAGGCGCGTGAGCGCCGCATTGGTCTTGGCCATCTGCATCAGCGACAGCAGGCCTTCCTGCATGCGCGCGCCGCCGGTGGCGGTGAAGCAGATGAAGGGCACCTTCTGCTCGATCGCGGTCTCGACGCCGCGCACGAAGCGCTCGCCGACCACGCTGCCCATGCTGCCGCCCATGAAGTCGAACTCAAAGCAGGCCACCACCACGTTGATGCTATGGACCGAGCCGCCCACTACTACCAGTGCGTCGGTCTCGCCGGTGTTTTCGAGTGCTTCCTTGAGCCGCTCTGGATACTTGCGGCTGTCCTTGAACTTGAGGGCGTCGACCGGCAGGACTTCCTGGCCCACTTCGTAGCGGCCTTCCGAGTCCAGAAAGGCGTCGATGCGCGCGCGCGCGCCGATACGGTGGTGGTGGCTGCAACTCGGGCACACGTTCTGGTTGTGCTCGAGGTCGGTCTTGTAGAGCACGGTGTCGCAGCTCGGGCACTTGATCCAGAGGCCTTCGGGCATCTGGCGCCGCTCGCTCGGGTCGGTGGGCGCAATCTTGGGCGGAAGCAGTTTTTCAAGCCAGCTCATGGGGGCTCCAGTTCGAAGTTCTCGCGAAACAAGGTCTTCGCGGCGAGTAGCGCCCTCTCCCGCCCGCGGGATAGGGGCTCGGGGTGTGGGTCAACTCCGCATTATCGACCAGCCGCATTCTTGGCCGTCGCGGCCGGCAGTGCATCCAGCGCTTCCCGGATCTCCGCCAGGAATTCGCTCACCAGGGGTACCACCCGCTCGCGGGGCTGGCCGTCGATCAGCTGGATGATGCGGGTGCCGATCACCACCGCGTCCGCCGTCGAACCGACCGCCTGGGCACTGCGGGCATCGCGGATGCCGAAGCCCACGCCCACCGGCAGCTTCACGTGCTCGCGGATGCGCGGGATCATTCGGCCGACTGCCTCGGTGTCGAGGTGCCCGGCGCCGGTCACGCCCTTGAGCGAGACGTAGTAGACATAGCCCGTGGCGATGCGGCCGACCTGCGCCATGCGCTCGGCGGTGCTGGTGGGGGCCAGCAGGAAGATCAGGTCCATGCCGTGCGCCTGCAGGCCGGCGGCGAAGTCCTCGCATTCCTCGGGTGGATAGTCGACCACCAGCAGCCCGTCGACGCCGGCGGCCGCGGCGTCGCGGATGAGGCTGCCTTTACCGTGCACGCCGTCGTAGCGCTCGATCGGATTGGCATAGCCCATCAACACGACCGGCGTCGCATCATCCTTGCGGCGGAAGGTGCTCACCATCGCCAGCACCTGCTTCATGCCGATGCCCAGCGCCAGCGCGGCTTCGCCCGCGGCCTGGATCACGGGGCCATCGGCCATCGGGTCGGAGAAGGGCACGCCGAGTTCGATCACGTCGGCGCCTGCTTCCACCATGCCGTGCATCAGCTCGGGGGTGATGTCGGCGTAGGGGAAGCCTGCGGTGACGTAGGGAATCAGGGCCCTGCCGCCGTGCTCGCGAAGGCGCTCGAAGGTGGCAGCGATGCGGCTCATGCTTTGCCTCCCTTGACGCTGAGGCCGCGCATCGACGGCCGATCGTAGAAGTCGACCCCCGACAGGTCGGCCACGGTGCCGATGTCCTTGTCGCCGCGGCCCGAGAGGTTGACCAGGATCGACTGGTCGGGACGCATGGTTTTCGCGAGCTTCATGGCGTGGGCCAGGGCATGGCTGGATTCGAGCGCCGGAATGATGCCCTCGGTTCGGCACAGGTAGTGGAAGGCCTCGAGGGCCTCGGCATCGGTGACCCCCACGTACTCGGCACGGCCGATGTCGGCCAGGTAGGCATGCTCGGGCCCGACGCCGGGGTAGTCGAGCCCGGCGCTGATGCTGTGAGTCTCGGTCACCTGCCCGTCATCGTTCTGCAGGAGGTACGTGCGGTTGCCGTGCAGCACGCCGGGGCTGCCGCGCAGGATCGAAGCTGCGTGCTTGCCGCTGTCCAGTCCTTCGCCAGCCGCTTCGACGCCGATGAGGCGCGTGCCCGTGAAGGGAATGTAGGGGTGGAAGATGCCCATGGCGTTGCTGCCGCCGCCCACGCATGCCACCACGACGTCCGGCTGCCGGCCTTCAGCCTCGCCGGTGATGCCTTGTGCCGCCAGCATCGCCGGCATTTGCGCAATGCACTCGTCGCCGATCACGCGCTGGAAGTCGCGCACCATCATCGGGTACGGATGCGGACCGGCCACGGTGCCGATGATGTAGAAGGTGTTCTCGACATTGGTGACCCAGTCGCGCATCGCTTCGTTCAGCGCGTCCTTCAGGGTCTTGCTGCCCGATTCGACCGGGATCACGGTCGCGCCCAACAGGTTCATGCGATAGACGTTCGGGCTCTGGCGCTTGACGTCCTGGCTTCCCATGTAGACCACGCATTCGAGCCCGTAGCGTGCGCAAATGGTGGCCGTGGCCACGCCGTGCTGGCCGGCACCGGTCTCGGCGATCACGCGCGGTTTGCCCATGCGCCGGGCGAGCATCGCCTGGCCGATGGTGTTGTTGACCTTGTGCGCGCCGGTATGGTTCAGGTCCTCGCGCTTCAGGTAGATCTGCGCGCCGCCCATCTCGCGGCTGGTTCGTGCCGCGTGATAGATCGGCGAGGGACGGCCCACGAAATGCGCGAGTTCGTGGCGGAATTCGGCCTGGAACTCTGGGTCGTCCTTGTATTTTGCGTAGGCCTCGCGCAATTCGTTGATCGCGTGGGTCAGCGTTTCGCTGGCGAAGGTGCCGCCATAGATGCCGAAATGGCCGCTGGGATCGGGTTGGTCGTAGCTGTTCATGGTCTCGATCGGTGGGCGCGCCGCCGGACGATCGAGTCGGGCGACGCGCTAGGTCAATGCATCGGCCGCCCGTACGGCGGCCACGAATTCGCGGATCTTCGCGGCGTCCTTGATGCCTTTGGCGGCCTCGACGCCGGAGCTCACGTCAACGGCCAGCGACTTCGCGGCCGTGCGCAGCCGGCGAATGCCATCGCCCACGTTTGCAGGTGCGAGCCCACCACTCAAGACGAGGTGAGCGTCGACGGCGGGTGGAAGAAGTGACCAATCGAATGCCTTGCCGCCACCGCCATAGGCTTCGACATGGGCGTCGAGCAGGATGGCCAGGGCGTGGGAGTAATCGGAGACGTATTTTACGAGGTCGAAGCCGACGCCGGCAGCGCCGAGCGGAATGCGGGCTGCGCGCATGAAGTGGTGGGCACCGCGGCCGCTCGCATCCCAGCATTGCTCGGGAGACTCATCTCCGTGGAACTGGGCCATGGCGCCGGGCACGCCTTGCAGGGCTGCCAGCGCCGCAGGCGCCGGCTCGTTGACGAACAGCAGGACTGGCGTGACGAAAGGCGGCAGTCGCGAGGCGAGCTGGCGCGCGCGGTCCGCGGTTACCGCGCGCGGGCTGGCTGGATAGAGCACGAAACCCACGGCGTCGGCACCCGCTTCGACCGCTGCATCGACATCCTGCTCGCGCGTAAGTCCGCAGATCTTGATGCGCGTACGGCCGGCAGTGCTCATGGCGGGCCATCATACGCAGCGCCGCCCGTCTGCAGAGTCGCCTCGGGCGGAAGACCCCATCCGGCGTCGTAGAGCGGTCCGAGGAAGTAGAGGCCGTTGGGCGAGAAGGTCGGCGCGGCGACCAGGCGGCTGCGCGCCTGCAGCACTTCGCGCATCCATTCCGGCTGGGCCTTGCCATGGCCGATGCGGACCAGGCAGCCCATGATGTTGCGGATCATGTGATGCAGGAAGGCATCGGCCTCGAATTCGAAGTGCCAACGGCAGCGGTCGTTCATGCCCCGCCGCGTGATCTCGATGCGCCGCAGCTCCTTGACGGGCGACAGCGCCTGGCAGGCCGAGGCCCGGAATGAGCTGAAGTCGTGCCGGCCCAGCAGCATGGCCGCAGCGGCGCGCATCGCATCGCCGTCGAGCGGGTGGATGGACCAGCCGACCCGGCCTGCGTCCAGGCTCGGGCGCACCGGCGACTGGGACAGCACGTAGAGGTAGCGCCGCGTCAGGGCGCTGGCGCGGCAATGGAACTGGCCGGGCACGGGCTGCGCCCATTGCACGGCGATGTCGTCCGGCAGGAAGCGATTGGTGCCGCGGACCCAGGAGACGGGCTGGCGCTCGATCGAGGTGTCGAAGTGCACCACCTGCATCAGCGCGTGCACGCCGGCGTCGGTGCGCCCGGCGCACAAGGTGGAGATGGGCTGGTCGGCGAAGCGGCCCAGCGCGGCCTCCAGCTTGTCCTGGACGGTGCGGCCCGAAAGCTGGCTCTGCCAGCCCTCGTAGGCTTGGCCCTGGTAGCGGACGCCGAGGGCCAGCCTCACCGGGGGATCGGCGCCAGCACGCCGCTCAGCGCAGTTGGCCGAGCAGTTGCTTGGCTTCGGCCTTTACATCGCCCGAGCCCTCGGCGGCCACTTCCTCGACCAGCGAGCGGGCACCTTCGACATCGCCGAGCGCCTTTAATTCGCGCGCCAGCGACAACTTGATGGCATGGGGGCTTTCGCCGCTTTCCTCGGCCAGGGGTTCCAGGCGGCCGCGCTCGGTGTCGGCGGGGGCGCGCAGCCCGGCCATGGAGCTCATGTCGAACTCGATGAAGCCGGAGTCGCCCGGCAGGCCGGCACGCAGGGTCGCCGGCTGGGTCATGTCTTCTTCCGAGGTCAGCGGGGCGCGGACCGTGGTCGCTTCGAGGACCCCCGGGGCGGTGTCGAAGTCGTTGTGCAGGTCGAGCTTGGCGGTCGGGGCGGTGGGCCCTGAATGGCTTCCATTCTTCAACGCGGTACGCGGCGTCTGGGCGGGCACCTGGATCTGCGTCTGCGGCAAGCTGGCGCTGACGGGAGCGGGCGCCGGGGGTTTGGTCAGGTCCAGATCGAAATCCAGCGGGGCGACCGAAGGCACGAAGGCCGGGGGCGGCGCGGCGACCACTGGAGCCGGTGCCGGCGCGGCAATTGGCGCTGCTGGTGTTGCCGTGGCGGCAGCCAGGGTGCCGGCGAAGGCGGCGGCTTCCGCGGACGTGACATTCCGGCCACCCGATTCGTACAGCGGATTGCCGGGGTCCAACTCCTTGCCCATTTCCGCCACGCGGTTCCAATCGCTGCCGGTGCCGCCGGTCAGCTTGTGCACGTCCGAGGCGAGGGCCTCGTAGGCGCGCAGGTCGCGCCGCTTGGCGTGGATCTCGAGCAGCTTGAGGTGGATGGCGGTGCGCTCGGGAGTCACGCGCAGGGCTTCGCGCAGGATTTCCTCGGCCTGCAGGTCGCGGCCATAGGCCAGGTAGACGTCGGCCTCGGCCACCGGATCGACATCGCCGGCGTCGAGCTGGCTGGGCGAATAGGACAGCGAGGAAACGACCGAATTGCCCCGGTTCTTGGTGTCCACCGACTCGCCGCCGCTGGCGCCGAAGAAGGAGTCCTTGGGGATGCGGCTTTCGAGGAACACGCTCTCGCCGGCTTCACGACGCTTGCGGCCCAGGACGCGGTACAGCAGGAAGCCGACCAGCAGCGCGATCAGCGCGGCGCCACCGAGGATCAGCGGATTCGCGAGCAGTTCGTCGAAGAAGCCGGGAGCGGGAGCAGGAGCGGGCGCCGGGGCCTTGGCGGCGGCCGCCGCCAGCGCTGGCGCAGGGGCGGGTGCCGTGGCGGTGGCGGAAGCGGCTGCATCGGGCGCGGGCGCCGGCGCGGCGGTGGGTGCAGTCGGCGCATTCGCGGCTGGTGCAAGCGTTGCCGGCAGGGCGGGCGCTGCCGGACTCGAGGGGGCCGCCGCAGCGCCGGGTGCCGGCGTGGCGCCCGGTGCCGCCGTCGCGGGTGCAGCGGGCGAGGGAACGGCGGCAGCAGGGGCCGTTGACTGCGGCGTTCCTGCGGCGGCCGGCGGGCTGCCGCTCGCGGCTTGCAGCTTGTTCAGTTCTTCGATGTTCTTCGACAGTTCGGCGACGCGCGTGCTGCTTTCCTGGGCTTGGCGGCTCCGGGCCAGCTGCTCCTCGGTTTGCCGGCCCGCGCCGCCCTGGCTGACGCGCAGCTTGTCGGCGGCTGCATTCGCGGCGTTGCGGTCCTCGACGTTGGCCTGCAACTGGCCTTTGGCCTGCCGGTCTGCCTCGGCGACCTGCGAGGCTGGGGCGTTCTCGGCCAAGCGGCGGCGGTACTCGCCAAAATCCCGGCTCTGCGCCGTCACCGTGCGCCTGGCCTCGTCGCCGGGAACGGCGGCCGCCTGCGCGGCGCTCGGCACGTCGAGTACGGCGCCAGCCTTCATGCGGTTGACGTTGCCGCCGATGAAGGCAGTGGGGTTGGCCCGCAGCAGGGCCACCAGCATCTGGTCCAGCGATACATCGGCCGACTTGTAGGCGCCCGCGATCTTGCTCGCGGTATCGCCGGGCCGGACCGTCACCTGCTGGTCGCCCGAACCTGTGCGCACGCTGCGCTCGCTCTCGGCGGGCGCAGCCGGAGCAGTCTCAGCTGCAGCGGGCGCGCGGCGCGAGGGCGCCTGCGTGACTGCCGGGGCGCTGCGCGGCGCGGGCGTCGCGCTGATTTGCGGGGCGGTGGGTGCGATCGGCGCGGCTGCGGTGGCGGTGCGGCTCCTTGGCGGATCCAGCAGAACCGTGTAATCGCGCACGACGCGGCCGGAATTCCAGTTGGCCTCGACCAGCAGGTCGATGAAGGGCTCGCTCAGCATGCGGTTGCTGGTGAGACGCACCACGTAGCGCCCGTCGGCCCGGCGCTGCAGGCTGGTCCTTACATCGGCCAGCACCGCGCTGTAGGGGACGCCGGCGGCATTGAAGGCCTCGGCGGGAGCAATGTTGACCTTGAGCCCGTCCGCTTCGCCCCGGGCGATCTCGGTGACCTCGATCTCGGCCCGAAGGGGCTCGCCCAGGGCCGACTGCACATTGAGCCGCCCGAGCGCCAGCGCGGCGGCGTCGACACTCACCAGCCCCAGTCCGAAAGCCACCGCCGTACAGAGCAGGGAGAGTTGGCCGCGGGCGGGAAGGCGCGAGGTCGGGCAAATGGCCGAGAGTCGGGCCGCAGGCAACGGATGTCGTGTCATGCTGGTAGAGGGCAATTGGGCCCAAAAGTGTAAGAGGACGTTAACATCATCGCCCCGCACTGACAAGGCGACAGGCCTTATCTACCCAGTGCGTGCCAACTTCGGCGCCATTTTTGCGTTGCTGCATCGCAACGTCGGGCACCCCGGAGAGCGCCCGACGCCGCATCAGGCCTCGAGCAGGATGCGCAGCATGCGCCGCAGCGGTTCCGCCGCTCCCCACAGCAACTGGTCGCCGATGGTGAAGGCACCCAGGTATTCTGGGCCCATCGCAAGCTTGCGCAAGCGGCCGACGGGGATGTTCATCGTGCCGGTCACCGCGACTGGAGTCAGGTCCCGCATCGTGGATTCGCGGGTATTCGGCACCACCTTGGCCCAGGCGTTGTCGTTGGCGATCAGCGCCTCGATGTCCGCCAGGGGCACATCCTTCTTGAGTTTGAAGGTCAGCGCTTGACTGTGGCAACGCATCGCGCCGACGCGCACACAGAAGCCGTCGACCGGCGTGGCGGCAGTTCCGAAAGCTGCACCCTGGCCGAGGATCTTGTTGGTCTCTGCGCCGGCCTTCCATTCTTCCTTGCTGGTGCCGTCGCCCAGGTCCTTGTCGATCCATGGGATCAGGCTGCCACCGAGCGGCACCCCGAAGTTGGCGGTCTCGCTGGTGCTCAGGGATTGTTGGCGGGCCAGCACCTTGCGGTCGATCTCGAGGATGGCAGACTTCGGATCGTCCAGTAGCGCGCGCACCTCGCCGTGCAGGCTACCGAACTGTGCGAGGAGCTCGCGCATGTGCTGGGCACCACCGCCCGAGGCCGCCTGGTAAGTCATGCTGGTCATCCATTCGACCAGGCCGGCCTTGTAGAGGGCACCGACGCCCATCAGCATGCAGCTGACGGTGCAGTTGCCGCCGATCCAGTTCTTGCCGCCCTTGGCGAGCGCCTTCTGGATCACCGGCAGGTTGACCGGGTCGAGCACGATGATGGCGTCATCGTTCATGCGCAAGGTGGAGGCGGCGTCGATCCAGTGGCCGTTCCAGCCCGCGGCGCGCAGCTTGGGGAAGACTGCGCTGGTGTAATCGCCGCCCTGGGCGGTGATGACGATGTCGCACTTCTTGAGCGCCTCGATGTCGTGCGCGTCCTTCAGGGTGCTCTCGTTCTTCGCCATCGCCGGGGCCTTGCCGCCGGCGTTGGAGGTGGAGAAGAACAGCGGCTCGATCAGTTGGAAGTCGCCTTCAGCCTGCATGCGGTCCATCAGGACCGAGCCGACCATGCCGCGCCAGCCGACGAGACCGACCAGAGGTTGAGTTGCGTTCGCCATTTTTCAGTTTGCCCTTGTGAAAAAAGAAAGTCGTCTTTTTTGGCACCCGGCTCGTCAGAGCCGGGAAGGGCATGACGAAACGGGCTGCGGTTAGCCGGTAATCGTCTTTTTGGTGATGGCTGCCACCACGGCGTCGCCCATCTCGCGCGTGCCGACTCGGGTCGTGCCCTCCGACCAGATGTCCGCCGTCCGCAGGCCCTGCGCCAGCACGTGCTTGACCGCCGACTCGATCCGGTCGGCAGCCTCGGCTTGGTTCAGGGAGAAGCGGAGCATCATGGCAGCGGACAGGATTGTAGCCAAAGGATTGGCAACCCCTTTGCCCGCAATGTCGGGGGCGCTGCCGTGGCTAGGCTCGTAGAGGCCCTGGTTGCTCGAATTGAGCGAGGCCGAGGGCAGCATTCCGATCGAGCCGGTCAGCATGGCCGCCTCGTCGGAGAGGATGTCGCCGAACATATTGCCCGTGACCACCACATCGAACTTCTTGGGCGCCTTGACCAGCTGCATCGCGGCGTTGTCCACGTACATGTGGTCGAGCTCGACGTCGGGATATTCCTTGCCCACTTCGCTCACCACGTCCTTCCAGAGCTGGAAGGTCTCGAGCACGTTGGCCTTGTCCACGCTGGTCACCCGCTTGCTGCGCTTGCGCGCGGCCTGGAAGGCGACATGGGCGATGCGCTCGATCTCCGGGCGGGAGTAGCGCATCGTGTCGAAGGCCTCCTCGGAGCCAGGGAAATGGCCATCTGGTGCCGTGCGGCGGCCGCGTGGCTGGCCGAAGTAGATGTCGCCGGTGAGCTCGCGGATGATCAGGATGTCCAGGCCCGCGATCAGTTCGGGCTTGAGGCTGGAGGCGTCGACCAACTGCTCGTAGCAGATCGCCGGGCGGAAGTTGGCGAACAGGCCCAGGTTCTTGCGCAGGCCGAGGATCGCCTGCTCGGGCCGTAGCGAGCGCTCCAGCTTGTCGTACTTCCAGTCGCCCACGGCGCCGAACAGCACCGCGTCAGCCTCCTTGGCCAGCTTGAGCGTGGATTCTGGCAACGGATGCCCGTGGGCTTCGTAGCCCGCGCCGCCGACCAGGGCGGTTTCCATCTCGAAGGACAGGTCCAGCGTGTCGAGCACGCGGATGGCCTCGGCCACGATTTCGGTGCCGATGCCGTCACCGGGAAGAACTGCGATTTTCATGAAGTCGTTCTGAAGAAATGGAAAGGGTTCAGCCGATCAGCTGGTGTGCCAGCCAGGGCTTCCGGGCCAGGCGCTCGGCCTCGAAGGCCTGGATCTTGTCCTTGTGTCGCAGGGTCAGGCCGATGTCGTCCAGTCCGTTGATCAGGCAGTACTTGCGGAAGGCCTGCACATCGAAGGCGATCTCGCTGCCGTCGGGCTTGACCACGACCTGGCGCTCGAGGTCGATGGTCAGGCTGTAGCCCGGGAAGGCGAAGGTCTCGTCGAAGAGCTGGGCCACCTGCGACTCGGACAGCACGATGGGCAGCAGCCCGTTCTTGAAGCTGTTGTTGAAGAAGATGTCCGCATAGCTCGGCGCGATGATGGCGCGGAAGCCGTACTGGTCGAGTGCCCAGGGCGCGTGCTCGCGCGAGGAGCCGCAGCCGAAGTTCTGGCGTGCCAGCAGAATGGAGGCACCCGCATAGCGTGGCTGGTTGAGCACGAAGTCGGGGTTGGGCTTGCGCGATGCCGGATCCTGGCCCGGCTCGCCCGGATCGAGGTAGCGCCAGGCGTCGAACAGGTTGGGGCCGAAGCCGGTCTTCCTGATCGACTTCAGGAACTGCTTGGGAATGATGGCGTCGGTGTCGACGTTCTCGCGATCCATCGGTGCCACGAGGCCTTTGTGGACGGTGAATTTCTGCATGGTCTTGGCTCCTCAGGCGAATTGGCGAACGTCGACGAAATGGCCGTGCACCGCGGCTGCCGCGGCCATGGCCGGGCTCACGAGATGGGTTCGGCCGCCGGCGCCCTGCCGGCCTTCGAAGTTGCGATTGCTGGTCGAGGCGCAGCGCTCGCCGGGCTCCAGCCGGTCGGCGTTCATCGCCAGGCACATCGAGCAACCGGGCTCGCGCCATTCGAAGCCTGCGGCCTTGAAGATCTGGTCCAGGCCTTCACGCTCGGCCTGTTCCTTCACAAGGCCGGAGCCAGGCACCACCATCGCGAGCTTGACGTTCTTCGCGACCTTCTGGCCCAGCTTCTTGACCATGGCAGCGGCCTCGCGCATGTCCTCGATGCGGCTGTTGGTGCACGAGCCGATGAAGACCTTGTCGATGAAGATGTCGTTCATGGCCTTGTTCGGCTCGAGGCCCATATAGCTCAGGGCGCGCTCGATGGCGCCGCGCTTGCTCGCATCCTTTTCCTTGTCGGGGTCCGGCACGCGGCCATCCACGGGCACCACCATCTCGGGCGACGTGCCCCAGGTGACCTGGGGCCTGATCTGCGTCGCGTCGAGCTCGACCACGGTATCGAAATGCGCGCCCGGGTCAGACTGCAACGTCTTCCAGTACTCGACCGCCTGGGTCCATTCGATGCCGGTCGGCGCCAGGGGCCGGCCCTGGATGTAGGCGATGGTCTTCTCGTCCACCGCCACCAGCCCGGCGCGCGCGCCGGCCTCGATCGCCATGTTGCAGACTGTCATGCGGCCTTCCATGCTGAGATCGCGGATCGCCGAGCCGGCGAACTCGATGGTGTAGCCGGTGCCCCCTGCCGTGCCGATGCGGCCGATGATGGCCAGCACGATGTCCTTGGCGGTGCAGCCGGGCGCGAGCTTGCCCTCGACCTTGACGAGCATGTTCTTGGCCTTCTTCGCCAGCAGCGTCTGCGTGGCCATCACGTGCTCGACCTCGCTGGTGCCGATGCCGTGCGCCAGCGCGCCGAAGGCCCCATGCGTGGAAGTGTGCGAATCGCCGCACACGACGGTCATGCCCGGCAGCGTGGCGCCCGACTCGGGCCCGATCACGTGGACGATGCCCTGGCGCTTGCTAAGGAAGGGGAAGAAGGCGGCTGCGCCGAACTCCTTGATGTTGGTGTCCAGAGTTGTGATCTGTTCTTTGCTGATCGGATCCTCGATGCCGTCGTAGCCGCGCTCCCAGTGCGTGGTGGGCGTGTTGTGGTCGGCGGTCGCGACCACCGAGCTGATGCGCCACAGCTTGCGGCCTGCCTCGCGCAGCCCCTCGAAGGCCTGAGGGCTGGTCACTTCGTGGACCAGGTGGCGATCGATGTACAGGATCGAGGTGCCGTCTTCCTCGGTGTGGACGACGTGTTCGTCCCAGAGCTTGTCGTAGAGCGTGCGTGCCATGGTGATGGTCTCTTTCGTGGGGAGGGAATTGTCTGCCTATCCGGCCTCAGGCCGCCAGCGGATCAGCCGCCGCGTCGGGCGCCTGCAGGTGCTTGACCAGGGTGCGCGCCGCGACCGGCAGTGTGGAAAAGTCGCGTGCCACCAGCCGGATCTCGCGTGCGGCCCAGGCGTCTTTGAGCGCAATGCTGCTCAGCCCACGACCGATGCCGCCCTGCATCAGCTCGAAGGCGCGTTGCGGCATCACGCCGACGCCCAGGCCGTTCTCGATCATGCGGCACATGGCGTCAAGCCCGGTGACATGGATGCGCAGCTTGATGGTGCGGCCGGCCGCCAGCGCCGCCTGGTGCATCGCTACGTAGATGGAGCTGTTGGTGTGCAGGCCGACGTGATCGAAGGCCAGCGAATCGGCGAAGTCGATCGCACCGCGGCCGGCGAGCGGATGCCCGGGGGGCGCGATCAGCATCAGGGTGTCATGTCGATAGAGCAGGCTCTGCAACTCGTTTGCGCCCTCGGGCATGTGGCAGATGCCGAGGTCGGCCGCGCCTTCGTGCACCGCGCGCACCACTTCGCTGCTGAGATGCTCCTCGAGGTCGATCTTGATGGCGTCGTGCTCGCGCGTGAAGGCGCCCAGGTCCTCGGGCAGGAACTGCACGATGGCCGAAATGTTGGCGTGCACGCGCACATGGCCGCGCACACCGTCGGCGTATTCGCTCAGTTCGCCCTGCATCTTCTCCAGGCTGTAGAGCACCGAGCGTGCATGGTGCAGCAGGCTCTCGCCCGCCGGCGTCAGGTCGACGCCACGCGCGTGGCGGTAAAGCAGGGGCGTGCCAAGGGTGGCTTCCAAGTCCGACAGCCGCTTGCTGATCGCCGAAGCGGCGATGAATTCGCGTTCCGCCGCCCGGCCGATGCTGCCGAGCTCGCAAACGGCCACGAACAACTGCAGCGACGTGAGGTCGATGCGGCGAGCGAAGCTGCGTTCGGATGAAATCATGGAGAGGCACTGGCATCTCGTAAGGAGATGGAGGCCTCTATTTTCCGCTGGTTTTTAGTGTGGGGTCATCGCGATGCGCGATGACACGGGTACCCGCATGCGATGTGCAATCGCGGGCACCGTCGGGCTTATTGCCGCTTCTTCCCCGCGTCTTCCATCTTTTCCCCAGCCTTCTGCACATCCTGGCCAGCGCCCTTCCAGGTATTGCAGCCGGCCAGCGGCACAGCCAGGGTGAACGCAACGGCAAACAGTGCGGCAAGCTTCTTCATGGCATAACTCCTTCGTTAAAAAGTGCTACGCAGCGTGCGCCCCCCGCTCGATGCCGTGTGTCAGCCAAAACGCAGAAAAGCTGCCCGAGGGCAGCTTTCCCGCGTGAGCGCCGCGAACGATCAGCGCTTGCTGATGGGCTGTACGTCGCGCTTGGGCGAGCCTTCGAAGAGCTGCCGCGGGCGGCCGATCTTGTACTCGGGGTCGCCGATCATCTCGTTGAGCTGGGCGATCCAGCCTACCGTGCGGGCCAGCGCGAAGATGGCGGTGAACAGCGGCACCGGGATGCCGATTGCGCGCTGCACGATGCCCGAGTAGAAGTCCACGTTCGGGTAGAGCTTGCGCGAGACGAAGTATTCGTCCTCGAGGGCGATCTTCTCTAGCGCCATGGCCAGCTTGAACAGCGGGTCGTTCTCCAGGCCCAGTTCGCCGAGCACCTCGCGGCAGGTTTCCTGCATCAACTTGGCGCGCGGATCGTAGTTCTTGTACACGCGGTGCCCGAAGCCCATCAGCTTCACGTTCGAGCTCTTGTCCTTGACCTGCTTGATGAACTCGCCGATCTTGTCGACGCCGCCGGCCTTCTGGATGTCGTAGAGCATGTTGAGCGCCGCCTCGTTGGCGCCGCCGTGGGCCGGGCCCCAGAGGCAGGCCACGCCGGCCGCGATCGCGGCGAACGGGTTGGTGCCCGACGATCCGCACAGGCGCACGGTGGAGGTCGAGGCGTTCTGCTCGTGGTCGGCGTGCAGGATGAAGATGCGGTCGAGCGCGCGCTCGAGCACCGGACTGACCTTGTACTCCTCGCATGGCGTCGCAAACATCATGTGCAAGAAGTTGCCCGCGTAGCTGAGGTCGTTCTTGGGATACATGTACGGCTGGCCGATGGTGTACTTGTAGGCCATGGCCACCAACGTCGGCATCTTCGCGATCAGGCGAATCGCGGCGATCTCGCGGTGCTTCGGATTGTTGATGTCCGTGCTGTCGTGATAGAAGGCCGAGAGCGCGCCGACCAAGCCCGTCATGATGGCCATCGGATGCGCGTCGCGGCGGAAGCCGCGCAGGAAGAACTGCATCTGCTCGTTGACCATGGTGTGGTTGGTCACCAGCTTGGTGAAGGCGGCCTTCTCGCCTTCGTTCGGCAGCTCGCCGTACAGCAGCAGATGGCAGGTCTCGAGGAAGTCGCAATTGGTCGCGAGCTGCTCGATCGGATAGCCGCGGTAGAGCAGCTCACCCTTGTCGCCGTCGATGTACGTGATGGCCGATTCGCACGAGGCTGTCGACATGAAGCCCGGGTCGTACGTGAACATGCCGGTCTGGGCATAGAGCTTGCGAATGTCGATCACTTCGGGCCCCATCGTGCCCTTGTAGATCGGCAGCTCGACGCTCTGTCCGCCGTTGCTGAACGACAGGGTGGCTTTGGTGTCGGATGCTTTCATTGCGAGTGTCTTTCAAAAAATGATCAAGATGAGAGGGGGTGCGCGCCCTCGGTACGCATCAGCTGCAACAGTTCGATCACTTCGGCGCCGGCCCATCCGGGCTCGGGCTCCTTTCTTCGAAGCAAGAGGTCGAGCAGATCGTTGTCCGACAGGTCCATCAATGTCTCCATGGCCTGCGCCTGCCCGCAGGTCAGACCTTGCTCATGCAACTCGAAGAAGCGGGCGATGAACAGGTCGTTTTCGAGCAAGCCGCGCCGGCAACGCCACTTGAGCTTGCTCAGCGCGCGTTCGCTGATCGGCTGGTCGAGGTCGGCGGCGGATTGCATGGGGTTCGCACAAATGGCTAGATGGCGCGGCGCACCATCAGTTCCTTGATCTTGCCGATGGCCTTGGTGGGATTCAGGCTCTTCGGGCACACGTCCACGCAGTTCATGATCGTGTGGCAGCGGAACAGGCGGTACGGGTCTTCGAGGTTGTCCAGGCGCTCGGCGGTCGCTTCGTCGCGGCTGTCGGCGATGAAGCGGTAGGCCTGCAGCAGGCCGGCTGGCCCGACGAACTTGTCCGGGTTCCACCAGAAGCTCGGGCAGCTGGTCGAGCAGCTCGCGCACAGGATGCACTCGTACAGGCCGTTGAGCTCGTCGCGCTCCTCGGGCGACTGCAGACGCTCCTTCTCGGGCGGCACCGTGTCGTTCTGGAGGTAGGGCTTGATCGAGTTGTACTGCTTGAAGAACTGCGTCATGTCCACGATCAGGTCGCGGATCACCGGCAGGCCTGGCAGCGGCTTCAACACCACCGTGCCCTTGAGCGTGTTCATGTTGGTCAGGCAGGCCAGGCCGTTCTTGCCGTTGATGTTCATCGCGTCCGAGCCGCAGACGCCCTCGCGGCAGGAGCGGCGGAAGGACAGCGACGGATCCTGCGCCTTGATCTTCATGAGGGCATCGAGCAGCATGCGCTCGTGGCCGTCGAGCTCGACCTCCACTGTCTGCATGTAGGGCTTGGCGTCCTTGTCCGGGTCGTAGCGGTAGATCTGGAATGTGCGCTTCATCGTGAAAACCTTGTGATGTGTTCTTAGAACGTGCGGACCTTGGGCGGCACGGAGTCGACCGTCAGCGGCTGCAGCTTGACGGGCTTGTACGACAGGCGGTTGTCCTCGCTGTACCAGAGCGTGTGCTTCATCCAGTTCGCGTCGTCGCGGCCCAGCGGCGCCACGGGATCGTCCGCCGGGCGCTCGTAGTCCTCCACCGTGTGGGCGCCGCGGCATTCCTTGCGCGCGGCGGCCGAGACCATCGTGGCCTGCGCCACCTCGATCAGGTTGTCGACTTCCAATGCCTCGATGCGTGCCGTGTTGAAGATGCGCGACTTGTCCTTGAGCGTGACGTCGGCGACGCGCGAGCGCACGGCGGCGATCTTCTGGACGCCTTCGTCCATGGAGGCTTGGGTGCGGAACACGGCGGCATGCTTCTGCATCACCGAGCGGATCTCGCCCGCCACGTCCTGCGCGTACTCGCCCGAGGTCGAGGCCTCGAGCTGGTTCAGGCGCTCCAGCGTGCGGTCGGCGGCGTCGGCAGGCAGGGGCTTGTGCTCGCGGTGCTTGTCGTTGAACTCGACGATGTGGTTGCCGGCCGCGCGGCCGAACACCAGCAGGTCGAGCAGCGAGTTGGTACCCAGGCGGTTGGCGCCGTGCACGCTCACGCAGGAGCATTCACCCACTGCATACAGGCCGTTGATCACGGCGCTGTTGTCCTCGCCCTTCTGCACCACGACCTGACCGTGGATGTTGGTGGGTATGCCGCCCATCTGATAGTGGATGGTTGGCACTACCGGGATCGGCTCCTTGGTGATGTCGACGTTGGCGAAGTTGACGCCGATCTCGTACACCGAAGGCAGGCGCTTGTGGATGGTCTCCGCCCCCAGGTGGTCCATCTTGAGCAGCACGTAGTCCTTGTTCGGACCGCATCCGCGGCCTTCCTTGATCTCCTGGTCCATCGAGCGCGAGACGAAGTCGCGCGGCGCCAGGTCCTTCAGGGTCGGCGCGTAGCGCTCCATGAAGCGCTCGCCGTTGCTGTTGATGAGGATCGCCCCTTCGCCGCGGCAGCCCTCGGTCAGCAGCACGCCGGCGCCAGCCACGCCCGTCGGGTGGAACTGCCAGAACTCCATGTCCTGCAGCGGGATGCCTGAGCGCGCAGCCATGCCGAGGCCGTCGCCGGTGTTGATGAAGGCGTTGGTCGAGGCGCCGAAGATGCGGCCCGCGCCGCCGGTCGCCAGCAGCACGGTCTTGGCCTGCAGGATGTGCAGGTCGCCGGTTTCCATCTCGAGCGCGGTCACGCCCACCACGTCGCCCTCGGCGTCGCGGATCAGGTCGAGCGCCATCCATTCGACGAAGAACTGGGTCCGGGCTTCCACGTTCTTCTGGTAGAGCGTGTGCAGCATCGCGTGGCCGGTGCGGTCGGCCGCGGCGCAGGCACGCTGCACCGGCTTCTCGCCGTAGTTGGCCGTGTGGCCGCCGAAGGGACGCTGGTAGATGGTGCCGTCCGGGTTGCGGTCGAAGGGCATGCCGAAGTGCTCGAGCTCGTAGACCACCTTCGGGGCCTCGCGGCACATGAATTCGATCGCGTCCTGGTCGCCGAGCCAGTCGGAGCCCTTGATCGTGTCGTAGAAGTGGTAGTGCCAGTTGTCTTCGCTCATGTTGCCGAGCGATGCGCCCACGCCGCCCTGGGCGGCCACGGTGTGCGAGCGAGTCGGGAAGACCTTCGAGAGCACGGCCACGTTGAGGCCCGCGCGCGCCAGCTGCAGCGAGGCCCGCATGCCGGATCCGCCGGCGCCGACGATGACGACGTCGAACTTGCGCTTGGTGATTTGTTCTTTGGTATAGGAGGACATGGCGCTTAGATTCTCCAGAGCACTTGAATGGCCCAACCCGCGCACGCCACAAGCCAGACGATCGTGAAAACCTGCAAGACGAGACGGATGCCGACCGGCTGGACGTAGTCCATCCAGATGTCGCGCATGCCGACCCACACGTGATAGAGCACCGAGGCGATCACCACGAAGGTGAGCACCTTCATCCATTGCGAGGCGAAGATGCCGGCCCACGCGTCGTAGCCGATCGGCCCGCGCGTGAAGAGCACCTGCGCCAGCAGGATGATGGTGAACAGCGCCATCAGGGCGCCGGTGATGCGCTGGCTGAGCCAGTCGCGCAGACCGTAGTGCGCGCCGACGACGATGCGCTTGGAGCCGTAGTTCACAGACATGAGTCAGTTTCCCAATCAGGTGGGGTCAGAGCTGAAGATCTGACCCGCAAATCAATAAAGACCGAACAGCTTCGCACCGAGCACGACGGTCAGCACGATGCTGATGGCCAGCGTCGCGATGGCCGAGCTCTGGCCGAATTCCTTGCTCACCGCGGCGTGGCTCACGTCCATCCAGAGATGGCGAAGGCCGGCGATGAAGTGGTGCAGGTAGGCCCAGATCAAGGCGAGCGCCACCAGCTTGAGGAACCAGCCCGGAACGAAACCAAGGCCGCTGTTGAAGGCGGCCTTGAAGCGGGCATAGGAGTACTCGGAAGACACGGACGTGTCGAACATCCAGATCACGAAGGGCAGCAGCAGGAACATCAGCGCGCCGCTCACGCGGTGCAGGATCGACACGAGGCCCGCCGGTGGCAGCCGGTAGGTGGTGAGGTCGGTGAAGGCGTTGATGTTGCGGAACTCGCGCCGCTGGGATCGGGGAGGTGTGGCCAGCTCTGTCATGTGGGCTTTCAGAATTTTTAGAGGGGGCGGCTTGTTCTTTGGCGGAAATGCAAACAACGCAAAATTCTATTGCAATGCACCATCGGGCGACTGATGCCGAACTGTCACCGCAGCGCGGCGCTCGGATGTTGATGTGTCGCGGCCGTCATGGACTGCAGCGCGAATGCGCTCAGCCGAGTTCATTGCGGTAGTGGTGCGTGTCGGTGCGATAGAGGTCGCGGCGCAGCTCCATCGGCGTGTCGTGGTACGTATGGGCAACGCGTTCCACGCTCAGGAGCGGCGTGGCGGTGCTGACGCGAAGCAGCGCGGCCTGCGCCTCGTCAGGCAGCACGGCGCGGATCTTCTCCTCGGCGCGCACCATGCGCACGCCGAACTCGGTCTCGAACATCGCGTACATCGGGCCGTGCCAGGCCATCAGCCGCTCGGCCGTGAGGCCCTTGAAGGGCGCGCCGGGCAGCCAGAGGTCTTCCAGGATGGTGGGCGTGCCGCGATAGGCGAGCACGCGCCGTACCTGCAGCACCGCGTCGCCGGTGCGCAGCGCGAGCAGGCGGGCGACGTCGGCGCTCGCGCGCAGCCGCCTGCAGTCGACGATCTCGCGCTCGGCAGGGCCCTCGCTGTCGACGTCGCCGCTGTCGGGCACCAGCTTCAGGAAGCGGTACTGCACATGCTGTTCGGCGTGGGTAGCGACGAAGGTGCCCTTGCCCTGGCGGCGCACCACCAGGTTCTCGGCCGCGAGTTCGTCGATGGCCTTGCGCACCGTGCCCTGGCTCACGCGGAAGCGCGCGGCCAGTTCGATCTCGCTCGGGATCGGCTCGCCCGGCTTCCATTCGCCGGCGTGCAGGCTCTGCAGGATCAATGACTTGATCTGCTGGTAGAGCGGGCTGAACGAGGGCGTCGCCGACTCGGCAAGCGCGATAGTGGAGGTGGTCATTGGCAGGCGGGGTGCGCCACGGCAGCGTGTTTCGCCCGACATCTTATATAAGACACAAGACTGGCGCCATCCAAAGCGCAAATCGGCATAAAATCCAAGCCGGCCTATGCGACCGGGCGCATCGCCCGGCCCCGACCTCCGCGCCCGCAACCGCGACCGCGCACCGTTTTCACCTTTCCTGGAGTTTTCCCATGAGCAAAAAGCCTGTTCGCGTTGCCGTCACCGGCGCCGCCGGCCAAATCGGTTACGCCCTGCTGTTCCGCATCGCCTCCGGCGAGATGCTCGGCAAGGACCAGCCGGTCATCCTGCAACTGCTCGAGATCCCGGACGAGAAAGCGCAGAAGGCGCTCAAGGGCGTGATCATGGAGCTCGAGGACTGCGCCTTCCCGCTGCTGGCGGGCGTGGTCCCCACCGGCGATCCGCTGGTCGCCTTCAAGGACGCCGACTACGCGCTGCTCGTCGGCGCCCGCCCGCGCGGCCCCGGCATGGAGCGCGCCGACCTGCTGGCCGCCAACGCGCAGATCTTCACCGCCCAGGGCAAGGCCCTGGACCAGGTCGCCAGCCGCAACGTCAAGGTGCTGGTGGTCGGCAACCCGGCCAACACCAACGCCTACATCGCGATGAAGAGTGCGCCCAGCCTGCCGCGCAAGAACTTCACCGCCATGCTGCGCCTGGACCACAACCGCGCCGCCAGCCAGATTGCCGCCAAGACCGGCACGGCCGTGGGCGACATCGAGAAGCTCACCGTCTGGGGCAACCACTCTCCCACGATGTACGCCGACTACCGTTTCGCCACCGTCGGCGGCAAGAGCGTCAAGGACCTCATCAACGACCAGGTCTGGAATGCCGACGTGTTCCTGCCCACCGTGGGCAAGCGCGGCGCCGCCATCATCGAGGCACGCGGCCTTTCGTCGGCCGCCTCGGCCGCGAATGCCGCCATCGACCACATGCGCGACTGGGCCCTGGGCTCCAACGGCAAGTGGGTCACGATGGGCATCCCTTCCGATGGCCAGTACGGCATTCCGAAGGACGTGATCTTCGGCTTCCCGGTCACCACCGAGAACGGCGAATACAAGCTGGTCGAAGGCCTGGAAATCGACAAGTTCAGCCAGGAACGCATCGACAAGACCCTGAAGGAACTGCAGGACGAGCAGGCCGGCGTCGCCCACCTGCTCTGAGTTCCACCTCGTCGGTCAGTCACCAGCATGCTCGACTGGAACCCCGCGCTCTACCGTCGTTACGAGGACGAGCGCACGCGCCCCGCGCAGGAGTTGCTGGCGCGGGTTCCGCTGTCCTCGGCAACCCGCGTCGTCGACCTGGGTTGCGGGCCCGGCAATTCCACCGAGCTGCTGGTGCAGCGATTCCCCGGTGCCGAGGTCATCGGTACCGACAACTCCGAAGCGATGCTGAAGAGTGCGCGCGAGCGCCTGCCGGCGGCGCGCTTCGAGCTCAGCGACATCGCGAGCTGGCAGCCCGGGTCGCCGCCCGATCTCATCTATGCCAATGCCTCGCTGCAATGGGTGCCCGGTCACGAGACGCTGATCCCGCGCCTGTT
This sequence comes from Variovorax sp. RA8, assembly GCF_901827175.1. NCBI lineage: Bacteria > Pseudomonadati > Pseudomonadota > Betaproteobacteria > Burkholderiales > Comamonadaceae > Variovorax > Variovorax sp. RA8. The sequence goes on along the minus strand of NZ_LR594662.1, from coordinate 4,956,824 downwards.
CGCCGCCCTGGCGCCGGGCGGGGTGCTCGCCATCCAGATGCCCGACAACCGCGAGGAGCCCACACACCGGCTGATGCGCGAAGTCGCGGCCGAGGCGCCGTGGGCCGAGCCCATCGGCGATGCTGACCGGCTGCGGACCCTGCTGCTGGCGCTGGCCGGCTACTACGACCTGCTGGCGCCCGAGGCGGTGCAGGTCGACGTCTGGCGTACTGCCTACCAGCATCCCATGGTTTCGGCGGCCGCCATCGTCGAATGGGTGCGCGGTACAGGCCTCAAGCCCTTCGTCGACCGGCTGCCGGCCGATCTGCAGGCGAGCTATTTGGCCGCGTACGAGCGGCGTGTGGAAGCCGCCTATCCCGCGCGCGCCGATGGCAAGCGGCTACTGGCCTTTCCGCGCATGTTCATCGTTGCCCAACGAAAGTCATGAGCCGCCCGGCCGTTCGAAGGCTCATGGCACTGCAGCCGAAGGCGAAGGTAGTCCAATGACCGAATCCGTCCATCCGCAGGAAGTGCTGCTCGGCGCGCAGGCCGGCGCCGTGGTGCTGCCGGTGTGCGACCACTACAGCGGCGTAGAGGCGCGCATGCGCAAGAGCCTCTCGCTGCAGGCCGAGATGGCGCAGGAATTCGGCGCCTGCGTGTTCGATGTCACCCTCGATTGCGAGGACGGCGCCCCCGTGGGCGGCGAGGCCGAGCACGCTGCCCTGGTCACCGAGCTCGCCCTGGCCGCTGCCCCCGGCATGCGCGTGGGGGTGCGCGTGCACCCGGTCGACCACCCGGCCTTCGCCGGCGATGTGGTCACCATTGCGGGGCGCGCCGGCCACCGCCTGAGCCACCTGATGGTGCCCAAGGTCGAATCGGTCGACGATGTGCGCCAGGCCGTGCAGGCGCTCAACGCTGTCGGCGCAGAGGCCTTGCCGCTCCACGTGCTGATCGAGTCGCCTTTCGCCGTGCACCAGGCCTTCGAGATCGCGGCCCATCCCCGCGTGCAGTCACTCAGCTTCGGCCTGATGGATTTCGTCTCGGCCCATGGCGGCGCGATTCCTGCCGAGGGCATGGGCGCGGCGGGCCAGTTCACTCATCCGCTGGTGGTGCGCGCCAAGCTCGAGATCGCCGCTGCCGCGCATGCGCATGGCAAGGTGCCTTCGCACTGCGTGGTGACCGAGTTCAACGACGTCGACGCGATGCGCGCCGCCGCCAGGAGAGCGTCCAGCGAATTCGGCTACACGCGCATGTGGAGCATCCATCCGAACCAGATCCGCCCCATCCTCGAGGCCTTCGCGCCCGACGAGCGGCAGATTCAAATGGCTACAAAAATCATAGCGTCCGCAGCCGCTGCCAATTGGGCGCCGGTCAGTTTTGATGGCACATTGCACGACCGCGCGAGCTATCGCCACTTCTGGCAGGTACTTTCGCGTGCGCATGCCACCGGCCGTGCGCTGCCGCCGGAGGCGCAAGGATGGTTTGCGGCGGCGTCCTCCTGAAAACCACACCTCCTACAAGGAACAGACACCCATGAAGAAGATTGCCCTTATCGCCGCCGTGGCGCTTGCCCTGCCGCTGTCGGCACTGGCGCAGGATTCCGCGGCCAAGCCGCCGCTCAAGGAGCGGGCCGCGAAGTCCGCCAAGAAAGTGACGCAGAAGGTGGTGCCCAAGCGCGTCATCAAGAAGCTCGAGGAAGCCAAGCCCATCAGTGAAGAGTCCGACGTCGTCCTCTCATCCGAAGACCTGGAGGTCTCCAAGCGCGTGCTCACCGGCACCATCAAGTGCGAACTCGGTGCCAGCGTGGCGATCGAGAGCAGCCAGAAGAAGCCCGGCTTCTTCATCGTCACGCATGGCAGCACGAAGTACTTCATGCACCCGGTCAACAGCCGCACCGGCGCGATTCGTCTCGAGGACCCGAAGGCCGAAGCGATGTGGCTTCAGCTGGGCAACAAGTCGATGCTGATGAGCCAGAAGCAGGGCCTGCGGCTGGCCGACGAATGCCAGGCCAACGAGCAATCGGTGGTCGCGGAAGACATGAAGAAGAACCCGCCCAAGAGCCTGTTCGACGGCGCTGACGCGCCCAAGAAGTAAGCCACGGCAAACCAAGGCGCCGGCGGCCCGCCTTTTGCTTCGGCCGCCACACCGGTTCCCGATCTCGGAGAAGAGAAGAAATGTTGCAAGCCTACGTTGACCATGTCGCCGAGCGCGCCGCGCTCGGCATCCCGCCGCTGCCCCTGTCGGCCAAGCAGACCAGCGAAGTCATCGAACTGATGAAGACCGCGACCGCCAAGGACGGCGAGTTCCTGCTGAACCTGCTCACGCACCGCGTGCCGGCCGGCGTAGACGACGCGGCCAAGGTCAAGGCGAGCTACCTGGCGGCGGTGGCCCACGGCAGCGAGAAGAGCCTGCTGCTCTCTCGCACCCATGCGACCGAGCTGCTGGGCACCATGCTGGGCGGCTACAACATCAGCCCGCTGATCGATCTGCTCGACGATGCCGAGGTGGGCGGTGTCGCGGCCGAGGGGCTGAAGAAGACTCTGCTGATGTTCGACCAGTTCCACGACGTCAAGGAAAAGGCCGACAAGGGCAACGCCAACGCCAAGGCCGTGCTGCAGAGCTGGGCCGATGCCGAGTGGTTCACCAGCCGGCCGGAAGTGCCGCAGAGCCTCACCATTACCGTCTTCAAGGTGAGCGGCGAGACCAACACGGACGACCTCTCGCCCGCGCCCGATGCCACCACGCGCCCCGACATTCCGATGCACGCGCTCGCGATGCTGAAGAACGCCCGCCCCGGCATCACGCCGGAGGAAGACGGCAAGCGCGGCCCGGTCAAGTTCATCGAGTCGCTCAAGGAGAAGGGCCACCTGGTCGCCTACGTGGGCGACGTGGTCGGTACCGGCTCCTCGCGCAAGAGCGCCACCAATTCGGTGCTCTGGTTCACCGGCCAGGACATCCCGTTCATTCCCAACAAGCGCTTCGGCGGCGTTTGCCTGGGCACCAAGATCGCGCCGATCTTCTACAACACGATGGAAGATGCCGGCGCGCTGCCCATCGAGCTCGACGTGAGCCAGATGGAGATGGGCGACGTGGTCGAGCTGCGCCCCTACGAGGGCAAGGCGCTGAAGGACGGCAAGGTCATTGCCGAGTTCAAGGTCAAGAGCGAGGTGCTGTTCGACGAGGTGCGTGCCGGCGGCCGCATTCCGCTGATCATCGGCCGCGGCCTCACCGCGAAGGCGCGCGAGGCGCTGGGACTGCCGGCTTCGACGCTGTTCCGCCTGCCGGTCAGCCCCGTCGACACCAAGAAGGGTTTCTCGCTGGCCCAGAAGATGGTCGGCCGCGCTTGCGGCCTGCCGGAGGGGCTGGGGGTCCGCCCCGGCACCTACTGCGAGCCGAAGATGACCTCTGTCGGCAGCCAGGACACCACCGGCCCTATGACGCGCGACGAGCTCAAGGACCTGGCCTGCCTGGGCTTCAGCGCCGACCTGGTGATGCAGTCCTTCTGCCATACGGCGGCCTATCCGAAGAAGGTCGACGTGAAGATGCACCACGAGCTGCCCGATTTCATCTCCACGCGCGGCGGGGTCTCGCTGCGTCCGGGCGACGGCGTGATCCACAGCTGGCTCAACCGCCTGCTGACGCCCGACACGGTCGGCACCGGCGGCGACAGCCACACTCGCTTCCCGATCGGCATCAGCTTCCCGGCCGGTTCGGGCCTGGTGGCCTTCGCAGCCGCCACCGGCGTGATGCCGCTGGACATGCCGGAGTCGGTGCTGGTGCGCTTCAAGGGCAAGATGCAGCCCGGCGTGACCCTGCGCGACCTGGTCAACGCGATCCCGCTCTACGCCATCAAGCAGGGCCTGCTGACGGTCGAAAAGAAGGGCAAGAAGAACGTCTTCTCGGGCCGCATCCTCGAGATCGAGGGCCTGCCGGACCTGAAGGTGGAACAGGCCTTCGAATTGAGCGACGCTTCGGCCGAGCGCTCGGCGGCCGGCTGCACGGTGCACCTGAACAAGGAACCGATCATCGAGTACATCAACAGCAACATCACGCTGATGCGCTGGATGATCGCCGAGGGCTATGCCGACGCACGTACGCTGGCGCGCCGCATCGCGGCGCAGGAAGCCTGGTTGAAGGACCCGCAGCTGCTCAAGGGCGACGACGACGCCGAGTACGCCGCCGTGATCGAGATCGACCTGGCCGACATCCACGAGCCGATCGTGGCCTGTCCCAACGATCCGGACGACGTGAAGACGCTGTCGGACGTGGCAGGCGCCCAGATCGACGAGGTGTTCATCGGCTCCTGCATGACCAACATCGGGCACTTCCGCGCCGCCTCCAAGCTGCTGGAAGGCAAGCGCGACATCCCCGTCAAGCTGTGGATCGCGCCGCCGACCAAGATGGACGCGCAGCAACTGACGGAGGAAGGCCACTACGGCGTGTTCGGCAACGCGGGCGCGCGCACCGAGATGCCGGGCTGCTCGCTGTGCATGGGCAACCAGGCGCAGGTGCGCGAGGGCGCGACTGTGATGTCGACCAGCACGCGCAACTTCCCCAATCGTTTGGGCAAGAACACCAACGTGTACCTGGGCAGCGCCGAGCTGGCCGCCATCTGCTCGCGCCTGGGTCGCATCCCGACCAGGGAGGAATACATGGCCAGCACCGGCGTGCTGGACGCGGCGAGCGACCAGATCTACCAGTACCTCAACTTCGACAAGATCGAGGACTACACGGAGGTCGCGGCCAAGGTCCCCGCCTGACCCGCAGCCATTCCAGCCCAGCCCGCCTCTCCCAGGCGGGCTTTCTTTTGCGCGTCCCCGCGCTTCCTGTCGTCAGCCGCCCCGGAGTTTCTCGTGCTCCGCCATTTGCCTTGGCGGATTTCCGGTGACGGCCGAAGCTGCCATCTTCATCAGCTGGACCATCTTGCTGTCCTTCACGTCCCAGTATTCGGCCTCGACGATGCTGACCGCCAGCAGGCCCAGGTTGGGATCCGTGGGTCCTTGGGGGAACCAGGCCTTGGACATGGTGTTGAAAAGCGCTTCCTTCCTGGCCTGGTCCTCGACGAGGGCGGCCTGTCCGGCCACGGAGACATAGCTGTCCTTGTCCGTGTTGGCGTATGACACGTTGACCATCGGGTCGCTCGCGACGTGGCGCGCGATCTCCCCGTCCCGGGGAATGAAGAAGTAGAGCGTCCCCCCTTCCTCCAGGTTCTTGCTTTGGGTGGTGAGAGGGTGGCTGTGCAGCTGGCCATCGCCATGGCGGTGGGTCAGCATGCCGTAGCGCGTGTCCTTGATCAGGTCCCAGAGCTTGGCGTGCTGGTCGGTGGTGGGCATGGGCATCTCCGATGAGGTGAAAGACCGTCACGCTAGACGCCCGCGGAGCGCGGACCGCGACGCGAAAAGCCGCGTTCCCTTGTCGTCCGCCGCCGACCGTCGTCAGCCCGCCACCTGCTGCGCCATCGCGGCCAGCGCGGCGGCGGTCGAGGCGTCCGCCGGAAAGAACGACTCCACTGCCAGCTCCTGCAGCGTGACGTCCACCGGCGTGCCGAAGATGGTCGTCGTGCTGATGAAGCTCAGCACGCCATGCGGCGTCACGTACTGGAAGGGCACGGCCACGCCGGCGAGCTCGCTGTTGCTGGCCGGGGAGTCGTGGCTGACCCGCGGCGCGGGGTAGGCCGCGAGCTCGTCGTGCAGCGCGACCAATGTCGCATCGCCGGTAGCCGCGATCTGCTGCTGCAGCCGCTCCAGCAAGTGGGCGCGCCATTGGGCGAGGTTGGCGATGCGCGGCGCCAACCCATCGGGATGCAGGCTGAGCCGCAAGACGTTGACGGGAGGAGCCAGCAGCTCGGGCGCCGCGCCTTCCATCAGCAGGGGCACCAGCGCGTTGTGCGCCACCAGGTTCCAGTGCCGGTCGACTGCCAGCGCCGGGAAGGGCTCGTGGCCCTTGAGCACCAGATCCACCGCTTGCCGGGCGGGCGCCAAGGCCGGGTCGTCCAGCGAGCGCTGCCGGTACATCGGCGCATAGCCGGCCGCTACCAGCAGCGTGTTGCGCTCGCGAAGCGGCACCTCGAGCCGCTCGGCAAGGCGCAGCACCATCTCGCGGCTGGGCTCGGCGCGGCCGGTCTCGACATAGCTCAAGTGCCGGGTCGACACCTGGGCCTCGTGCGCCAGGTCGAGCTGGCTGAGGCGGCGGTGCTGGCGCCAGTGGCGCAGGTGGGCGCCAAAGGAATCGGCGGCGGTGGGCGGCGTCGGGTGCAGGCTCATGGGCACTATCCTAGTGAAGCGGCGCGCGGCGCCCATGACCTCCCAGGTCATCGAGCATGCGAGCCTCACCTTGTCATCGAACCCTGCTATCTTTGAGGTGCTTCCACGAATCCCCAAGGAGTTCCTCATGGCCAGAGAACCGGCGCACGCTTTCGCCCCCATGCTCAAGACCTTCAAGACTGCATCGGGCAAGGCCGGCAAATACTGGTCGCTCAAGGAACTCGCCAGGCAATATCCGAACGTCGACAAGCTGCCGGTCTCGATCCGTATCGTGCTCGAGTCGGTACTGCGCAACTGCGACGGCAAGAAGGTGTCGCCCGAGCATGTCGAGCAGCTCGCCAACTGGGCGCCCAACGCGGACCGCACCGACGAAATCCCCTTCGTCGTGACGCGGGTGGTGCTGCAGGACTTCACCGGCGTGCCGCTGCTGGCCGACCTGGCCGCGATGCGCAGCGTGGCCCAGTCGCTCGGCAAGTCACCCAAGACCATCGAGCCGCTGGTACCGGTGGACCTGGTGGTCGACCACTCGGTGATGGTGGACTACTATGGGACGCCCAAGGCGCTCGACCTCAACATGAAGCTGGAATTCCAGCGCAACAACGAGCGCTACCAGTTCATGAAATGGGGCATGCAGGCCTTCGACACCTTCGGGGTGGTGCCGCCGGGCTTCGGCATCGTGCACCAGGTCAACCTCGAATATTTCGCGCGCGGCGTCTACAAGAGCCCGCAGGACACGAGCGACACGCCGGTCTACTACCCCGATTCGCTGGTGGGCACTGACAGCCACACGACCATGATCAACGGCATCGGCGTCGTGGGCTGGGGTGTGGGCGGCATCGAGGCCGAGGCCGCGATGCTGGGCCAGCCGGTCTACATGCTCACGCCCGACGTGGTGGGTTTCGAGCTCGGCGGCAAGCTGCGAGAGGGCGTGACGGCCACCGACCTGGTGCTCTACGTCACCAACATCCTGCGAAGCGAGAAGGTGGTGGGCAAGTTCGTCGAGTTCTTCGGCCCCGGCGCCGCTTCCATCCCCGTTCCGGATCGTGCGACCATCGGCAACATGGCGCCCGAGTACGGCGCAACCATGGGCTTCTTCCCTGTCGATGAGATGACGGTCGAGTATTTCCGGGGCACGGGACGCACCGACAAGGAAATCGAGCGCTTCGAGGCCTACTACAAGGCCCAAGGCCTGTTCGGCATGCCCGCGCCCGGCGAGCTCAACTACACCAAGGTCGTCAAGCTGGACCTCGGCACCGTCACCCCCAGCGTGGCCGGCCCCAAGCGTCCGCAGGACCGCATCGACCTCGGCCACCTGGCGACCAAGTTCTCCGAGCTCTACAGCAAGCCGAACGAGGCCAACGGCTTCAATCAGCCTGCCGAAAAGCTCAAGGCGCGCTACCCGCTGTCGCAGCACGGCGAGACGGCCGAGGAGGCGCCCGCCGAACCTCGGCCCGGCGCGCCGGCGCCGATGGTCGAGATGGTGGCCAACAAGCCGACCGCCGAGGCCGCGCATGTCGGCGCCACGACGGCCCATGCGCCGAACAATGCGGTGACCATCGGGAACGGCGACGTGCTGATCGCTGCCATCACCTCCTGCACCAACACCTCCAATCCCAGCGTGCTGCTGGCAGCAGGCCTGCTGGCCAAGAAGGCGGTTGAGGCAGGTCTCAAGGTCAAGCCGCACGTGAAGACCTCGCTGGCGCCGGGTTCGCGCATCGTGACCGAGTACCTCGAGAAGGCGGGCCTCCTGCCCTACCTCGAGAAGCTGGGCTTCTACCTGGCCGGCTACGGGTGCACCACCTGCATCGGCAATGCAGGCGACCTTGCGCCCGAGATCAACGAGGTGATCACGAAGAACAACCTGGTGGCTGCCGCCGTGCTTTCGGGCAACCGCAACTTCGAGGCCCGCATCCATCCGAATCTCAAGGCCAACTTCCTGGCCTCGCCGCCGCTGGTGGTGGCCTACGCGATCGCCGGCAACGTCATGGTCGACCTGATGACCCAGCCGGTGGGCAAGGGCAAGAAGGGCAGGGACGTGTACCTGGGCGACATCTGGCCCAGTTCCAAGGAGATCGACGAGAACCTGCACTATGCGATGAACGCCAAGGCCTTTCGCAAGAACTACGAGCAGATCCAGGAGAACCCCGGCAAGCTGTGGAGCAGCATCAAGGGCACCGCAGGCCAGGTCTATGACTGGCCGACGTCGACCTACATTGCCAAGCCGCCATTCTTCGACGGCTTCAAGATGCAGCCGCACGCGTCGGACGCGGGCTTCACCGGCGCGCGCATCATGGCGCTGTTCGGCGATTCGATCACCACCGACCACATCTCGCCCGCCGGCGCGATCAAGGAAAGCTCGCCGGCCGGCATCTGGCTCAAGGCCCACGGCGTTTCGAAGGCCGACTTCAACAGCTATGGCTCACGGCGCGGCAACCACGAGGTGATGATGCGCGGCACCTTTGCCAACGTGCGCATCAAGAACCTCATGATCCCGCCCGGTCCGGACGGCTCGCGCGAGGAGGGCGGCGTGACCTTGTTCCAGCCCGGCGGCGAGAAGATGTTCATCTACGACGCGGCGATGAAGTACATCGAGCAGGGCGTGCCCACCGTGATCTTCGGCGGCGAGGAATACGGCACCGGCTCCTCGCGCGACTGGGCGGCCAAGGGCACGCAATTGCTGGGCATCAAGGCGGTGGTGGCGCGCAGCTTCGAGCGCATCCACCGCGCCAACCTGGTCGGCATGGGCGTGCTGCCGCTGCAGTTCCGCGGTGCCGATTCATGGGAAAGCCTGGGCCTCACCGGCGAGGAGAAGATCGACGTGGTGATCGGCGGCGAGCTCAAGCCGCAGATGGATGTGAAGATCGTCGTCCACCGCGCCGACGGCACGCACCAGGAGGTGACGGTGCGCCTGCGCATCGACACGCCGATCGAGGTCGACTACTACAGGCACGGGGGCATTCTCCCGTTCGTGCTGAGGCAGCTGCTGGCCGCCTGAGCGCCGGCGGGCCTGGTTGCGCAACGGCACGCGAGCGCGTGCCGCTTTTTCCTTCAGTCGTCCCCGAGCCGCTGCGAGAGCCTGTCCAGCACGGGCCTGATGCCATCCCCAACGCGGATCTGCGGGTTGGAGAAGCCGTCTTCCTTTTGTGCGTCGATCTCCCGTTGCCGGATCACCGGCACCGCCGCAGCGAAGGCCGCTTCGAAGGAGCGCGTCTTGCGCAGGGCCTCGTCGAACAGTGCGCGGCCGAAGAAAGTGAGTTCGGAGCGGTGGCCGCAGCCGTAGGAGGTGTGCTCGGCATCGGCCGCGGTCATGACCAGGCTGTGCTGGGTGGCCAGGGGCTCGATCCAGCCGCCCGAATAGCAGGCCGAGATCGCGATCACCCGATGCCGGATGCCGGCCGCGTCCAGCGCCTCGCGCAGCTGCTGCGGCGTCAGCCAGGGCACGGTGAGCGGCCAGTGGGACGATGCCAGCTTGAAGTCGCTGGCGCCGTGGGAGGTCATGTAGACCACCAGCACGTCCTGCTCGCGGTCCATGCGGGCGGCCACCGCTTCCACGGCGCGCCGGAGGTTCAGCGGCGTCGCCCACGGCAGCTCCTCCGCGGTCGTGGCGTGGTTGACCAGGCGCAGCACACGGCCGCGGGCATCGAAGCGCTCCTCCAGCAGGGTGGCCACCATCGCGCTCTCGCGCAGGAAGACGTCCTCGGAGGCATAGGGCGCGAACACCAGGCCGAACACCTGAGCCTCGCCGTCGCGCCGAGGCGCGATGCCGTCGACCGCGCGCTGCCAGACGGCCTGCTGCGCCTCGAAAGTCTCCTGCGTCAGGCGCAGCCGGGGCCGCTCGGGTGCCTTGGCGGAGGCGCTGGCGTCTTCCTGCCAGACGCGCTCCTGCTCCTGCAGGGCCTCCCAGATGCCGAGCGCGCTGATCGCCAGCAGGCCCGGCACGAAGATCGCGAGTCGCATCGGGCTCGCCACGCAGCGGGCCATCAGTCGCACGGCGGCCACCAGGCCGATCCCGAGCAAGGCGCCGTAGACCGCCCAGAAGCCGGACGCCGTGGTCAGCACGCTCGGCAACCAGCCCTGGGAATAGGCCAGGGACATGCCGGCCATCAGCAGGCTCCAGGGCACTGCGGCCCAGGTGCCCAGCGCGAACCAGCGGCCGAGGGCGCCTCGCGCGGGGGTGGTGTTCAGCGTCCACCAGCCGAGCCACATGAGAGCGCCGTCGCCCAGAAGGATTGAAGCGCCGGCAGCGGGTGGAAGCTGGCCGGCCCCTCGATCTGCAGGCGCGCGACGCCGAGGGCCAGCAGGCCCGGGACCAACACCAGGATCAGCAGTTGCCAGGGCGTGGGGGAAGCGTCGATGCGGGGCGGCAGCAGGAACGCTGCGCGCAGGCCCTCGCCGATCCAGCGCCAGAACGAGGCGCGGGCGGCAGGCTGCGAGGGATGGGAGGGGGGAGCCGTTTCAACGGGAGCGGCGTCGAGCGGCGGATCGGATTGCGGGTCTGTCATGGCCGCGATGATGCCCGGGCAGCAGGGCTACTTCGATTCCGCTTCGCCCAAGGCGCGTGTTTTCGAGAATAATTCTCATTTTGTCGATTTTGGATCTGCGGGTGACTACCATGAATCGGGCGGCGACAGCCGCCATCAGCCTTGACCAGCTTCCGAACCACCAATGGGCCACCGTGCTCGAGGTCTCGAGGCCCGAAGAAGCGGAAGTGCGCGACCTGGTGCTCCGGCTGACCGAGATCGGCTTCGTGCCCGGCGAGATGGTGCGCATCGTCGCCACCGGAGTACCCAACCGAGAGCCGCTGGCTGTGCGCCTGGGCCACACCACTTTCGCACTGCGGCGCCACGAGGCCGCGCTGGTGCGCGTGCTGCCGGGAGCCGCGCACCATGGCTGAGGCGACCCTCAACTTCCAGCCGGGCGCCGCCGTCTCGTCCGCGCCGCCCGGACGCATCGCGCTCCTGGGCAATCCCAACTGCGGCAAGACCGCGCTGTTCAACCTGCTCACCGGCAGCCGCCAGAAGGTGGCCAACTACGCCGGCGTGACGGTCGAGCGCAAGGAGGGCTTGCTGCGCACCGCCTCGGGCCGACGGGTGGCCGTGCTCGACCTGCCTGGGGCCTACAGCCTCAATGCACTGTCGGCCGACGAGGCTGTCACCCGCGACGTGGTGACCGGCAAGAGCGAGGAGGCCTTGCCCGACCTGCTGGTGTGCGTGACCGACGCCACCAATCTGCGGCTCAACCTGCGCCTGGTGCTGGAGGCCCGGCGCCTGGGACTGCCGATGGTGGTGGCGCTCAACATGACCGACATGGCGAAGAAGCAGGGCATCGCGATCGACGTGCCGCTGCTGGCAGCCGAGCTCGGCGTGCCGGTGATCGAGACGGTCGGCGTGCACGCGGGCGGCGCGCAGGGCCTGCTGGCGCAGCTCGATGCGCCGGTCGCGGTCGCCCGGGCCGCGCCCTGGCAGGCACCGGGCCTCGACGACGTGCTCGCCACCCAGCGCGAGGTGCGCCGCATCCTGGCCGCGGCGGTGCGCGAGCCCGCGGGCAGCCTGGCCGCCAGCGACCGCATCGACCGCGTGGTGATGCATCCGCTGTGGGGCATGCTGGTGCTGGCGGTCACGCTGTTCCTGATGTTCCAGGCGGTGTTCAGCTGGGCCAACGTGCCGATGGATGCCATCAAGGACGCCACGGGCGCCCTCGGCGAGCTGGTGAAGCAACTGGTGCCCGAGGGCATGCTGCAGAGCCTGCTGGTGGACGGCATCGTCGCCGGCGTGGGCGGCGTGATCGTGTTCCTGCCCCAGATCCTGATCCTGTTCCTGTTCATCCTTGCGCTCGAAGACTCCGGCTACCTGCCGCGCGCGGCCTTCCTGCTCGACCGCGTGATGGGCACGGTGGGGCTGTCGGGCCGCTCCTTCATTCCGCTGTTGTCGAGCTTCGCCTGCGCCATCCCCGGCGTGATGGCCACGCGCACCATCAGCAACTGGCGCGACCGGCTCACCACGATCATGATCGCGCCGCTGATGACCTGCTCGGCGCGGCTGCCGGTTTATGCGCTGCTGATCGCGGCCTTCATCCCGGCGCGCACCGTGGGCGGCGTGTTCAACCTGCAGGGTGTGGTGCTGTTCGCGCTGTATGTCTTCGGCATCGTCTCGGCCATGGCGGTGGCGTGGGTGATGAAGCGCTTCCGCGGCACTCAGCAGCGCTCGCCGCTGATGATGGAGCTGCCGGCCTACCGCTGGCCCAACCTGCGCAACTTGGCGCTGGGCCTGTACGAGCGCGCGTGGATCTTCATCCAGCGGGTGGGCACCATCATCCTGACGCTGACGATCCTGCTGTGGTTCCTGTCCACCTTCCCGTCGCCACCCGAGGGCGCGACCGGCCCCGCCATCCAGTACAGCCTGGCCGGCATCATCGGCCGCGGCCTCGAGCACATCTTCGCGCCCATCGGCTTCAACTGGCAGATCTCGATCGCGCTGGTGCCCGGCATGGCGGCGCGCGAGGTGGCGGTGGGCGCGCTCGGCACGGTGTACGCGCTCTCGGCGACCGGCGACGATGTCGCGGGCCAGCTGGAGCCGCTGATCGCCGGCAGCTGGTCGCTCGCCACGGCGCTGTCGCTGCTGGTCTGGTACGTGTTCGCGCCGCAGTGCATCTCGACGCTGGCGGCGGTCAAGCGCGAGACCGGTTCGTGGCGCTATGTGTGGATCATGGCGGCCTACTTGTTTGCCCTCGCCTACGTTGCGTGCTTGATCACCTATCGTGTGGCCCTGGCATTCACAGGAGGATGAGATGACCCAACAGATCATCGTTGGACTGATCGTCGCGCTGGCCGCGTTCTACGCCGTTTGGCGCTGGATGCCCGCCGGCTGGCGCCGCGCGGCCGCGGCCCGGCTCGCTTCGGGCTCGCAACGCGCGGGCCTGCTCGATGCGCAGCGTGCGCAGCAAATGGCCGCATCGCTTGCCAAGACCTCGGGCTGCGGTTCGTGCGACAGCTGCGGCACTTGCGGCACTCCGGCCGATTCGGCGCAGGCCAGGCGCAGCACCACCGGGCGCTGAGCTGGCATGCGTGCCGCTCATATCCTGGTCGCGGGCGGCGGCATTGCGGGCCTGGCCAGCGCGCTCGCCCTGGCCCGTCGTTGCCACCGCATCGACCTGTTCGAACAGGCCGTAGCCTTCGGGGAGGTCGGCGCTGGCATCCAGCTCGGCCCCAACGTCGCGCGCCGCCTGCAGATGCTCGGGGTGTGGGAGCCGCTGATGCGCATTGCTGCCAGGCCCGAGGCGCTGGTTGTCCGCAGCGCCGTTCGCGGCGGCGAGATCGCGCGCCTGCCGCTCGGCAATGCGATGCTGCGCAGCTATGGCGCCCCCTACCTCTGCGCGCATCGCGCCGACCTGCATGCGCTGCTGCTCGCCGCCGTGCGTGGCACCGGCGCCGTCACCGTCAACACCGGCGCGCGCATCACCGATGCCGTGGCTCGTGCGGGCGCGGTCTGCGTCGCGAGCACTGCCACCAGGGCCTGGGAAGGCGATGCGCTGATCGGCGCCGATGGCCTTTGGAGCACGGTGCGCGCGCGGGTCGTGGAGGATGCATCCCCGCCGCGTGCGACCGGCCATACGGCCTGGCGCGCCCTCGTCGCGCAATCGGCGCTGCCGGCGGCGTTGCGCAGCATGCAGATCAGCGTCTGGCTCGGCCCGCGCCTGCACGCCGTGGCCTACCCGGTACGCCGCGGCGAGGCCCTCAACGTGGTGGTGCTGGCCGAGGCCGCGCCGTCAGGGGATGCGCGCGACTGGGACCAGGCCAGCAGCCTGGCCGCCCTGCAGGCCGCGACCGGCCACATGGACGCGGGCCTGCAGGCGCTGCTGGAGGCGATGCCGGCCTGGCGCGCCTGGACGCTGTGCGACCGCACGCCGCTCAGCGGTCCCGATCAGATGGCCGGCGAGCGCGTGGCCCTGGTCGGCGATGCCGCGCACCCGATGCTGCCCTACCTGGCGCAAGGCGCCGGCATGGCGATCGAGGACGGGGTGGCGCTGGCCGAGGCACTCGACGGCTGCGGCGCCGAGGAGGTGCCGCAGCGTCTCGCGCGCTACGCGCAAGGGCGCTGGGAACGCAATGCGCAGGTGCAGGCGCGGGCGCGGCGCAACGGCGAGATCTTCCATGCCACCGGCCTGGTGCGCGTGGGTCGCGACGCGGCCCTGCGGGTGCTGGGCGCACGGCTGCTCGACGTGCCCTGGCTCTACGGGGCCTGAACCTTCTCAGAGACTGAAGCTCTGCAGGTGGTCGACTCGCTCGGCCAGGCCCTCGGCGCCGAGGTAGTGGCTGCGCTTGCCGGTGCGCACTTCGGCCAGCGAGCTCTCCAGGTCGGCCAGCATGTCCTGGCGCACCGTCTCGAATGCCGTAGGCAGGTCCTCGTGCTGCTTCCGATAGGCGTCGGCGATCACCCGCGCCGCGGCGGGCGCACCGCAGGCCACGCATTCGGCGATCGCGGTCGCGCTGGGCCGGGCGCCGCGCTCCAGCAGAAGGGCCACGAGCTCTGGCGAAACTGCGCTGTCGATGGCGTCGAGCGCATCGGGCGACACGGGCGCCCCCGCGCGCGCGAGCGCTTCCGCCGCATGGTGCGCGCCGTGGGCGAGGGCCAGGTCGGTGGCCAGCGCGCTGCCCTGCAGCGGCCCGTCGAGCGGCACGCCGTTGGCGGCGAGCCGCTCGACCAGCGCCTTGTCGTCGGTCGCGACCGCGTGACGCAGGGCGATGCGCGAGAGAGCGCCGTCGCTGGCCAGCGTGCCCGCGGCCAGCGGCGTGCGCCAGTCGACCACCGCGCGACGGTAGAAGGCCACC
Organism: Variovorax sp. RA8; assembly: GCF_901827175.1. Taxonomy (NCBI): domain Bacteria; kingdom Pseudomonadati; phylum Pseudomonadota; class Betaproteobacteria; order Burkholderiales; family Comamonadaceae; genus Variovorax; species Variovorax sp. RA8. The sequence goes on along the minus strand of NZ_LR594662.1, from coordinate 4,941,755 downwards.
AGCTTGTCCACCAGCTCGAGCGCGAGCCCGTGCGTCTGGTGCCGTTCGTCGAGGTATTCGAGCAGCGCCTGTCCGGTGAAATAGTCGCCGGCGGGCTCGAGAGGGTCCTCGTCCAGGTGCAGCATGGCGAACGCGGCGGGCAGGTCGTGCGCGATGGTGGTCAGGCCGTCCTCGTGCATCGCATGCGCCCAGGCCTCGGGCAGGCCCTGCTTCCAGGCCAGGATGTGGCCATAGTCGGCGCCGCGCTCGACCACGGCGTAGATCCGGTCGCTGGACTCGAAGCCGCCGAAGGGCAGGGCGGTGAGCTTGCCGTCCCACTGCTGGTCGCGGGCTGCGGCCGCCTCACGCGCGTTCTGCTGTTCGTGTTCGATCCAGTCCTGGAGGTCATGGTCTGCGCCGCTGCCTTTCCAGAACAGCTCGGCCCAGCTCACGGCCTCCTCGTAGCCGTTGATGCGCAGATGCAGGTCGTAGTCGATGCGGCCGCCCGCCGTGCGTTGCCAGAGCGCGACGAGCTCGGGCGGGAGCGGCCCGGCGCAGAGTTCCTGCACGGCCGCGATCTGCTCGACCGTCATCGGGGGCCGGGCGTCGAATATCACCCGCTCGGCGAAGAGCACGATGCCGTGCTCGCGCAGGAGGGCCAGTTCGTCGTCGGCAAAATGGGCGCTCATGGAGTCTCCTTGTCATCGGCATGCCCGGCGGCGGTGAGTCAAGCCAACTGCAACCGAATGATGCCGAGCCATGGGGGAGAGTATCAAGTTCTTCGGGCCCGGTGCACGCCGGGCCGATGAATGCACTCGAGAAGCGGGCTTCACGGGCCGCCGGGACAAGCGCGTTCAGGAGGGACGGGAGGCGAACCGCGGCAAGGCGAATGCGGTGACCGGCGGCGGCGATTCGCATTTTTCGACCTGCACCAGCACCGTCTGGACGGCAGTCGATTGCGCCAGCTGCGACGTGCCACCGTCAAGCGTGACCACATTCGGGTTGCCGTGCTTCTCGAGGCTGCCTGGTTGGCCGCCTTCGGCGGGGTCGTACCACGCGCCGGTCGAGATCTGGACGACGCCGGGGCGAAGGTGGTCCGCGACGACCACTCCCGCGAGGAACGCGCCCCGATCGTTGAAGACCCGCACCACGTCTCCCTGCGCAAGCCGGCGTGTCGTCGCATCGTCGGGATGCATAGCCAGCGCCTCCCGCCCGGACACCTTGCCCTGGCGGCTGGCGGGGGCGTGATCGTGCTGGCTGTGCAGCCGCGGTGTCGGTTGATTCGAGAGGAGATGCAGCGGGAAGCGCGACGCCGTTCGCGACCCCAGCCACTCGGCGGGCTCCAGCCATGCCGGATGTGGCGGGCAGTCCGCATAGTGATAGCCGGCGATGGTGCTCGAAAAGATCTCGATCCGCCCCGACGGCGTGGACAGCGGGTGCGCGGCGGGATCGCGCCGGAAGTCGCCGAGCAGGACCTTGGCCTCGGATGGCGGTGGAAACTCGCATGCCCCTGCTTCCCAGAAAGCCTGGAACTCCGGCGGGTCGAAGCCGAGGACCCGGGCTCGCGCACGCGCGCCGTCGTACATGTGCTTCAGCCATCCGAACTCGTCCCGCCCCTCCGTGTAGGCTGGGCCGAAGCCCAGGCGGGCCGCCAGGCTCGCCATGATGTCGAAGTCGTTGCGCGCTTGGCCCACGGGCTCGATCACCTGCTTCATCGCGATCCAGAAAGGCGTGTACTCCTGCGCCAGGATGTCGTTGCGCTCCATCGTGGTGGTCGCCGGAAGCACGATGTCCGCATGCCTGGCGGCCGGGTTCCACCATGGCTCGTGGACGATCACCGTGTCCGGCCGCTGCCAGGCCTCGAGGAACCGGTTGAGGTTGCCGTTGTGATGGAAGGGATTGCCTCCGATCGAGTACAGCAGCTTGATGTCCGGGTAGGTGATGGTCTTGCCGTCGTATTCGATCGTCGCGCCCGGACGCAGCAGCATGTCGCCCACGCGTCCGACCGGCACATAGGCCTTCACGGGATTGGGACCCAAGGGCAGCGTCGGCCGCGGAAGATCGTCGTGGTGCGGCCTTGTCGTGCCGTTGACCGCGCCGAAGCCCAGGCTGAAGCCGCGTCCCGGCAGCCCGATCTGGCCGAGCATGGCCGCCAGCGTGATCGTCATCCAGACCGGCTGCTCCCCGTGGTCGGCACGCTGGATCGACCAACTGGTCGTGATGAGGGTGCGCGAGCGGGCCATCGTTCTCGCCAGCCCTTCGATCGCCTCCGTCGGCACCTCGGTGATGCGGCTCGCCCAGCGCGCGTCCTTGGGCTGGCCATCCTGGCGTCCCATGAGATAAGCCTCGAATCGCTCGTAACCCTCGCAGTGCGTCGCGAGGAAGCTGCGGTCGCACAGGTCTTCCTTCTCGAGCGTGTGCGCGATGCCCAGCATCAGGGCGACGTCGGTGTTGGGACGCAGTGGAACCCACTGCGCCTTCACCTGCGCAGGCAGGTCCTGGCGCGATGGGCTGATGTTGACGAAGCGAATGTCTGCTGCGCGAGCGCGCTTGAACCAGTCCGGGCTCTCGTGCGCCACGGCGCCGCCGGCATCGATCTGGGTGTTCTTCAGCGAGGCACCGCCGAACATGACCACGAGCTCGGCCGACGCCACCAGGTCGGGCCAGGGCACCACCATCTCCGTGATGTCCGAGCGGCCCAGGACGTAGGGGGCGATCTGCAGCGCGGCCCCGAAGCTGTGGTTGCCGCGCTTTTCGACGTAGCCGCCATGCAGACCGAGGAAGCGCTTGAGGACGCTCGGGGAATGATGGAGGCGCCCGGCGCTGGCCCATCCGTAAGACCCACCATAGATCGCTTCGTTGCCGAATCGGGACTTGACGCGCGCCAGCTCGCCAGCGACCAGGTCCAGCGCCTCGTCCCAGCCGACGGGAACGAAGGCCTCGCCGCCCCGCTTGCGCGTCTTCTCGCGTTGCAGGTAGCCTGCGCGGACATGGGGCTGGTTGATCCGCAGCGGGCTGCGAACCGTCTCCGGCAAGCTCGCCATGTACCTCGACGGATGCGGGTCGGCCTTGAATGGCGTGGTCCTGACGATCTGGCCGCGCGGATCGATCTCCACGTTGTAGACGCCCCAGTGGGAGGCTGTCTGGATCGTTCGATGGCCGGGAGGCGTGTTCATCTTCATCCCTTTGTCGCCGGCTGCAGGCGGTCGCGCAGGCGCGACCACCAGCCGAAGCTCTCCGGCGGCGGTGGCACGGCTTCCTCCTCGAGGGCGTTCGGTGTCTCGGCCGGTGCCTCCTGCTGCGACTCGATCCGCTTCGCTAGGTTCTGCCCGAACTCATCCCACATGCGGTCAGCCTTGGTCTTCATGACGCTGAGGCCGAAGCTGCCCAGCCGACCCAGCACGTCGACCTTCACCTTCATGCGCAGCTCGGTGCTGCCGTCGGCCTGTTCGGCCAGGAACATCTCGCTCTGCTGCTTGAGCGAGCTGGCCACCGAGGCGTCCTCGCCGGTACCTTCGCAGCGCAGGTAGCATGGCGCGCGTTGCTCGAGGATCGTCGTCCTCAGCTTGAACTTCGCGCTCACGAAGGCGATCTTCACCGCCATCAAGGCCTTGTACTCGGTGGGACTCACCACCTCGATCGACTGCATGCCGGGAACGCAGCCGCCCATCACCTCGGGGTCCAGCAGCAGCGCCCAGATCCGCGCGGGCGGTGCGGCAAAGGCCAGGGTCTTCTCAATTTCCATGCATCTTCTCCGCGGCGTCCAGAACGGACTCCACAATCTGGCTGTAGCCGGTGCAGCGGCACAGGTTGCCGTTGAGGCCGTGGCGCACCTCATGCACCGATGGTGCGGGGTTGTGTGCCAGCAGCGCGCACGAGGCGATCAGGAAGCCCGGCGTGCAGTAGCCGCACTGGAGCCCACCGCAGCGCATGAAGGCTTCCTGCAAAGGGTGCAGCCGGTCATCCTGCGCCAGCCCTTCCACCGTAGTGACGGCACAGCCGTCCGCGTGCGCCGCCAGCGACAGGCAGGACTTCACGACCTCGCCGTCGATCAGCACCGAGCAGGCACCGCAGACGCCGGTCTCGCAGCCGCGCTTGGTGCCCGTCAGGTGAAGATCGTCGCGCAGGAAGTCGGACAGCAGCCTGCGCGCGGGGACGTCCGCCTCCTGCCGCTGCCCGTTGACGATCAGGGCGATGGTGTGATGACTCATTGGATAACCTCCGCCCTGCGGGCTGCGGTGCTGTGCGCTTTCGGAACGGCCGTGCGGCTCATGTGTTTTCTCCAGTCAGGCCGAACAGGCCGGCGATGGTCCGGCGGCAGGCGACCCTCACCATGTCGCGCCGGAAATTGGCGCTCCCGCGGATGTCCGAGATGGGGTCGATGTCGGCGGCAACGATGTCGGCGGCCTCCGTGGCCACGACCTCGGTGATCGTTCGGCCGCGGAGGAACTCCTCGGCGCGGGCGAGCCGGCGCGGAACGGGCACCGACGCGCCCACGACCAGCCTCGCCTCGCGACACAGCGCGCCCTCGCGCCGCGTCATCAGCGACACACTGGCGAGCGGCCTGTGCTCCGCGGCCGTACGCAGGAAACGCGTGTAGCGGCCGTCGGCATCGGAGGGCGGTGCCGGCACGCGGATCTCCATCACCAGCTCGTCGGGCTCGAGCGCGGTCACGTAGTAGTCCACCAGGAACTCCTCGATCGGGAGGGCCCGCTGGCCGCGCGCGCTGCCCAGGACCAACTGCGCGCCGTGTGCCATCAAGCAGCCGGGCGGGTCGGTGGCAGGGTCGGCATAGCAGAGATTGCCGCCCAGCGTGCCCTGGTTGCGCACCTGCGGGTTGGCGACCTGCGCGGCCATCGCCGCGAGCATCGGGTAGTGGCGCCGGACGAGATCGGAGCGTGCCAGCTCGGCATGCTTGACCAGCGCGCCGATGCGCAGCCCCTCGCGCGCATCGAAGGAAATGCCGCGCAGCCCCTCGATCTGCATGGCCGAGACCACGTGGGACGGCGCCGCCATGCGCTGGCGCATGGCCAGCAGCAAGGCCGTGCCGCCGGCCATCACCCGGCAATCGTCCCCCAGATCGGCGAGCATGCGGCTCGCCTCGGGCACGGTGCGCGGCTGCAGGAAGTCGAACTCACGCATGGCGCGGCTCCCCGCCCCGGCGCAGCGCGGCCAGCAACTTCTCGGGTGTGATCGGCAGTTCCGTGATGCGAACGCCGACCGCATCGAAGACGGCGTTGGCGATGGCAGCCGGGCCGGGCAGGATCGCCGTTTCGCTCGCGCCCTTGGCGCCATAGGGGCCATGGGGGTCGTTCGATTCCACGATGCCGCTGCGCAGCATGGGCAGCGCGTCGGACGTGGCCATCGTGTAGTCGGCGAAGTTGCCATTGGCGATGCGGCCGTCCTCCAGTTGCAGGCGCTCGTACAGCGTCCAGCCGATCGCCTGTGCCGCAGCGCCGTTGCTCTGCCCGTGGACTGCCTGCGGATTGAGGGCCCTTCCACAGTCGTCGGACACGAAGCTGTCGACAAGGGTGACCTGTCCCGTCTCGGTATCGACTTCGACCTCGACCGCCTGCGCAGCGAAGGAGTAGGCCGGCGCGATGTTGCCCATGAGGGTCTTCTTGTCGAACATCTCGGTCCTGGCATCCCAGGTGCCGATGACCTGGATGCCTTCACCGCCCTGGCGCCAGAGGCGCGCGCGCGACAGCTCGGCCAGCGTGAGGCTGCGTTGCGGCGTTGCGCGCACATGCACCGTGCCCCCCGCGCATTGCAGCTCGCCGACCGGTGCCTGCAGCATTGCTGCGGCTTGCTCAAGCAGCTTGTCGCGCGCGGCGCGCGCCGCCACGATGGCCGCATTGCCTGCTGCCATGGTGACGCGCGAGGCGAGCGAGCCGATGCACCAGGGCGAGCTGTCGGTGTCGGGCGGGACGACGTGGACATGCGCGAGCGGGATGTCGAGCTCGTGCGCCACGACCTGCGACAGCATCGTCATGGCCCCCTGGCCCATGTCCGCTTCGCTGCTGTGAAGGACGACACGGCCGTCCTCGTCGATCTTCAGCATGACGGTGGAGCCGTCCCAGTCGCCGATGGTCCGGTTGCCGCTCACGTGCATGGCCGCGGCCAGGCCCAGCCCGCGCCGCTTTGCGACTTGCACGGCAGCGTTTCGGCTGCGCCTGCCGCTCCAGCCGATCGCGTCGGCGCATTGCGCAAGGCACTCGGCCAGCCCGGTACTGCCGATCTTCCAACCATGCACTGAGGTCTCGCCGCGCTCGATCGCGTTGAGCCTGTGGACCTCCAGCGGATCGAGGTCCAGCTGGCGCGCCATGGCGTCGATATGGCTGTTCAGCGCGAACAGCATCTGCGTGCCGCCGAAGCCGCGAAAGGCGCCGTGCGGCGGCGTGTGCGTGTAGACCAGCGTGGCGTGCGAGCGCACGTTGCCGTTGCGGTGCATGTTGTCGCTGCGCATCGCGCTGACATGCATGACTTCCGCCGACAAGCCGCTGTAGGCGCCGCAGTCGGCGACGATGCGCACGTCCTTGGCAACGATCCGGCCCTCGCGGTCCATACCGAGCCGGAGGGTGATGCGCTCGGGCACGCTGGTTGCACAGGCGAGGAAATCTTCCAGCCGCGTGTTGACGAGCCGTACCGGACTGCCGGTGCGCAGCGCCAGCACTCCGGCGATCAGGCTGTTGGCGTCCTCGATGATCTTCCCGCCGAAGCCGCCGCCGGTGGTCGCCTGGATGACGCGCACGCGGGAGACCGGCAGTTCGAGCACCGCGGCCAGGCGGGCGCGCACCAGGAACGCGGACTGCGTCGAGGTCCACACCTGCAGGCGGCCGTCGGCGTCGACGGCCGCCACGGAGGCCATCGGCTCCATGTAGCCTGGGTATTGCGCATGCGTGGTGTATGTCGCCTCATGCACCAGGTGGGCCTGCGCGAAGGCCGCATCCACGTGGCCGCGCTCGAAGCGGATCTCGTGCGAGATGTTGCCGGCGCGACCGGGATGGACCGGCGGCGCCTGCGGGGCCAGCGCCTCGTCGGGCGTGAGGAGGGCGGGCAGTTCCTCGTACTCGACCTGGATCAGGTCCAGCGCGTCGCGCGCGATTTCTTCGCTCGTCGCGGCAACGGCGGCCACTTCCTCGCCGGCGAAGCGCACCACGTCGCGTGCCAGCGTGAGCCGCTCCTTGTGGTGAACGCCCCAGGGCACCGGCGGCCCGTCGGCGCCCGTCACGACCGCCTTCACGCCGGGCAGCGCGAGTGCCTGCGTCGCGTCGATGTGCACGATGCGGGCATGCGGATAGGGGCTGCGCAGCACCTTGCCGTGCAGCATGCCGGGGAGTTGGATGTCGCCGGCGTACAGAGCGCGCCCCGTGACCTTGGAGCGCGCATTGACCTGGGGCACCGAGGTGCCCAGCGTGGAAGCACTCATGGGAGTCCCGCCTCAGTCGGCCGTGATGGCCAGGTCCTTGATCAGCTTGCCCATCACTTGATATTCGGTGGCATTGGTCTTGGCCAGCACCTCGGGTGCGCCGCCGACCGGCTGGGCACCGAAGGTCGCCAGTTTGCTCACCACCTCGGGCGACTTGATGATCTCGTTCAGATGGCCGTTGAGCAGGCGCACGACCTCCATGGGCGTGCCCTTGGGAGCAAAGAACCCGTTCCAGGCGCCGACCACGACGTCCTTGTAGCCCAGTTCGGCAAGCGTAGGCACCTGGGGCGCGAGCGGCGAGCGGGAGGCATCGCCGATGGCCAGGGGGAGGAGCCGGCCCTGGCTGGTGTACTGGCTCACGACGCCGAGCGTCACCCAGGCCGTGTCGACATGGCCGGCGACGACGTCGTTGACCGATGGGGCGACGCCACGGTACGGCACATGCGTGATCTTCACGCCGGCAGCGCGGTTGAGCCATTCACCCGCGATGTGCATCGGCGAGCCGGCGCCCGGGGAGGCGTAGCTGAGCGTCTTGCCGGAGCGGGCCAGCGCGACCATCTCCGGCACCGACTTCGCGCCGACCCCCGGATGGGCCACCAGCACGAGGGGCTGGGTCGCGATCTGGATGATCGGCTCGAACCCGTGCAGCACGTCATAGCTGGCGGCGGGCGACAGGCGCAGCACCATTGGCGCGGTGGTGAAAGGGTTGGGCGTGAAAAGCAGCGTGTAGCCGTCGTGCGCTGCGCGGCCGACGAACGAGTTGCCCAGCGTGCCGCCCGCGCCCGGCTTGTTGTCAACGATCACCGGCTGGTTCAAGCGCTGCGCCAAGCGCTCGGCAAGCATGCGCGCGATCGAGTCGGTGTCGCTGCCGGGTGGGTAGGACACGATGATGGAGATCGGCTTCGCGGGATAGGTCGCTTGGGCGGTGGCGGGTGCGATGGCGAGGCCGCAGGCGAGCGCGAGGGCGCCGAGCGTGAGCTGTCGTCGAAGGGCTTTCATGGGGTGTCTCCTGGGCTCGGGCCCGCTGTGATGGGATGAAGGAAGCGAGCGAATTCTGTGGGTCGCTTCCCGGTGTAGCCAGACATAATTTCACCCAATGAACCAATTGCGACGCGACAGTTTCCGCAGCGCCGGGCCCGCGCCCGGCGTGAAGTCGATCACCGCACTTCGCCGCGGGCTCGATGTGTTCTGGTCCATCCAGCGCTCGTCCGCCGCCACGCTGGCGGACCTGCACCGCCAGACCTCGCTGTCCAAGGCCACGCTGCTGCGCATCCTGAGGACGTTGCAGGAGGCCGGGTGGATCGAGCGGAACGAGATCGAGAACCGCTATGTGCCAGCGGCCAGCCCCGGCGAATCGGGACTGGCCCTGGAATGGCGCACCCGACTTTCCGCGCTCGCGACGCAACCGCGAGAGCAGTTGCAGCGAGTCGTCCCCTGGCCGACCGACCTCGCAGTGCTGGACGGGCTCGCAATGTTGATCCTCGACACCAACCGGCCGATCAACGGGCTGGCGGTCAACTACCGCGTGCTCGGCTTTCGCCCGCGGCTGCTGCTGTCCTCGCTCGGGCGCTGCTACCTCGCGTTCTGCCCGGAAGCCGAACGGCGCAGGCTGCTGGGCGGGCTGGCGCGTTCGCCCTACGAGGTCGACCGTGCCGCCTTGAAGGCGCATGGTGCCGCCGACTGGCCCGCCCGCTACCGGGCGCAGGGATATGCATCGCGCGACCCGAGTCCGACGAGCCTGGATTCGCCGGAGCGATTCGGCGCCATCTCGGTGCCGATTCAGCTCGGTGGTGTGGTGGTCGGCTGCATCAGTTGCGCGTGGCTGCCGGCGGTCGCGACCGAGCAGGAGGTCGTGAAGCGCCATCTCGGCGATCTGAAGGCCGCCGCGCAGGCCGTCCAGAACCGTCTGGCAGCGGCGAAGTTTCCAGCGGTGCCGCCGGGCCGATAGAACCAGAACTAGAGATCCGTGCGCAGCTTCCAGATCTCGGGGAAGAGCACCACGTCGAGCATCTTGCGCAGGTAGCTCACGCCGCCCGTGCCGCCGGTGCCGCGCTTGAAGCCGATCACGCGCTCCACGGTGGTCACGTGGCGGAAGCGCCAGAGGCGGAACGCGTCTTCCAGGTCGGTCAGCTCCTCGCCCAGCTGGTAGAGCTCCCAGTGCTGCTTCGGATCGCGGTAGATGGTCAGCCAGACCTGCTCCACGCCATCGCTGCATTCGTACGGACGGGTCCAGTCGCGCTCGACGTGGTCGGCCGGAATGGCGAAGCCCCGGCGCGCCAACAGGCGCAGCGCCTCGTCGTAAAGCGAGGGGGCGTGCCAGGCCGCTTCGACTTCGGCCAGCAGCTCGGGCCGGTGTGCATGAGGCTTGAGCATGGCGGCGTTCTTGTTGCCGAGTGCGAACTCGATGCATCGGTACTGCCAGCTCTGGAAGCCGCTGGAGCTGCCGAGGTAGGGCCGCATCGCGCTGTACTCCGGCGGCGTCATGGTGGCCAGCACATCCCAGGCATGCACCAGCTGTTCCATGATGCGCGAGACGCGCGCCAGCATCTTGAAGGCACTGGCAAGCTCGTCCTCGGCGACGCAGCGGATCGCGGCGCGCAGCTCGTGAAGCATCAGCTTCATCCACAGCTCGCTGGTCTGGTGCTGCACGATGAAGAGCATCTCGTCGTGGGCCGGCGAGCGTGGGTGCTGGGCGTTGAGGATGGCGTCCAGGCTGAGGTAGTCGCTGTAGCTCATCGAGGCGCTGAAGTCGAGCTGCGCCTTTTCTTCGTGGACGATCTTTTCGGTGCTCACTGGAAAACCTCCGCCCTGCGGGCCGTGCAATTCATGATGGGCCTTCCTTCAAGTCACGGCGAGCTTCTGGTTGAACTCGGGCCGCTTCCATTCCTCGCGTTCCAGCACCTGCACCAGGTGCTCGACGGCGTTCCAGACATCCTCGAAACCCAGGTACAGGGGGGTGAAGCCGAAGCGCAGGATGTCGGGCGTGCGGGTATCGCCGGCACGGAAGTCGCCGATGACGCCGCGGGCGATCAGCGCCTGCACGATGGCGTAGGCGCCCGGCCCGTTGTCTGCGAGCGCCAGGCAGACCTGCGAACCGCGCCGAGCATGCTCGCGCGGCGTGACCAGCGTGAAGCGGCCCGGGCAGCGTTCCTCGACCAGGGCGATGAAGGCATCGGTAAGGGCCAGCGATTTGGCGCGCAGTGCCGCCATGCTGCCGCGGCCGCCGTCGAAAGGCTCGGCCGCGAGCACCGAATCGATCCCGCATTCCAGTGCAGACAGCGCGATGATGGGCTGGGTCCCGCAGAGGTAGCGTGTCACGCCCGGCGCGGGCCGGTAGTGCGGCGTGAACTCGAAGGGCGCCGCATGGCCGAACCAGCCCGACAGGGGCTGCTCGAAACGGCTCGCATGCCTCTTATGCACCCAGACGAAGGCCGGCGCGCCCGGGCCGCCATTGAGGTACTTGTAGCCGCATCCGATGGCGAAGTCGGCCTCGCTGTCGTTGAGCGCCACCGGCACCGCGCCTGCGCTGTGCGCGAGGTCCCACACCGTGAGCGCGCCGAACGCGTGGGCCGCGGCGGTGAGCGCCTTCATGTCGTGCATCGCGCCGGTTCGGTAGTTGACGTGCGTCAGCATCAGCACTGCGACCTGGTCGTCCAGCACGGCGGGCAGCTCGCTTTCCTCGACCAGCTTCAGTGTGAAGCCGCGCTCGCGGCACAGCGATTCCGCGATGTAGAGATCGGTCGGGAAGTTGCTGCGCTCGCTGACCACGACGCGGCGACCGCTGGGCTTCATCTGTGAGAGGGCTGCGAACAGCACCTTGTAGAGATTGATCGAGGTGCCGTCGGTGCAGACCACCTCGCCCGCTGCAGCGCCGATCAGGCGGGCCAGCTTGTCGCCCAGGCGCTGCGGCAGGTCGATCCAGCGCGCGCTGTTCCAGGAGCGGATCAGGCCCTCGCCCCACTCATGGCTGACCACTTCGGCAATGCGCGCAGGGGCGGCCCTGGGCAGCACGCCGAGCGAGTTGCCGTCCAGGTAGGTCACCCCCTCGGGCAGGATGAACTGGCCGCGCAGCGCGGCGAGAGGGTCTTCGGCATCGAGGCGCCGGCAATCGTCGAGGGTCATGGTCATGGGGCAGTGAACTCGCGCAGCACCGCGCGAACGGGGGAAGCGTCGGCCGTCAGCAGCTTGAGCGGCAGTGCGATGAGTTCGTAGTCGCCCTCGGGCACGGCGTCGAGCACGAGGTTCTCGAGCACGCGCAGGCCGAGGCGGCGGATCACCTGGTGACTGTCGAGGGTCTTGCTGTCGGCGGGGTCGATGCTGGCGGTATCGATGCCGATGAGTTTCACGCCCAGCGCCGCGAGGCGTTCGATGGTGGCGGGCGCGTAGGCCGCGAGCGCGCCGTCCCAGCGGTCGATGGGGGCGCGTTCATAGGTGCGGACCAGCACGCGCGGCGGCAGCCTGTGCACGGCATGCGCGATGTGCGCCCACTGGATCAGCGGCCCGCGCGCGATCGCATGGATCACGCGGCAGGGGCCGAGATAGGCAGCGAGGTCCACCTCGCCGATGGTCGCGCCTTCCGGGTCGTAGTGCAGCGGCGCATCGGCGTGGGCGCCGACGTGCGGGGAGAGAGTGATCTCGCTGACATTGACCGGGCAGCCCGGCGCGATGGTCGCGGCCCAGCGTTGGCGATAGGGCGTGTCGCCGGGAAATACCGGCGCGCCTTCATGCACCGGCGGCGAGATGTCCCAGATGCGTTGGTTCATGGCGCGAACTTAGCGCCGTGAACAGCGTCGTGGTGTCGGTTATTTCCAACAGAACGCAAACATCGGCAAAGGCGCCGAGCGGCGGTCAGCCAGCCTGGCGGCCGAGCAGCAGGAACTCCATCAGCGCCTTCTGCGCGTGCAGGCGGTTCTCGGCTTCGTCCCAGACCACCGACTGCGGGCCGTCAATGACCTCGGCCTGCACTTCCTCGCCTCGATGGGCAGGCAAGCAGTGCATGAAGAGGGCGTCGGGCTGGGCCGCGCGCATCATCTCCTCGTCCACGCACCAGTCGGCGAAGGCGGCGCGGCGGGCCTCGTTCTCGGCCTCGTAGCCCATGCTGGTCCACACGTCGGTGGTCACCAGGTCGGCGCCGCGGCAGGCTTCCATCGGGTCCTTGAAGACCTGGTAGCTGTCGGCCGAGCGGATGCCGGCGATCGACTGGTCGACCTCGTAGCCGCTGGGCGTGCTCACGTGCACCTTGAAGCCCAGGATCTCGCTGGCCTGAAGCCAGGTGTTGGCCATGTTGTTGCCGTCGCCGACCCAGGCCACCGTCCTTCCCTTGATCGAGCCGCGGTGCTCGATGTAGGTGAAGATGTCGGCCAGGATCTGGCAGGGGTGGAACTCGTTGGTCAGGCCGTTGATCACCGGCACGCGCGAGTGCGTGGCGAAGGCCTCGATCTTAGTCTGCTCGTAGGTGCGGATCATCACCAGGTCGACCATGCGGCTGATGACCTTGGCGCTGTCCTCGATCGGCTCGGCGCGGCCCAACTGGCTGTCGCCGGTGGTCAGGTGCACCACGCTGCCGCCGAGCTGGTACATGCCGGCCTCGAAGCTCACGCGGGTGCGCGTCGAGGCTTTCTCGAAAATCATGGCCAGGGTGCGGTCGGTGAGCGGCTGGTGCTTCTCGTAGGCCTTGAACTTCTTCTTGATCAGAGCGGCGCGTGCGAAGACGTAGGCGTACTCGTCGGCGGTGAAGTCCGAGAACTGGAGGTAGTGGCGCAACGCCGGGACCGAGTTCTTTGGAGAACCTTCGCCTGCGGCTGCGGTGCGAGCGCCTTCGGGCGGCCGGGCGGCGCTCATGGCGTGGCCTCCGCGAGGAAGGTCTTCACGATCGGCGCGAGGATGGCGACGATCTCGTCCGCCTCGGCCACGCTGAGGATCAGCGGCGGCACCAGGCGGATCACGCTGTCGGCGGTCACGCTCAGCAGCAGGCCGGCCTCGCAGGCGCGATTGAGGATCACGCCGCAGGGACGGTCGAGTTCGATGCCCAGCATCAGGCCTTGGCCGCGGATGTCCTTCACGCCGGGCAGGCCGCCCAGTTCGCGCTCCAGCGCGCCCTTGAGGTGCGCGCCCACGTTGGCTGCATTGTCGAGCAGCTTGTGCTCTTCCATGATGCGGATGGTCTCGATGCCGGCGCGCATCGCGAGCGGATTGCCGCCGAAGGTGGTGCCGTGGTTGCCCGGGGCGAAGATGTTGGCGGCGCGCGGACCGGCCACCACCGCTCCGACCGGCACGCCCGAGCCCAGGCCCTTGGCCAAGGGCATCACGTCCGGCTTGATGCCGGCCCACTGGTGCGCAAACCACTTGCCGGTGCGGCCCATGCCGCACTGCACCTCGTCGATCATCATCAGCCAGTCGCGCTCGTCGCACAGCTGGCGGACCTGGCGCAGGTACTCCCAGCGCATGGGGTGGATGCCACCTTCGCCCTGAATGGTCTCGAAGAACACGGCGACCACGTTCGGATTGCCCTCGGTCGCCTTCTTCAGCGCCTCGATGTCGTTGAGCGGCACGCGGATGAAGCCTTCGACCAGGGGCTCGAAGCCCTTCTGCACCTTCGGGTTGCCGGTGGCCGACAGGGTGGCGATGCTGCGGCCGTGGAACGCGGCCTCGTAGACCACGATCTCTGGGCGCTCGACGCCCTTGTCATGGCCGAACTTGCGCGCCAGCTTGAGCGCGGCCTCGTTGGCTTCCAGGCCGGTGGAGCAGAAGAAGACGTTGGTCAGGCCCGAGAGTTCGGTGAGCTTGGTGGCCAGCTGTTCCTGGCCCGGCACGTGGTAGTAGTTGGAGCTGTGGATCAGCTTGGCGATCTGCTCCTGCAGCGCCGGCACCAGCTCGGGATGGTTGTGGCCCAGGGTGTTGACCGCGATGCCGCCGAGGCCGTCCAGGTAGGCTCGCCCCTCGGTGTCCCAGACTCGGCAGCCCTGGCCGTGCGACAGCGCGATCGGCAGGCGGCCATAGGTGTTCATGACATGGGGCGAGGAGGGGGCGGCAGTGGCGCTCATACGATCTCCGAAAAGGGGAACAGGGATTCTAGGGTTGCGTTTTGACAGCGTCGTTGAGGATTGCGCATCACAGCAATGCCGCGCCCCCGTGTCGCTCGCGGGACCCACCCGGATAGAATCCATTGTGCAGCGCAGCACCCGCCTGCGTCCTTCGCGCAATCCATGGTTTCCCCCTCCGCCAAACAAATTTTCATCCAGGGCATCACCCAAGATGGCCGGACCTTTCGCCCGAGCGACTGGGCGGAGCGGCTGGCGGGCGTGATGTGCTCGTTCCGGCCGGGCGGGCCGCAGCCGGACAGCCACCTGAGCTATTCGCCCTGGTGCGTGCCGACCGTGATCAACGGCATCAAGTGCGTGGTGGTGAGCGCCGAGCTGCGCGAGGCCGAGGTGATGGCCTGGGACTTCGTGATGAACTTCGCCCGGGACAACAACCTGCAGGTAGCCGAGGCCTGCCTGGTGCCCGACGCGGCGCCTCCCGCTGGCAGCCGGAAGTAGAAAAGCACCCGCCCATGAAAAAACCGCCCGAAGGCGGTTTTTTCACTTTGCTGCAGCGCACCCAGATCAAACGGCGGACTGGCGGGAGGCCTGTCCGGGCTTGCCTGAAGACGTCAGGCGGCGGCCTTTTCGGCGAGGGCCAGGGTCTTGACCTTGGCTGCCAGGCGGCTCTTGTCGCGAGCAGCCTTGTTCTTGTGGAAGATGCCCTTGTCGGCGATGGTGTCGACGATGCTCTGGGCCTTCGCGAAGAGCTCTGCCGCCTTGGTCTTGTCGCCGGCCACGACGGCCTTCTCGACATTCTTCACAGCGGTGCGGTACTTGGAGCGCAGCGAGGTGTTCGCGGCGTTGAGCTTGGTGTCCTGGCGGACGCGCTTGCGGCCCGACGCGAGGCGCGGGTTCTTTTTCTTGGGCTTGGTGGATGCCATGGATGGTGTTCCTTACAGTGTCTGCGGATGATGCGGCAAAGCCCTCCATTATAGGCGATGGGCAACTGCCCGTCCCGGGCCCCGGGAAGAGCACGCGCAGCCACATACACTTCCGGCCGTGTCGCTCTTCAAATCCGCCTCCACCGTCTCCCTGCTGACGCTCGCTTCCCGCATCACGGGGCTCATCCGCGACGTGCTCATGACCTCGGTGTTCGGCGTCAGCGCGATGACCGACGCGTTCTACGTCGCCTTCCGCATCCCCAACCTGTTCCGGCGCGTGTTCGGCGAGGGCGCCTTCAGCCAGGCGTTCGTGCCGGTCCTGGCGGCCAACCGGACCGAGCAGGGCGACGCAGGCGCCAAGGCACTGGTGGACCACGTGGGGACACTGCTGACCTGGACCCTCGTCCTGCTGTGCGTGGCGGGCGTGATCGGGGCGCCGCTGATGGTCTGGGCCATGGCCAGCGGCCTGCAGAAGAACCCGGAGAGCTTCGACGCCGCCGTCGCCATGACGCGCTGGATGTTCCCCTACATCGGCTTCATGTCGCTGGTGGCGCTGGCCGGCGGCATCCTCAACACCTGGCGCAAGTTCGCCGTGCCTGCGGCCGCGCCGGTGCTGCTGAACGTGGCGCTGATCCTCTCCATCGTGGTCGGCGCGCCCTGGTTCAGGCGCCTGGGGCTCGAGCCGATCTATGCGCAGTGCGCAGGCGTGATGGTGGGCGGGGTGCTCCAGCTGGCGCTGCAGATTCCCGCGCTGCGCAGGGTTGGGATGATGCCGCGCATCGGCCTCGGCCCGGGCGCGATCCGCGCCGCCTGGGCCGATCCGGGCACGCGCCGCGTCGCGCGCCTGATGCTGCCGGCGCTGATCGGCGTCAGCGTGGCGCAGATCTCGCTGCTGATCAACACGCAGATCGCCTCCCACCTCGCAACCGGCAGCGTGAGTTGGATCACCAATGCCGACCGGCTGATGGAGTTCCCCACCGCGTTGCTGGGCGTGGCGCTCGGCGTGGTGCTGATGCCCCAGCTCGCCGGCGCGCGCGCGGCCCAGGACGATGCGCGCTACTCCGCGATGCTCGACTGGGGCCTTCGCCTGGTGGTGCTGCTGTCGGTGCCCTGCGCCCTGGCCCTGCTGGTCTTTGCGCGACCGCTGGTGGCCGTGCTGTTCCACAACGGCGCCTTCAACGAATTCCACGTGCAGCGCACCAGCCTGGCGTTGATGGGCTACGGCGTCGGGCTGGTCGGCCTGGTGGCCGTCAAGGTGCTGGCGCCGGGCTACTACGCCAAGCACGACACGCGAACGCCGATGCTGATCGCGGTGGCGGTACTGGTGCTGACGCAACTGCTCAACGTCGCCCTGGTGCCGCTGCTTCAGCATGCGGCGCTGACGCTCACCATCGCCATCGGCGCGATGGTCAATGCGCTCTGGCTGCTCGTCGGACTGGTCCGCCGCGGCAGCTATCGGCCCGAGCCGGGCTGGGGGCGCTTCCTGCTCCAGGTGCTGGCGGGGACCGCCGCGCTGAGCGCCCTGCTGGTCTGGGGCAACCAGCACTTCGACTGGATCGGGCTGCAGGCGCAGCGCCTGCATCGCATTGGCCTGCTGGCGGCACTGGTGATAGGCGGGGCGTTGCTGTACTTCGCAGTGCTGGCGCTCGCGGGCGTCAAGCTGCGCAGCCTGGTGCGCCGCTGATTCATGGCGCATGCCCTGCCTTGACGCTCGGCGCGGGCTCCTCTACAAAGACACATGACGTTCAGCTTCCAGGCGCCCACCGCACTCGAGTACTTCGAGTCGCTTGTCAAGAGCGACGACCACTTCCCGCTGCTCGAAGCCGCCGCCAGCCTGGCCCAGGACGAATACCCCGAGCTCGATGTCCAGCAGGTGCTGGGCGATGTCGACCAGTTGCTCGCGCGCCTCAAGCGCAGGCTGCCCGCCGATGCCGCACCGCTGCAGCGGCTGCGCGCCCTCAACCAGTTCTTCTTCCACGACCTGAGCTTTGGCGGCAACGTCAACGACTACTACGACCCCGACAACAGCTACCTCAACGCGGTGCTGCGCACGCGCCGCGGCATCCCGATCTCGCTGGCCGTGCTGTGGATGGAGCTGGCGCAGGGCCTGGGCCTGCAGGCGCGCGGCGTGGGCTTCCCGGGCCACTTCATGGTCAAGATCACGCTGCCCAAGGGGCAGGTGGTGATCGATCCCTTCACCGGCAAGTCGCTCTCGCGCGAGGAGCTCAGCGAGCGTCTCGAGCCCTACAAGCGCAGCAGCGGGCTGGTTGGCGACTTCGACGTGCCGTTGGGCCTGTACCTGCAGCCGGCCTCGCCGCGCGAGATCATCGGGCGCATGCTGCGCAACCTGAAGGAAATCCACCGGGCGCAGGAAGACTGGCAGCGCGCGATCGCGGTGCAGGACCGGCTGGTCACGCTCTTCCCCGAGGCCTGGGGCGAGCACCGCGACCGCGGGCTGGCCCATGCGGAGCAGGGCAACACCGCACGCGCGGTACGCGACCTCGAGACCTACCTGATGCATGCCGAGGATGCGCTCGACATCGATGCCATCGCCGAGCGTGTCGCCGCCTTGCGCCGGGCGGAGAACTGATGGCGCAGGACAGCAAGACCGCGGCCGCCGACCTCGGCACGCTGCATGAATTCCACGGCGTGCAGCCGGTGCTGCCGGTCGCCGATGCGGCCCGCGCCGCGCGCTATTTCTGCGATGTGCTCGGCTTCGAGCTCGACTTCATCGCCGGCGAGCCGCCGAGCTATGCGCGGGTGAAGAAGGGCGACCGCAGCTACGGCGATCCGGTCTACATCCGGCTGTGGCAATGCGGCCGGCGCGAGGCCGAGGCCTGGCGCGGCGAGATCGTGATTCATGTGGGCCAGGACGTCGACGGCCTGCATGCCGCTTACGTGAAACGCGGCGTCAGCGTGATCGAGCCGCCGATGTCGCAGCCCTGGGGGCTGCGCGAGTTCGCGATACGCGAGCCCGACGGGCATGTGCTGCGCTTCTGCGGCTATCTCTGAGCGCCTCTCGCCGCCTTACAGCTTCAGCGACAGCTTGACCGGTGACGGCCCCTCCTGCCGGTCGATGAATGCGACCACGCGCTCGCCCAGGCGCTGAAAGCTCAGGTCCAGCTTCTGCGTGCCGAGTTGCAGGTGCCGGAGCTGGAGATGGTCGATTCCATCCGGCAGTCGCGGATCCTCGACGCGCACCAGTCCGCGATGGGCATCGAGCTGCAAGCCCAGACAGGCCTGCAGCAGCATGAAGACCGAGCCCGCCGCCCAGGCCTGCGGCAAGCAGGCGACCGGATAGGCGATCGGCGCCTCGCCCGGCGCGCGCTCGAAGCCGCAGAACAGCTCGGGCAGCCGCATGCCGAAATGCGTGGCAGCCTCGAACAGGCCGTTCAGCAGCCGGACCAGCCCGTCGCGCTCGCCGTAGCGCGCCAGCCCGGCGCCGCACAGCACCACGTCGTGGGGCCAGACCGAGCCGTTGTGGTAGGACATCGGATTGAAGCGCGGCGTCTCGGGCGGCAGCGTGCGAATGCCCCAGCCGGAGTTGAAGGCACGCGAGAGCAACTGTTCGGCGGCGGCCCGCCCGCGCTCGGCGCGCGGAAGCCCGGTGTACAGAAGATGCCCCACGTTCGACGCCCGCACCCGGCAGGGTTGCCCGTGGCCGTCAAGCGCAAGCGCGTAGAACTGCATGTCCTCCTGCCAGAAGTGCCGTTCGACCGAAGCCTGCAGCGCCACCGCGCTTTGCTGCCAGTGGCGGGCCGCGTCCGCGTCGCCGCGCAGGCGCGATAGCTCGGCCATCGCGGCGTAGGCGCGGTAGGCGTAGCCCTGGACTTCGATCAACGCGATCGGCCCTTCCGGCGTGCTCCCGTCGGCGTGGAACACCGAGTCGTTGCTGTCTTTCCAGCCCTGGTTGGCCAGCCCGGTCACCTCGCCGCGCGCATAGCTCAGGAAGCCGGTCGGATGGCTGGCCGCGCTGCGCTCGATCCAGCGCACGGCGGCTTCCAGTGCCGGCCAGAAGGCATCCAGCACGTGGGGATCGCCCATCCGTTCCGCGTAGGCACCCGCCAGCATGACGAACAGCGGCGTCGTGTCGACCCCGCCGTAGTACTTGGCGAAGGGCAACTCGTTCACCGCCGCCATCTCGCCCTTGCGCGTCTCATGCATGATCTTGCCCGGCTCGGAGTCGCGGAAAGTCGAGGTCTGCTGCGCCTGGTTGTGCGCCAGGAAGGACAGCACGCCGTGCGCCAGGCCCGGATCGAGCCATAGCGTCTGGAGTGCTGTCACGATCGCATCGCGTCCGAACGGGGTCGAGAACCACGGAATGCCGGCGTAGGGGTACGGGCCGGTGGGCAGGTCGGTGGTCAGCAACGCCAGGTCGGCGCGCGATTTGTCCAGCCACGACTGGAACAATCGGCCCGAGGCCAGTACGCGCGCGCCGCGCCGCTGGCGCGTGCGCATGCTGCGCCGGGCCGCGGCTGCGGCTTGCCGGTAGCGCGAACAGCCGGCGTCCGAAGGACAAGGTCCGATCTCGGCATGCAGCGTCCAGCGCTGCTGCGGATCGAGTTGCACCATGAAGGCCGCATGCCGCTCATCCATGCGCTCGGGGTTCTCGGAGAACTCGATGCACATGCTGCGCAGCAGGCCGTCGAGGCCCTGGTAGCGCAACTCCACGCCGCGCTCCTTCAGCAGCGACGGCTCGCGGGCGCCGCGCTGCTGCCGCTGCTGGCCGCGCACCTCGAACATGTCGTGGAAATCGGCCGCGAAATGCAGTGTCAGCGGTGCCTGCACCCGTTGGTCGCCATAGTTCAGCACGCTGATGCGCTCGAAGATGCGGTCGTTCCAGATGAAACGCTTGCGCTCCAGGTGGATCACGCCCTCCGCCGTGGCCGGGTTGCCGAGCAGGGGCAGCGGGTGGTTGGTCATGTTGGCCGTGAAGAACAGGTTGTCCTGGCTCACGGCGCCCGACAGCAGCGAAGGCCTTCGACCGGCCAGCCGCAGGAGGAAGGTCGACAGCATGCGCGTGTCGTTGTGGAACAGGCCGTCGGCTTCTCCCGTGACGTCGCCGTAGACATCGGCGACCAGGAAGGTGTCGCCCTCCTTCAGGACAAAAAGCCGCTGCGGATTGCGTTCGAGTACCGCCTCGACCTCGAGCTCCGCGAGCGGCGGTTCAGTCGTCATGCCTTGGCTCATGCTCAAGCCGCCTTGGGATAGGAAGTGCCGTCTTTGTCGTGCGCAGGACGCCGACGATACAACTCCACGTAGGCCTTGGCCATGGTTGCGGCAGAAAAACGCCGCTCGAAGGTGGCGCGGACCTCGGTGCGGTCGAGTGCACCGATCTGTTGGACGGCTGCGAGCGCCTCATCCTCGTCGCCGACGATCAGGCCGCTGATCCCGTGATCCACCACCTCGGGCACCGAGCCGCAGCGCCAGGCGATGACCGGCGTCCCGCAGGCCATGGCCTCGATCAGCACCAGCCCGAAGGGCTCCGGCCAGTCGATGGGGAACAGCAGGGCGCGCGCGCCGCCAAGGAAGGCGGGCTTCTCGGCATCCCCGATCTCCCCGATGAATTCCACCAGCGGATGGTCGAGCAGCGGCCGGATGCGCTCACGGAAGTATTCCTTGTCCACCGCGTCGATCTTGGCGGCGATCTTCAGCGGCAGCCCTGCGCGAGTGGCGATCGCGATGGCCCGGTCGGGCCTTTTCTCGGGCGAGATCCGGCCGAGGAAGGCGAGGTAGCCGCCGGCCGCCTCCGGCTGGAAGGGGTAGAGCGCCGGGTCGAGTCCATGGTGGACCGTGCCGTGCCAGCGGGCAAAGGGCAGGGGCGCGCGCTGGTGCCTGGAAATGGAGGCCAGTGGGAACTGCTGCCACTGGGCATAGGCTTCGGGCAGGTCCTTCAGGTCCAGCCGGCCGTGCAGGGTGGTGAGCGTGCGTTCGGCCATGTCCGCGAAGAAGGGAAAGTGCAGCAGGTCGATGTGGAAATGCAGCACGTCGAAGTCGTCCGCCTGTCGTCGCACCTCCTGAAGCAGCACCATGTGGCTGGCCAGGTCAGATTTGAGCGGCGCCGGGTCCAGCCGCAATGCCTGTTCGCGTATGGGAACCAACTGCGCCCGTGTGCGTGCGTCGGCCGAGGCGAACAGGGTGACCTCGTGACCCTGGCTCACCAAGGCATTGCAGAGATGGGCGACGACCCGCTCCGTTCCGCCATAGAGACGGGGTGGCACGGACTCGTACATTGGAGCGATCTGAGCGATCTTCATGGCCTCTGGCTCCCCGCGCGCTAGGTGTGAAAGACGCTAGAAGAGCACCGGGCGCAGACGCGCCGGGCCGGACGATGGCGCTTTTTGGATAGGACGAATCGCACAAGCCGCAGGCGCTCAGGCGCTCAGGCGCGGGGGGCGAGCCGGTGGCGCGAAGGCACTCCCTCGGCGCCGAACCGCCTCCAGGCGCGGCGCAGCTGGGTGTCGGAAGCGAAACCTGCCAGCTCGGCCGCGCGGGTGACGTTGGCGCCCGAGTCGAGGGCCAGCCGCGCTGTCGCCAGGCGCAGGCGGCGCAGGTAATCGAGCGGTGCCACGCCTGCATGCTCGACGAACAGGCGCGTCAGGTGACGTGACGAGGTGTGGGCGACCTGGGCCATGCGCGGCACGCTCCAGTCGTCCTGCGGCGCCTCGCTCACCGCATCCTGCACGCGATGGAGCGCAGGGTGCAGGTGGTTGCGGTGGGCCAGGAAGGGCGAGAGTTCCGGGTCCTGCGGACCGCGCCGCAGCGCCACCACCATGGTCTGGGCGACCTGGGCCGCCAGCGCCCCGCCGCAGGTGTCGGCAATGCGATGCAGCATCAGGTCGATGCCGGTCGTCACGCCGGCGCTGCTGTAGAGCGGCGGGTCGATCACGAACACGCGGTTGGCCACCACGTCACAGCGCGGTTCCACCCTCCGCAGTTCATCGAGGTGATGGTGATGGGTCGTGACGCGCCGTCCTGCCAGGGCGCCGGCATGGGCAGCCAGCAGGGCGCCGGCGCAGATCGTCACCAGCTCGAGACGGCCCCGCTCCAGTCGCTGGCCGCGCAGCCAGCGCAGCAGTGCCTGGGCGTCCGCACCGGCCGTCGACACTGTGTCGCCCGGCAGGCCCACCAGCACGATCCAGGCGGGCCCGTCGTCCCAATAGGTCGGCAATGGATCCAGGCCGCTCAGGGTGATTCCGACGGAGCCGGTCGAGGTGGGGCTCGGGGAGGCGAACTCGATGGCGAAGCGCTCGGCTTGCCCGCCGGCGCGCAGCTGCTGGTTGGCGATGCGCAGCGCTTCCGCCGGGCCGGCCCAGTCCAATACCAGGCTGTTCGGTAGCAGCACGAACACGACCCGGATGCGTGGCGCGCTGCTCATCCGCCTTCGTCCTCAGGCCGCGGCCAGCGCGCCGGCCCGCTCCAGTGCTTGCTCGACGGTGCACAGTTTCGCGAAACGGCCTTCCAGCACGGTCGCGGTGCGAGCCTTGATGTCGGCCGCCGCCAGGGGCCGGCCGTCGGGCTGCGTCATGTCGAAGGTCAGCGTGGCATCGGTAACGAAATCGACCGCCCAGCCCAGGTCTGAGGCATGGCGGGTCGTGGTCTCGCAGCATTGTTCGGTGCGGATGCCGCTCACGATCAGCCTGGCGATGCCGTTCTGCGTCAGCCACACATCGAGCCCGGTCCCGACGAGGGCGCTGTGGCGGTGCTTGGTGTAGGTGGCGGCCGCTTCGAAAGACGCGAGCTCGGCCAGCGGCCGGACGTGGCCGGATTCGATGGCGAAGGGGTTGTCGGCGAGAGCGGGTCCGTCGACGTGAAAGATGCGCACGATCGGAATGCCGGCAGCGCGGCAGCCTTCGATCAACGCGTTCTGGGCGAACGCGTAGGCGGACAGGTCACGCGGGGTGAAATAGGGGCGATGGCGGAAGGATTCCTGGGCATCGATCACTATCAGACAAGACTTCATGGCGCAAAACTCCGGGCAGGTGGATGATGCGCCTTATTTTTCCTATGTTTCTGCCGCCTGTCCGCCCTCAGCAGGACACGAATCGGTCAAATCAGGACATTGACTTTCAAACCAGCCGTGCCGCCTGCAGTTCCTTCTTGAGGTAGGCGTAGAACAACGGAGCCGCCACCAGCCCGGCCGGGCCGAACACGGCCTCGGCCACGAACATCACAGACAGCAGCTCCCACACGCCCATCTGCGTGCGGGCGCCGACCACCTTGGCATTGATGAAGT
Source organism: Variovorax sp. RA8 (assembly GCF_901827175.1). Classification (NCBI taxonomy): domain Bacteria; kingdom Pseudomonadati; phylum Pseudomonadota; class Betaproteobacteria; order Burkholderiales; family Comamonadaceae; genus Variovorax; species Variovorax sp. RA8. Next base: position 4,918,148 of record NZ_LR594662.1, on the reverse strand, counting down.
ACTCGGCCTTGTGAATGAGGATCAGAAAGCCCAGGCAAGCCAGCGCAGTGACCGGCGAGACCGACAGGCCCACCAGCGTGATCACCGTGTTGCACAGCAGGTTGCCGACGATCGGCACCAGGCCGGCGACGAAGGTCAGCGTGATCAGCGCTGGCGTGTAGGGCAGGTTCAGCTCCCAGTGCGGCAGCACGAACAACAGGAAGATCGCAGTCAGCAGCGTGTTGAAGGCCGCGATCCAGAACTGTGCGGCCACGATCTGGCCGAAGGCCTCGCCGAACAGGGTGATGCGCTGCTTGAGCAGCTCGGCCAGCGGGCGGCCGCTGGATGGATGCCGGGCCACGGCCGCCAATGCCCCGACGATCAGGCCGACATAGGCGAACAGCAGGCCGCCCAGCCAGGCGCGGCCGGTCAGCGCGAGCGCGCCGGCCTGGGCGCGGAGGTAGCCGGCGATGACCCGCTGCACCTCGGCCGTGCCTTCGGGCAGGTAGGTACCGATCTCGGGCGGCAGCTTGAGCCGCAGCTCCAGCACCGTGCGGGCGATGTAGTCGAGCAGTTCCTGGTATTGCTCCGGCGCGCCGAGCACGAACTCGCGCGCTTCCGAAAACGCCAGCATGCCCAGGCCGATCGGCGCCAGCGACACGAGGGTTGCGGCGACGACGCGCGACCAGGACGACGGGGAGTCCGGCGCCTGCTGGCGCGCCTTCGCGGGGAGCAGCCGGCCCAGTCCCGCATCGAGCAGGCGCGCGAGCCAGCGTGTGCCGAGAAAGCCGATGCAGACGCACAGCAGCCCGGGCAGCAGGCCCTGCCACATGATCAGCAGCAGGGCGCCTGCGATGAGCAGGTAGCTCGCCGTGACCAGCCTGCGCGAGGGGAGGGGGGCGACGACGCTCACGCGGCGGAGGCTTTTCAGGCCACGACCACGGCCGCGCCGGCGCCGAGCGGCGCGATGGTGCCGATCTCGTACACCGTCTCTCCCTCAGCACGCAGCGTGGCGGCGCAGGCCGCGGCGTCGGCCGCGTCGATCACAACCACCATGCCGATCCCGTTGTTGAAGGTGCGGTTCATCTCCAGGTCGTCGATGCCGGCCACCTTCTGCAGCCAGGCGAAGAGCTCGCTTTGCGGCCAGCTGCCCTTCTTCAGGTGCGCCGCCGTGCCCTCGGGCAGCACCCGCGGGATGTTCTCCAGCAGCCCGCCGCCCGTGATGTGGGCCAGCGCCTTGATCGGGTGCCGGGCCAACGCCGCCAGCACCGGCTTGACGTAGAGCCGGGTCGGCGCCATCACGGCCTCCCGGAAGGGTTGGCCGTCCAGCGTGGCGGGCAGGTCGGCGCCCGCACGCTCGATCACCTTGCGCACCAGGCTGAAGCCATTGGAATGCACGCCCGCCGAGGCCAGGCCCAGTACCACGTCACCGGGCTTGACGTCCCGGCCCGTGAGGATCTTCGACTTCTCGACCGCGCCCACCGCGAAGCCGGCCAGGTCGTACTCGCCGGCCGGGTACATGCCGGGCATCTCGGCGGTCTCGCCACCGATCAGCGCGCAGCCGCTCTGCTCGCAGCCGCGGGCAATGCCGCCGACCACTGCCGCGGCCGTGTCCACATCGAGCTTGCCGCAGGCGAAGTAGTCGAGGAAGAACAGCGGCTCGGCACCCTGCACCAGCACGTCGTTGACGCTCATGGCCACCAGGTCGATGCCGACGGTGTCGTGCATGTGCCACTCGAAGGCCAGCTTGAGCTTCGTGCCCACGCCGTCGGTGCCGCTCACCAGCACCGGCTCCTTGTAGCGCTTGGGTACCTCGAACAGGGCGCCGAAGCCGCCGATGCCGGCCAGCACGCCCTCGCGCATCGTCTTCTTGGCCAGCGGCTTGATGCGGTCGACCAGCGCGTCGCCGGCATCGATGTCGACGCCGGCATCCTTGTAGCTGAGCGGGGTGGGCGGGGTGGAGTTCATGGGCGGGCCGGACGAAAAAGAAGTGACGGTCGAAGGGAGGAGGAGAATGACGCCGGCAACCGGGGCGGTCGGGCCGATAGAATTCCCCACGATTTTAAGGGCCCTGTTGCCCCGCGCCCTCGGCCCGTCGCGCAGCGCTTCCGCCTGTCCCATGAATCCACGTACCGCGTCATCCGCGTCCTTCCAGCCGCCCGCCGTGGCCTCGGCATGAAGCAGCTCGCGCTCGATATCGGCCTTGCCTCCGGTCCGACACTGGCGGGCTTCTTCGCCGGTCCCAACGAACCCGCGCTGCGGCATCTGCGGCTGTGGGTGGGCGATGCGCGTTCGAGCACGCTGCATTCGCCGGTGCCGACTTACCTCTGGGGCGAGAGCGGCAGCGGCAAGACGCATCTGCTGGAAGCGGTGCGCAGCGCCCTGCGCGAGCAGGGCGCGAGCGTGGGGTGGCTGCATGCGGGGCTCTCGGATCCGCCCGACTTCGACGAGCGCTGGGGCGCGGTGCTGCTCGACGACGTACATCTCTACACGGCGGTCCAGCAGCACGCGGCCTTCAACTGGTTCGTCAACGCGCAGAGCCTGCAGCGCGGGGTGGTGGCGGCGGGCGCGGTGCCGCCGGCCGACCTGCCGCTGCGCGAGGACCTGCGCACGCGCCTGGGTTGGGGCCATGTGTTCCACTTGAAGGTGCTGAACGAACCGGAGCGCCGTGCCGTGCTGCGCCAGGCCGCCGACAGCCGCGGCGTGATGCTGACGGACGAGGTGCTGGACTACATGCTGCATCGCTTCAGCCGAGACCTCGGCAGCCTGATGGAGCTGCTGGCGCAGCTCGACGGCTATGCCTTGCAGACCCAGCGCGCGATCACGATCCCCCTGATCCGGTCGATGCTCGAAAATGAATGAGGGCGCGTCCCGCGCCGAAGCTTTCCAATGATCAAGAAATTCATCGACAAACTCCTGGGCAAGTCCGGCGTCGCCGGCTCTGGCGGCAAGAACCGCTTCGGCAAGCGCCAGGAGGTGCCGGCCTCCGTGCACGGCATCGACCCCCAACTGGTGGACGAGCGCGCCAGGAACGTGGTCACCACGCTGCAGGACGCCGGCTACGAGGCCTACGTCGTCGGCGGCGCGGTGCGCGACCTGCTGCTGGGCTTGCGCCCGAAGGACTTCGACGTGGCCACCAACGCCACTCCCGAGCAGGTCAAGAGCCTGTTCCGGCGTGCCTTCATCATCGGCCGGCGCTTCCGCATCGTGCACGTGGTGTACGGCCGCGGGCGTGAGCACGAGGTGATCGAGGTCTCGACCTTTCGCGCCTACATGGACAGTGCCGGCGCCGAGCAGGTGGCCGGCAACGAGCGCACCAGCAAGGGCGAGCTCGCCGGCATGAAGCACGCGGTGGACGCCAGCGGCCGCGTGTTGCGCGACAACGTCTGGGGCCCTCAGGAGGAAGACGCCGCGCGGCGCGACTTCACCATCAATGCGATGTACTACGACCCGGCGAGCCAGATCGTGGTCGACTACCACAACGGCATCAAGGACGCCAAGAAGCTCACGCTGCGGATGATCGGCGACCCGGTCACGCGTTACCGCGAGGACCCGGTCCGCATCATCCGCGCGATCCGCTTCTCGGCCAAGCTGGCAGCGCTGGGCTTCTCGCTGGAGCCCAAGACCGGGACCCCGCTGGTCGAATGCAGCAAGCTGCTGGCCGATGTGCCCCAGAGCCGCCTGTTCGACGAGATGCTCAAGCTGCTGCAGACCGGCCACGCGGTGGCGACGGTCGCGCAGCTGCGCAAGTTGGGCCTGGCGAGCGGCATCTACCCGTTGCTCGACGTGATCGTCGAGCGTGCCGACCAGCCCTTCGTCAAGGCCGCGCTGCAGGACACCGACCGCCGCGTGGGCGAGGGCAAGCCGGTGGCGCCGAGCTTCCTGCTGGCCTGCGTGTTGTGGGCCGACGTGCGCGACGGCTGGGCGCAACGCGCCGAGGGGCGTCATGGCCAGCGCCCGCAGGCCTCCTTCCCAGCCTTGCAGGATGCCATCGACGACGTGTTCAACGCGCGCATCGGCGACGTCTCGGGGCGCGGCAAGCTGGCGGCCGACATGCGCGAGATCTGGATGATGCAGCCGCGCTTCGACAAGCGCAGCGGCGCCACGCCCTACAGCCTGGTCGAGCAGGCGCGCTTCCGTGCGGCCTTCGACTTCATGCGCCTGCGCGCCGACGTCGGCGAGGTGAGCGAGGCGATCGCCGAGTGGTGGCAGGAGTTCAGCAGCACCTCTGACGACGTGCGTCGCCAGGACCTGCTGGACCAGGTGCGCGACGAGCAGCACAAGAGAACCCGCCAGCGCGGCCCGGCGCGCAGCGCGGCACCTGCGGCTGCGCAGGCCGATGGCGAGGCCGAGCAGGCGCAGCCGCCTGAGGGCGAGCTCGCCGCCGCCGCACCGCGCAAGCGCCGCCGCCGGCGCAAGCCGCGCACCGGCGGCGAGGCCGGCAGCATTGCGGCCGATTGACGTGACGGCAACGCCGGCCTACGTCGCCATCGGCGCCAATCTCGGCGACGCGCAGGCGACGGTGAGGCGGGCAATGGACGACTTGGCAAGCCTGCCGCGCACCCGGCTCGCCGCGCGCTCCTCGCTCTATCGCAGCGCACCTCTCGAGGCCCAGGGCCCCGATTTCATCAATGCCGTGGTCGAACTGCGCACCGGCCTGGCGCCGCCTGCCCTGCTGGCCGAGCTGCAGCGACTCGAGGCCGAGGCCGGCCGCGAGCGGCCCTACCGCAACGCCCCGCGCACCCTCGACCTCGATCTGCTGCGGCACGGCGACACCACGATGCAGAGCGCGGTACTGACACTGCCGCATCCGCGCATGGGCGAGCGCGCCTTCGTGCTGCTGCCACTGGCCGAGATCGCGCCGGCCCTGGTCTCGGCAGCCCAACTCGCGCGGGTGGCCGGCCAGCGCGTCGAGCGGCTCTGAGCCCGCTTCGGCGATGCGTGCCCATTACACTTGCCAGGTTTTTTTCATGATGGCGTCACGGGTTGGTGATAGCCGAGAACCCAGGAGATCGCCATGTTCGGCAAGCTGCTGCCCCGCGAGGGGAATTTCTTCGAGATGTTCGATCAGCACGCCGATCGCATCGTCGAAGCCGCGCGCGCCTTCGAGCAACTGGTGGGCAACTACAACGACCTGCACTTGCGCGAGCAGTACAACCGCGACGTGGACAACGCCGAACGCGCCGCGGACCGCGTGACGCATGATGTCAATCGGCTCATCCACAAGACCTTCATCACGCCCATCGACCGCGAGCAGATCCACAAGCTGATCAACACGATGGACGACGTGGCCGACCTGATCCAGGACTCGGCCGAAACCATGGCGCTGTACGACGTGCGCCACATGACCGAGGAGATCACCCGCCTCACCGCCCTGAGCACGAAGTGCTGCGAACGGGTGAAGGACGCGGTCAAGCTTCTCGGCAAGGTGAGCGAGCCGGCGACGGCCGAAGCCGCACTCAAGACCTGCGAGGAGATCGACCGCCTTGAATCCGACGCCGACCGCGTGCTGCGCAGCGCCATGAGCAAGCTGTTTCGCGAGGAGCCGGACGTGCGCGAGGTCATCAAGCTCAAGGCGATCTACGAGCTGCTCGAGCGGATCACCGACAAGTGCGAGGATGTGGCCAATGTGATCGAGGGCATCGTCCTCGAGAATTCCTGAGCGCGGCGCCGAATGGAATCGGTCCAGGTCGCCCTCTGGGTGGTGGTGGTGCTGGTCGCGCTGGCCATCGCATTCGACTTCATGAACGGCTTCCACGACGCGGCGAATTCGATCGCCACGGTCGTGTCCACCGGCGTGCTCAAGCCCGGGCACGCGGTGGTGTTCGCCGCCTTCTTCAACCTGGTCGCGGTCTTCGTCTTCCACCTCAGCGTGGCGGCGACCGTCGGCAAGGGCATCGTGCAGCCGGGCGTGGTTGACGTTCACGTGGTCTTCGGGGCGCTGGTGGGCGCCATCAGCTGGAACCTTCTCACCTGGTATTACGGCATTCCCAGCAGCTCGTCGCATGCGCTGATCGGCGGCATCGTGGGCGCGGTGATCGCCAAGGCCGGTGCCGGCGCTCTCATCGCCGCGGGGATCTGGAAGACGGTGGCTTTCATCTTCGTGTCGCCCTTGCTGGGCTTCCTGCTCGGCTCGATCATGATGGTGCTGGTCGCGTGGGCCTTCCGCCGCTCGACGCCCTCGCGCGTGGACCGGTGGTTCCGCACGCTGCAATTGGTCTCTGCCGGCGCCTACAGCCTGGGCCACGGCGGCAATGATGCGCAGAAGACCATCGGCATCATCTGGATGCTGCTGATCGCGACCGGCTACTCCGCCGCCAGCGCGGAGGCACCACCGGCCTGGACTGTGGCGAGCTGCTATGCAGCGATCGCGCTGGGCACCATGTTCGGCGGTTGGCGCATCGTCAAGACCATGGGCCAGAAGATCACCAAGCTCAAGCCGGTGGGCGGGTTCTGCGCCGAAACCGGCGGGGCGTTGACGCTCTTCCTCGCGACCGCGCTGGGCATCCCGGTGTCGACCACGCACACCATCACCGGCGCCATCGTCGGCGTGGGCTCGACGCAGCGCGCCAGCGCGGTGCGCTGGGGGGTGGCAGGGACCATCGTCTGGGCCTGGGTCTTCACGATTCCGGCATCGGCCTTCGTGGCAGCCATCGCCTACTGGCTCGGCTTGCAGATTTTCTGATCGCGGCCTACTGGGAGATCCGGCGCCCCTCTTCGATCTGATGCTCGAAGAAGCGTTGGAAGCTGAAGGCGATGCTGGCCATCAGGATGGTGCTGCCGAAGAACAGGGCCAGTACGACGGCCCCGATGGTGAGCCAGTTGCTGCGTCCGGGCTGGGCATCGGACGCAGCGCCGGCGTTGTAGCGGGCATTCCATTTTTCTGGCGTCATCAAGCCGTAGACGATGGCAGTGAGGGCACAGCCCGCGATCGTGAAGCCCAGCAGCGGCAGCAGCAGCCAGCTCCAGGCGTCGTCCACGCCGTAGAGGCGCACGCGCTCGATGCCGTAGAGCCCGAGGGCTGTCGGGATGGGAAGCAGCCAGCCGAGCGTGCTGCCGAAGCCGCGCAGGTAGAAGCAATGCAGGCCCAGCGGACCGCCGAGGAAGGCGAGCCAGGCGGCTACCGTCTTGTTCTTCATTCGGGGCTCGTCGCGCTGCCTTCGCCCAGCACCTTGTCCATCAGGACCACGTCGCGCCATTGGCCGAACTTCCAGCCGCAGTTCTTCAGCACGCCCACGTGCTCGAAGCCCTGCGCGCGGTGCACGCCGATCGAGCCGGCGTTGGCAGAGTCGCCGATCACCGCGATCAGCTTGCGCACGCCCGCCGACTCGGCAGCCTCGATCAATGCAGCGAGCAACCTGGCCCCCAGTCCCTGGCCGCGCGCGGCCTCGGCCAGGTAGATTGAATCCTCGGCCGAGAAGCGATAGGCGGGGCGCGGCTTGAACCAGTTGCAGTAGGCAAAGCCCAGCAGTTCGCTGTCCCGCTCGGCCACCAGGTAGGGCAGCTTCCTGGCCAACACGTCGGCTCGCCGTGCCGCCATGTCGGCAGCCGTGGGCGGCTCGGTCTCGAAGGTACCGGTGCCGTGCAGCACATGGTGGGCGTAGATGGAGGTGATCGCGGGGATGTCTTCGTCGCGGCTGGGTCGGATGGCGGTCATTCGAAAGGTCCGGCACAGGCCGGGAATGGTGAGGAATATCCCTCGGGCTATAATCGCCGGCTTTTCAGCGTGCGCTGGCCGGGTGGCTATGTCGCGTGTCTCGACGCTGGAAGAACTCCGTGGGCGAACCGTTTTCAGTGTTCGTTGCACCACCCGAAGGATAAATCATGGTCGTGATCCGACTCTCCCGCGGCGGCTCCAAAGGTCGTCCGTTCTTCAACATCGTCGTGTCGGACAAGCGCGTGCGCCGCGATGGCCGATTCATCGAGCGCCTGGGCTTCTACAACCCTACCGCCAAGGACAACGAGGAAGGCATCCGCATCGCGCAGGATCGCCTGGCCTACTGGCAGGGTGTTGGCGCGCAGGCCTCGCCCACTGTCACACGCCTGATCAAGCAGGCCGCCGCCGCGGCCCCCAAGGCGGCCGCCTAAGCCGCCTGCTCCGGCGATGCTGCCCACGCTCGAAGCCGCCGAACTGCCGGCGGATGCGATCGAAGTGGCGCGCATCGCCGATGCCTGGGGTATCAAGGGCTGGTTCAAGGTCCTGCCCCACAGCGCCCAGCCCGAGGCGCTTTTCTCCTCCAAGCGCTGGTTCCTGCAGCCGCCCGGCGGCAAGTCCACCGGCGCCTTCCGGTTGACCATCCGCGAGGCCAAGGAACATTCCGACTGCATCGTCGCCTCCTCCGAAGACGTGCCCGACCGCAACGCGGCCGAGGCGCTGCGTGGCGCGCGTGTGTTCGTGCCTCGTTCAAGCTTTCCGACCGCTGCGCAGGACGAGTACTACTGGGTCGACCTGATCGGCCTTCCAGTCGTGAATCGGGAAGGCGTGACTCTCGGCACGGTTCGCGAGATGCTCGCCAGCGGCCCACAGACCACGCTGGTTCTGGAGGCGCTGGAGAACGGCAAGCCCGTCGAGCGAATGATCCCCTTCGTCTCTGCTTTCATCGACAAGGTGGACCTGTCGGGACGGCTGATCACCGTCGACTGGCAGCCGGACTACTGAGCCGCACCGTCAGCGCCCATGCGCTTCGATGTCATCACCTTGTTCCCCGAGCTGTTCGCGACCTTCCTCGCGACTGGCGTGACGCGGCGTGCCTTCGAAACGGGGCAGATCGAGGTCGTGCCGTGGAACCCGCGCGATTTCGCCGAGGGCAACTACCGTCGCGTGGACGACCGGCCTTTCGGCGGCGGGCCTGGAATGGTCATGATGGCCGAGCCGCTGTCGGCCTGCCTGGATGCTGCGCTCGCCGCGCGCGGGGCCACGGCGCCCGTCGTCATGTTCTCGCCGATGGGCGAGGTCCTGCGGCACAGGGCTGTCGAGCACTGGGCTGCGGGTGATGGGGCGGTCCTGGTATGCGGCCGCTATGAGGGCATCGACCAGCGCTTCATCGACGCCCGGGTGACGCACCAGCTCAGCCTGGGCGATTTCGTGCTCTCGGGCGGCGAAATTCCCGCCATGGCCCTGCTGGATGCGGTGGCCCGGCTGCAGCCCGGCGTGCTCGGCGATGAGGCGAGCCACCTCCAGGACAGCTTCAACCCGGCGCTGGACGGGCTGCTCGACTGTCCCCACTACACCCGCCCCGAGCAATGGAAAGGGCAGGGCGTGCCGGCGGTCCTGCTCTCGGGCCACCATGAGCAGATCGAGCGCTGGCGGCGTGACCAGCGGCTCGCGATCACGCTGCAGAAGCGGCCCGAGTTGGTAGATGCGGCGCGTGCGGCTGGCCGTCTGAGCGCGGCGGACGAAAAGGCGCTTGCGAAAAAGCTATAATTCTCGGTTCCCCGATCCTCTGCCGGCCGCGTCGGCCCAGCCTCTCAGGCTGCAGACGCCCCTTGTGTAGCGCGTGCACGATCGAATCCAGGAAAGCCATGAACCTCATCCAGACCCTCGAGCAGGAAGAAATCGCCCGGCTCGGCAAGAAGATTCCCGATTTCATGCCCGGTGACACGGTCATCGTCAGCGTGAATGTCGTCGAAGGCAACCGCAAGCGCGTGCAGGCCTACGAAGGCGTGGTGATCGCCAAGCGCAATCGCGGCCTCAACAGCGGCTTCACGGTGCGCAAGATCTCCAGCGGCGAAGGCGTCGAGCGCACCTTCCAGACGTACAGCCCGCTGATTGCCGGCATCGAAGTCAAGCGCCGCGGCGATGTGCGCCGCGCCAAGCTGTACTACCTGCGCGAGCGCAGCGGCCGTTCGGCGCGCATCAAGGAAAAGCTCCCCGGCAAGTCCTCCGCAGCAGCAGCTCAGTAAAGAGTGCCTCCTGCCGTGCAAAAAGCCGCCACTCAGGGCGGCTTTTTGCGTTGGTGCCTCGATGAATCAGGGGGACCGTGATTTTTGTCGTGGTGTCGCCTGTCATCCGCTGCGCCGTTTTGCGTTTTACTCTCCAGATCCGACTTGACCACTCCTCCACCTCCCATGCGCGCCGCCCCTGTTGAAGAGAACGTCAATGCCGTCTTGCCGTCGGCGCTGCGGTCCTTCGACCCGCGCCAGGTACCGGTGGTCGGCGTCGACTCCGCGCTCCCCGCTGTTCCGCAGATCCGTTTCGATGCCCAGGCCCTGCGTGCGCGCTTCGCCGCCCCGCCCGCCTGGACGCCCGAACTGCGGCGCGAGCCGCGCCTGACGAGCCGCGTGCCGGCCGCGGCCGCTGTGCTGGTGCCGATCGTGATGCGCGAGGAGCCCACCGTGCTCCTGACCGAGCGCACCGCCAACCTGTCCACCCATTCGGGCCAAGTGGCCTTCCCCGGCGGCCGGGTAGACCCCGAGGATGCCAACATCGCGGCCGCGGCCCTCCGCGAAGCATGGGAAGAGGTTGGCCTCTCGGCCGAGTACATCGAGGTCCTGGGGGCGCTGCCCACCTACACGACGGTCACCTCCTTCATCGTGACGCCGGTGGTCGGGCTGGTGCACCCGGACTTCGAGCTGACCCTCAACCCCTACGAGGTCGCGCAAGCCTTCGAGGTCCCGCTGGCCTATCTGATGAACCCGGCGAACCACCGCCGCCACGCCTTGGTCGACGACCAACTCCAGTCGCGCGAGTGGTTCTCGATGCCCTACCAGGACGGTGCGCACGAGCGCTATGTCTGGGGTGCGACGGCCGGCATGCTGCGCAACCTCTACCGCTTCCTGGCGGCCTAACCCAGCGGTGCGGGAGCTCGGGGGCGCCAGGGGACCACTCGCTATCATCGACGGATGAGCTTCTTCGCGATCCTGTGCGCTTTGCTGATCGAGCAGGTGCGGCCGCTCGCTTATCACAACCCGGTATATGGCGGCGTCCTGGCATGGACCCGTTGGACCAGCCGCAATTTCGACGCCGGCAAGCCGCACCACGGTTGGGTTGCCTGGGGGCTCGCGGTGCTGGTGCCGACGGTGCTCGCTCTTGGGGTGCACTGGCTGCTGGCGCTCACGCTGGGCCTGCCTTTCGCCGTCCTGTGGAGCGTGGCGGTGCTCTACGTCACGCTCGGCTTCAGGCAGTTCAGCCACCATTTCACCGGCATCCGCGACGCTCTGGACGTGGGCGACGAGGCACTGGCCCGCTCGCTGCTGGCCCACTGGCAGCGCGTGGATGCGGCGGACCTGCCCCGCAGCGAGATCGTGCGGCATGTGATCGAGCACTCGGTGATCGCGGCGCACCGCCATGTGTTCGGCGTGCTGGCCTGGTTCTCGATCCTTGCCGCCTTCGGGCTCGGACCGGCCGGGGCCGTGTTCTACCGCATGAGCGAGTTCGTCGCGCGCTACTGGGCGCACAAGAACAACGCCTCGGTCCAGCCCTCCAGCATCTGGGTCCAGGAGGCTGCCGACCAGGCCTGGTCACTGATCGACTGGCTGCCCGCGCGCATCACGGCCATTGGCTTTGCCGTAGTCGGCAGCTTCGAGGAGGCGATCGACTGCTGGCGCAACGATGCCCGGCGCTTTCCCAACGGGAACGACGGCGTGATCCTGGCCGCGACCTCGGGCGCAGTCAATGTGCGGCTCGGCGGTGGCGTGCTCAGCCCGGTGCCGCTGACCGATCCGTTGTCGCGGGCGCAGGCCGGCGACCCGCTCGCTGGGGCACGCGGCCTCGACAGCGGCAGCACCCCGGGGCGCGAGCCCGAGCCGGCGCATCTGCGCAGCGTGGTCGGCCTGGTCTGGCGCTCGGTCGTGATGTGGATGGTGCTGCTGGCGCTGCTCACCCTGGCGCGCCTGTTGGGTTGAGCTCGATCGGATCGATCCCCTTGAGCACCGCGCCCAGCTTCTGGAGCCCGCGCATCGCGGCGCTCGAACCCTATGTGCCGGGCGAGCAGCCGCGCATCGCGAAGCTGGTCAAGCTCAACACCAACGAGAACCCCTTCGGGCCGTCGCCGCAGGTGTTCGACGCCATCCAGTCCGCGGCTTCCGAGGGGCTCGAGCGCTATCCCGATCCCGAATCGGTCGCGCTGCGCGAAGCCATTGCCGCGCGCCATGGGCTGCATGGCTCGCAGGTGTTCGCAGGCAACGGTTCCGACGAGGTACTGGCCCACGCCTTCTTCGCCTTCTTCCAGCAGGCCGAGCCGCTCTTGATCCCTGACGTCACCTACAGCTTTTATCGCGTCTATGCGCAGCTCTACGGCATTGCCTGCGAGCTGCAGCCAGTCGATGCCGGGCTGCGCATCGACGTCCCCGCGATGGCCGCACGCGCCGCAACCGGCTGCGGCGGCATCGTGATCGCGAATCCCAACGCGCCGACAGGCACCGGCCTGCCGCTCGACAGCGTCGCGCGGCTGCTCGAAGCATGCCCGCGGCACGTGGTGCTGGTGGACGAGGCCTATGTGGATTTCGGCGGCGAGAGCGCGCTGCCGCTGATCGAGCGACATCCAAACCTGCTGGTGGTGCAGACCCTGTCCAAGTCGCGGTCGCTGGCCGGGCTGCGCGTGGGTTTCGCCTGCGGACAGGCTCAGCTGATCGAGGCGCTGCAGCGGGTCAAGAACAGTTTCAATTCCTATCCGATCGATCGTCTCGCCAGTGCCGGCGCGATCGCTGCGCTGGCGGACGAGGCGTGGTTCGCCCATACGCGGCACCAAGTCATGGACATCCGCGAGGGCTTGGCCCTGCAACTCGAGGACCTCGGCTTCGAGGTGCTGCCCTCGCAGGCCAATTTCCTGTTCGTGCGCCATCCCGCGCACGATGCGGCGGCACTGGCATCGGCGCTGCGCACACGTGCGGTGCTGGTGCGGCATTTCGACCAGCCGCGCATCGCGCAGTACCTGCGCATCAGCGTCGGCACGCGCGAGCAGTGCGGCGTGCTGGTCGAGGCGCTCTCGGACATCCTGGGTTGAAACCCGGCCGGGCGCTCAGGCCTTGCGAGCGATCCCCTCGAGTAGCTCGATGTACTGGCCGACGAAGCGTCCCGGCATGAAGCTCCCGGCGCGCTCGCGCGCCTTCGCTGCCTGCGTGGCGCGCAGGGCCGGATCGTCCAGCACGCGCTGCATCTGAGCGGCCAGGGCTTCGTGGTCACCATTCGGGAAGGTCAGGCCGGCATCGCCCACGCATTCGGCCAATCCGCCCTGGGCCGACACGATGAGGCTCTTGCCGGCCGCCAGCAACTCCACCGCGACGCCGCCCATGGGCTCGTACCACACCGAGGGGATCACGCCGATCATGCCCTTCGCGACCCATTCGACCAGGCCTTCGCCGGATTGCGCGCCGACGAAGCGTACCGACGATGCGATGCCCAGCTCTGCGACCAGGCGCTCGACCTGTGCTCGCGCGCTGCCGTCGCCGATCAGCAGCAGGCGCGGCCGTCCGGCGTGGCGCTGGTGCAGCCTCGCGAAGGCGCGGACCAGGACGTCCACGCCTTTCTCCTGCACCAGCCTGCCCATGTAGAAGAACTCGTACTCGGCCCCCTCGCGGTCCGCTGCGCGGAAGCGCTCGATCGGAAAGGGGTTGTAGATCTGCACCTGCCGCGGTAGCGGCAGGGCCTGGTTCATCCACTCGGTGATGGCAACGTTGCGCGTCACGCCGAACTTGGCGACGGCGCGGCGCAGCAGCAGCTTCAGGCCCTCCTTCACGCCCCTTGCGTAGCCGCTGCGGCGCGCATGAAAAAGAAAGGAAGCGAACGGCGACAGCGGTGCAGGCTTGCCGTCGACCCAACCAGCGCCATCGATGCAACTGGCCTGGTAGCCCACGTGGACCCAGACGAATGGCTTGCGGTAGAGCAGTACCCAGGGCTGCAGCGCCATGGTGGCGCCGTTGAACAGCACCACGTCGGCCCAGCGCAGCAGCTCCCGTACGCGCCGGCTCGAGGGCTGGCGGATCACCTCGAAGGGAAAGACCTCGACCTCCCGGGTCGCCGTCTGCGTGACCACCTTGCAGTCGATGCCGCGAGCCACGAAGCCTTCGACCAGTGCACGCGACACGGTCTCGACGCCGCCGACCGAGGGATGGAAGACATGGGAGTACAGCAGCACTTTCATCGGTGGCGGGGCTGGCTCAGTTCGGCGAACAGCTCGCCATAGATGCGATAGCGCGAGGGGCTGATCGAGCCCGGGTGGCCCGGCGAGCTCACCTGCGCGATCACGCCGCAGCCCGGCTCGTGGAGATGCGTGCAGTTGTAGAACTTGCACTCGCCGGCGTGCTCGGCGATGTCGGGCATCAGTGACGCGAGCTGCATCGGCTCGATGTGGTTCAGCCCGAATTCCTGGAAGCCCGGCGAATCGATCAGCGCGGTGCTGCGCGCCTCGTCCACCCAGTACCAGGTGGTGCTGGTCGTGGTGTGCTTGCCCGAATTCAACGCCTGCGAGATTTCCGCTGTCGTGGCACGGGCGCTGGGCACCAGCAGGTTGGTCAGCGTGCTCTTGCCCACTCCGGAGGGGCCGAGCACCAGGGTGGTCTTGCCCGCCAGCAGCTTCATCAGGGTCGCGCGATCGACCTCGGGCGAGGCCTTGAGAGACAGCGGCAGCACGCCGTGGTGCATGCGGCGGTAGGGCGCGAGCCGCTCCCAGGCCCGCTCGAAAGACGCCACCACGTCGCTCTTGTTGAGCGCGATGATCGGGGCGATGCGCTCGGCTGCCGCCGCGATCAGCGAGCGCGCCAGCTGCGTTTCCGAGAACTCCGGCTCGGCCGCGATCAGGATCAGCACCTGGTCGAGGTTGGCCGCAAAGGACTTGGTGCGGATCTCGTCCTGCCGGTAGAACAGGTTCTTGCGCGGCTGCAGCTCTTCGATGGTGCCCTCGTCCTCGCTGGCCTGCCACCGCACCCGGTCACCGACCACGGCCAGGCTCTTCTTGCCGCGCGGATGGCAGATGACGCGCTCGCCCTCGGGCGTCTCGACCACGCAATGGCGGCCGTGGCTGGCGACGACGAGCCCGTCGCGCCGTGCCGTGTGCCCGTGGGCATCGCCGCCCGGCCGGGGGCGCGCGGGCTTAGCCAAGGGCGCGGCCCATCGGCTCAGGCAGCCAGCAGGGCATCCGCCTGCGCTGCGCAGTCGAAGTCCGTGGCCGAGAGGCCACCCACGTCGTGCGTGTTGAAGCGCACCACGCAGCGGTTGTAGTGGACCGAGAGGTCGGGATGGTGGTCCTGCTTGTGCGCAACCAGCGCCAGCGCGTTCACGAAGGCGATGGTCTCGAAGTAGTTTGCGAAGCTGAAGGTCTTCTCGATCGCGACATCGGCGCCGTCGCCGGTGAGCTTCCATCCGTCCACCCGGGCCAGGTGGGACACGATCTCCGTCGCGCTCAGCGCGCGCCGCGTCTTCGTCTTCCAGTCGATGGGCTTCAACATGCTGGTCATGATCGTCTTTCCAGGGGTCGGAAGGTGTGAATGAATCCGGCGGGTTCGTTCACACCTTTTCAGGCCGCCGCCATGCGCGCGAGGCGCTCGGTGGCGGGCGGGTGCGAGTAGTAGAACTTGACGAACACGGGGTCGGGCGTGAGCGTCGAGGCGTTGTCCTGGTAGAGCTTGAGCAGCGCCCGCGACAGGTCGGCGCCGTTGGTCTGGGCGATCGCATAGGCGTCGGCCTCGAACTCGTGCCGGCGCGAAATGAGGACCGGCAGCGGCGCGACGAAGAAGCCGAACACCGGCACCGCCAGCATGAACAGCAGGATCGCCAGCGCATCGTTGGGCGCCGCCATGTTGGGCTGCACGCCCAGCCCGGTATAGAACCAGGTATGGCCGGACAGCCAGCCCAGCAGCGCGAAGCCGGCCAGGCTCAGCGCGAACATCGCGGCCATGCGCTTGAGCACATGCCGGTGCTTGAAGTGTCCCAGTTCGTGCGCGAGCACCGCCTCCACCTCGCCCGCGTTGAGCTGGCGCAGCAGCGTGTCGTAGAAGACCACGCGCTTGCTGGCGCCAAAGCCGGTGAAGTAGGCGTTGGCATGCGCGCTGCGCGTGCTGCCGTCCATCACGAACAAGCCCTTGGCCGCGAAGCCGCAGCGCTGCATCAGCGCGGTGACGCGGGCCTTGAGCGTGGCATCGTCCAGCGGCTGGAACTTGTTGAAGATCGGCGCGATGAAGGTCGGGTAGACGAGCATCAGCAGCAGGTTGAAGCCCATCCATGCGCCCCAGGCCCACAGCCACCACAGGCGGCCGGCCGCACCCATCAACCAGAGGATCAGCGCGGCGATCGGCAGGCCGATCACCGCGCCCAGCAGCAGCGCCTTGATGCCGTCGGCCAGCCAGAGCCGCCAGGTCATCTTGTTGAAGCCGAAGCGTTCCTCGAGCCGGAAGGTCTGCCACAAGGTGAAGGGCAGCTCGAGCAGCCCGCCGATCAGCGCGAATGCGGCGATCAGCGCGAGCTGCTGCCACATGCCGCCGCCCAGCGCGTCGAGCAGCAGTTCGTTGAGCAGGTTGAGCCCGCCCAGCAAGGTCCAGCCCAGCAGCACCATCGCGCCCCAGACCATCTCGAGCAAGCCGAAGCGGGTCTTGGCGATCGTGTAGTCGGCCGCCTTCTGGTGTGCGGAGAGCGTGATGGCCTGCGCGAAGGCGGGGGGCACCGCGTCGCGGTGGCGCGCCACATGGCGGATCTGCCGCGTGGCCAGCCAGAATTTCACGATCAGGCCCGCGACCAGCGCGAGCGCGAAGGCGAGGGTGAGCAGCAGCGAAGCGGGCAGGGGAGCGACCATGGCGCAGCGAGTTTAGCCCGCAGGCATGCCCACTCGCGCTCAAGGTCATCGACGACAATCGGCCGATGCCCGATTCCATCGTCACGACCGCAGCCGCGACCGCCGCCACCCTCAAGAAGAGCGACCAGAACCTCGTCTGGCTCGACTGCGAGATGAGCGGCCTGGACCCCGAGAAGGAGCGCCTGCTCGAGATTGCCGTGGTCGTGACCGGCCCCGACCTCACTCCGCGCATCGACGGTCCGGTGCTGGTGATCCACCAGAGCGACGCGGTGCTCGACGGCATGGACTCCTGGAACAAGGGCACGCACGGCCGCAGCGGGCTGATCGACAAGGTCAAGGCCTCCACGCTGGACGAGGCGGCGGCCGAGCAGCAGTTGCTTGAATTCATTGCGCGCTATATCCCGAAGAACGGCTCGCCGATGTGCGGCAACACCATCGGCCAGGACCGGCGCTTCCTGGTCAAGTTCATGCCCAGGCTGGAGGCGTACTTCCACTACCGCAACCTGGACGTCAGCACGCTCAAGGAGCTCGCCAAGCGCTGGAAGCCGGCTGCCTACAACGCCTTCAAGAAGCAGCAGGCCCATACCGCCCTGGCCGACGTGCACGAGTCGATCGAGGAGCTGGCGCACTACCGCGACACCTTCCTGCGGCTGCGGGATTAGGTGAAAACCCCGAAGTCATGCAATAATCGACGGCTTCGCTTTCGGGTAGCCCTTTCAAGCAGGTGCCCAGAGCGCTTCTTGCATCTCCCTATCTTGCACACCGCGCCCACACGAATGGGCCGCAGCCCAGGCGAAAGCCCAGGCTGAAATGTCGTTGGATGGTTGATGTTTTCGCCACCCGACGGGGTGCCGCTCACGGCGGCGCCCGCACTTGGATTTTTCAATGACCGACGCTTTTGAAGCGCAGGGCGAGTTCGTGCCTGTGCAATCCGATGACTTCGCCGCTGTTCGCGGCGAATCGACTTCCATCCCCCACACCGAGGCTTCCGAAGTGCTCGAGGCACTCGACGCCGTCGCACCTGCCGAGACGAAGCAGCCCAACGGCTTCGTCCAGATGGGCCTGGCCAGCGAACTGATCGCCGCCGTCGAGGACCTCGGCTTCACCCAGCCGACCGCCGTGCAGGCGCAGGCGATTCCCCGCGCCATGGGCGCCATCGGCGGGACCGACGGTGCCGCCCGCTTCGTCGACCTGATGGTCTCCAGCCAGACCGGCAGCGGCAAGACCGCCGCCTTCCTGCTGCCCGTGCTGCACACGCTGCTGCAGCGCCAGGCCGAAGCCGCGGCCGCCGCGAAGGCCGAGCACCAGCGCCAAGCCGCAGAGGCCGCTGCCCGCGGTGAAGCGCCGTCCAAGAAGAGCAAGCGCAAGGACCCGACCAACCCGCGCCACTTCAAGGCCGCCACCCCCGGCGCACTGGTGCTGTGCCCCACGCGCGAGTTGGCCCAGCAGGTGGCGCACGACGCGATCGACCTGGTGAAGCACTGCCGCGGTCTGCGTATCGCCAATGTGGTTGGCGGCATGCCCTATCAGCTGCAGATCGCCCGCCTGCAGAACGCCGATCTCGTGGTCGCCACGCCTGGCCGGTTGCTGGACCTGCAGCGCTCGATGCAGATCAAGCTCGACCAGGTCAAGTTCCTGGTGGTCGACGAGGCCGACCGGATGCTCGACCTCGGCTTTGCCGACGACCTGGCCGAGATCAACCAGCTCACCATCGAGCGCCAGCAGACCATGATGTTCAGCGCCACTTTCGCGTCGCGCATCCAGCAACTGGCGCAGCGCGTGATGCGCGAGCCGCAGCGCGTGACCATCGATACCCCCCAGGAGAAGCACGTCAACATCAAGCAGGTGCTGTTCTGGAGCGACAACGCTCAGCACAAGCGCAAGCTGCTCGACCATTGGCTCCGCGACACCAGCATCAACCAGGCCATCGTCTTCTGCAGCACGCAGGTGGAATGCGACGGCCTCGCCGCCGACCTGCAGCAGGGCGGTTTCAGCGCCGTGGCGCTCCACGGCGCGCTGAGCCAGGGCCTGCGCAATCGCCGGCTGATGGCGCTGCGTCAGGGCCAGGTGCAGATCCTGGTGGCCACCGACGTGGCCGCGCGCGGCATCGACGTGCCGACCATCACCCACGTCTTCAACTTCGGCCTGCCGATGAAGGCGGAGGACTATACGCACCGTATCGGCCGCACCGGCCGGGCCGGGCGCGACGGCCTGGCCGTGACCTTTGCCGAGTTCCGCGATCGCCGCAAGATCTTCGACATCGAGGCCTACAGCCGCCAGCCCTTCACGGCCGAGGTGATCCCCGGCCTGGAGCCGCAGCAGCGCTTCCCGCAGGGTCGTCCGCCGGGCGACTTCGGCGGCCGCGGCCGCGAGAACCGCGAGAACCATTCGCGCGACCGCAAGTTCGGCGGCCCGCGCGCCGGCTATGCGAATGCCAGCGGCTTCAATGATCGCGGCCCGGCGCCGCGCAGCCACGCGCCTTCGCGTGGCTTCCAGAGCCAGGCCCCGGGCCAGGCGCAGGGCAGGGGCCGTGACGAGGCCGGTAGCTACGGCCGAAAGCCGGGCTGGGGTGACAGCGCGCCGCGCGCCGGCGCTGGCGCTGGTACCCCTCGCGGCCACGGCGGCGCGCACGGTGGCGCCAAGTCCTTCGTGCCCCGCGACGGGCAGCGCCGCGCCTTCAAGCCGAGCCGCTGAAGCGTCGATCTTCCTGCAAAGCCCGCCTCCCCCGAGGCGGGCTTTTTTGCGTCCGCGACCTCCATGTGGAGGCCAGGCGCGAGGGGCTTTGCCCCGCTCGCGGGGGCGACCCGCCGCGTCGGGCGACAATGGCGCACGGGACGGCCTCGCGCCCGCTCCCGTCCGAATCCGGCATCAACATCCCCCTGAAAGAACCCAAGGACCGACATGAGCACATCGAGCTACGTTGACACCCGCCTCCTGATCAATGGCGAATGGTGCGACGCCGCGAGCGGCAAGACCCTGGACGTCGTCAACCCGGCCACCGGCAAGCCCATCGGCAAGGTCGCGCACGCCGGCATCGCCGACCTGGACCGTGCGTTGGAGGCCGCGCAGCGCGGCTTCCAGGCCTGGCGCAAGATCCCTGCCAACGAGCGCGCGGCCACCATGCGCAAGGCCGCCGGCCTGCTGCGCGAGCGCGCGCCCGAGATCGCCCGCCTGCTGACGCTGGAGCAGGGCAAGCCCTTCGCCGAGGCGCGCGTCGAGGTGCTCGCAGGCGCCGACATCATCGAATGGTTCGCCGACGAAGGCCGCCGCGTCTACGGGCGCATCGTGCCATCGCGCAACCTGGCGGCGCAGCAACTGGTGATCAAGGAGCCGGTCGGGCCCGTGGCCGCCTTCACGCCCTGGAACTTCCCCATCAACCAGGTCGTGCGCAAGCTGGGTGCCGCGCTGGCCACCGGCTGCTCCTTCCTGGCGAAGGCGCCCGAAGAGACGCCGGCCTCGCCCGCGGCCCTGCTGCAGGCCTTCGTCGACGCCGGCGTGCCGCCCGGCACGGTGGGCCTGGTGTTCGGCAACCCCGCCGAGATCTCCAGCTACCTGATCGCGCATCCGATCATCCGCAAGGTCACCTTCACCGGCTCCACCCCGGTGGGCAAGCAGCTCGCCGCCCTGGCCGGCCAGCACATGAAGCGCGCCACGATGGAACTGGGCGGCCACGCGCCGGTGATCGTCGCGGACGATGCCGACGTCGCCCTGGCCGTCAAGGCCGCGGGCGGCGCCAAGTTCCGCAACGCTGGGCAGGTGTGCATCTCGCCGACGCGCTTCCTGGTGCACAACAGCATCAAGGCCGAATTCGCGCAAGCGCTGGTCAAGCATGCCGAAGGCCTCAAGCTGGGCGACGGCCTGGCCGAGGGCACGACCCTCGGGCCGCTGGCCAATGCGCGCCGCCTCACGGCCATGGCCCAGGTCCTGGACGACGCACGGAGCAAGGGCGCGAAAGTCGCGACCGGTGGCGAGCGCATCGGTTCGGTCGGCAATTTCTTCGCCCCCACCGTGCTGACCGACGTGCCGCTGGAAGCCGACGTGTTCAACAACGAGCCGTTCGGCCCGGTCGCTGCCATCCGCGGCTTCGACACGCTGGAGGAAGCCATCGCCGAGGCCAACCGCCTGCCCTTCGGCCTGGCGGGCTATGCCTTCACGCGCTCGTTCAAGAACACGCACCTGCTGTCGCAGCAACTCGAGGTCGGCATGCTGTGGATCAACCAGCCGGCCGCGCCTTCGCCGGAGATGCCCTTCGGCGGCGTCAAGGACTCGGGCTACGGCTCCGAGGGCGGCCCGGAGGCGATGGAGGCCTATCTCAACACCAAGGCCGTGTCGATCATGGCCGCCTGAGGCCGGTTGCGGCCGGACAGGAGACGCGGGCATATTGCCCGCGGCGCGACGGCGGACTGAGGACGCCCGCCCAAACCGCCTCCAAAGAAAAAAGCCCGCCATCTTTGGATGGCGGGCTTTTCAGCGTTGGCGCGGTAATTTTGGTGGGCCCTGAGTGACTCGAACACTCGACCTACGGATTAAGAGTCCGCTGCTCTACCAACTGAGCTAAGAGCCCCTGATCGACATCGCTGTCATTCAGGCAATCCAAAGATTATAGCAAGAATGAATGCGCCCTCGGCTCAGGCGCGTTCGAAGATGCAGGCGATGCCCTGCCCGCCGCCGATGCACATGGTCACCAGCGCGTATCGGCCCTGGATGCGCTCCAGCTCGTACAGCGCCTTGACGGTGATCAGCGCGCCGGTGGCGCCGATCGGGTGGCCGAGGGAGATGCCGGAGCCGTTGGGGTTCACCTTCGCTGGGTCGAGGCCGAGGTCCTGCGAGACCGCGCAGGCCTGCGCGGCAAAGGCCTCGTTGGCCTCGATCACGTCCATGTCCGAAGCCTTGAGGCCTGCCTTCTCCAGCGCCTTGCGCGAGGCCGGCACGGGCCCGATGCCCATGTAGTTCGGGTCGACGCCGGCGAAGGCGTAGGCCACGATGCGCGCCATCGGCTTCAGGCCGCGGCGCGCCGCCTCCCCCTTCTCCATCAGCACCACGGCCGCGGCGGCGTCGTTGATGCCGGAGGCATTGCCGGCCGTCACCGTGCCGTTCTCCTTCAGGAAGGCGGGCTTGAGCTTGGCCATGTCTTCCATCTTCGCGTCGAAGCGCACGTGCTCGTCGGTGTCGAACTGCGTCGGGCCCTTGCGGCTCGGCAGCGGCACCGGGACGATCTGGCTCTTGAAGTAGCCGCCCTCGATCGCCTTCTGCGCACGCTGGTGGCTGGTCAGCGCGGTCTGGTCCTGCGTTTCGCGGCTGATGTTCCACTTCTTGGCCACGTTCTCGGCCGTGACGCCCATGTGGATGTTCTCGAAGGGGTCGTGTAGCGCGCCGATCATCATGTCCACCAGCTTCATGTCGCCCATGCGCACGCCCCAGCGCGCGGTGAGCGAAGACAGCGGAGCGCGGCTCATGCTCTCGGCGCCGCCGCCGACGGCTACCTTCGCGTCGCCGAGCTGGATGCTCTGCGCCGCGCTCACGATCGCCTGCAGGCCCGAGCCGCAGAGGCGGTTGACGGTGAGCGCAGGCGTCTCCTGGGCGCAACCGCCCTCGATGGCCGCCACGCGAGCCATGTACATGTCGCGCGGCTCGGTATTGACCACGTGGCCGAAGACCACATGGCCCACGTCCTTGCCGTCGACCTGGGCGCGCGCGAGCGCTTCCTTGGTCACCAGCGCGGCAAGCCGCGTGGGCGGCACGTCCTTGAGCGCGCCGCCGAAGGTACCGATCGCCGTGCGAACGCCGCTGACAACAACTACTTCTTTCATGACATGTCTCCGGTGCAGTGAAAGGGGAAGAGGAGAGGGAGGGGGAAGGGGCAATGATGCACGTTTCCTGCGTGGCCGCGGCGTTACGATGCCTGCCCCGAACAAGGAGCCGCGAAATGATCGACCCCAACACCTCCCGCCACGTCGTGGTGACAGGCGCCGCCGGCGCCCTGGGCCGCGCCGTCGTGCAGCACTTCCTGGACCAGGGTGCCCGGGTGGCCCTGCTGGACCATCGCATGGAGCACCTGGTCAACGTGTTTCCCGGACTCGACAACTCGCAACATCTGTTGCTCGAGGCGGACGTGACGTCGACCGACGCTATGGGCGAGGCCGGGCGGCGCATCCTGGCAGCGTTCAAGCAGGTCGATGCGCTGGTGCACATCGCCGGCGGCTTCGAGATGGGCGAACCGGTGCACGGGCTGAGCCGCACGGCCTGGGATCGCATGATGGAACTGAACGCCTGGTCCTTCGTCGCGGTCTCGCAGGCGCTGGTGCCCTCGATGATCGAGCGCAAGGCCGGCAGCGTGATCGCCGTCACGGCCAAGGGCGCGGCGCGCGGCACTGCGGCCATGGCGGCCTACATCGCGTCGAAGAGCGCGCTGCAGCGCCTCGTCGAGGCCTCGGCTGCCGAACTGGCGCCGCATGGGATCACGGTGAACAGCATCGCCCCCAGCGTGCTGGACACGCCGGCCAACCGCCAGGCCATGCCCAACGCCCAGCCCGAGAGCTGGGTCTCGACGACCGTGGCGGCCCAGACCATCGGCTTCCTGGCCTCGCCCGCGGCTGCGGCGCTGCACGGCCAGCACCTGACGCTGGACGCCTGAAAGGCCCCAAAGCAAAAAGGCCCCGGCGGATGCCGAGGCCTCATGAGAAAAGTTGGTGGAGAGGATGAGGATCGAACTCACGACCTCCGCATTGCGAACGCGGCGCTCTCCCAGCTGAGCTACCCCCCCAACGCAGGGCGAATTCTAACCAGAATCGAGAGGCCCCGGCGCGGCCGCCCTCTTACATCAGCAGGTGCTCGCCTGCGTTGTCGCCGCCCAGCGTGACGTAGTTGACCTTGCGGATATCCATGAGCTTGCGCCCGCCCGCGTAGCTGATGGAGCTCTGGATGTCCTGCTCCATCTCGACCAGCGTGTCGGCCAGCTTGCCCTTGATCGGCTCCAGAATGCGCTTGCCCTCGACGTGCTTGTACTCGCCTTTGTTGAAGTCGCTGGCCGAGCCGTAGTACTCCTTGAAGAGCGCGCCGTCGACTTCCACCGTCCTGCCCGGCGACTCCTCGTGGCCGGCGAACAGCGAGCCGATCATCACCATCGACGCACCGAAGCGGATGCTCTTGGCGATGTCGCCGTGGTCGCGGATGCCGCCGTCGGCAATGATGGGCTTGGTCGCCACCCGGCCGCACCACTTGAGCGCCGACAGCTGCCAGCCGCCCGTGCCGAAGCCGGTCTTGAGCTTGGTGATGCAGACCTTGCCCGGGCCGATGCCGACCTTGGTCGCGTCGGCGCCCCAGTTCTCGAGGTCGATCACCGCCTCGGGCGTGCCCACGTTGCCCGCGATCACGAAGGCCTTGGGCAGCTTCTTCTTGAGGTAGGCGATCATGTTCTTCACCGTGTCGGCGTGGCCGTGCGCGATGTCGATGGTGATGTACTCGGGCGCCAGGCCCTCGGCGGCCAGGAGGTCCACCGTCTCGTAGTCCGGCTTCTTGACGCCCAGCGAGATGGAGGCGAAGACGCCCTTGGCGTGCATGTCCTTCACGAACTGCACGTTGTCGAGGTCGAAGCGGTGCATCACGTAGAAGTAGCCGTTCTCGGCGAGCCAGGTGCAGATGGTCTCGTCGACCACTGTCTTCATGTTGGCGGGCACTGTCGGGATGCGGAAGGTGCGGCTGCCCAGCGTGACGCTGGCGTCGCACTCGGAACGGCTTTCCACCACGCATTTGCGCGGCAGGAGGAGGATGTTGTCGTAGTCGAAGATCTGCATGGAACCAAGCTCCTGGGAAGGTCGTCGTTGATGAACGAATGAGCGCTTGGTCTGGCCGGCTTTCGGACGCGTCCCGCTAATAGGAAGCGCGCGTAAAAAACCGGGCGCAAGAAACTTGGGCCCGGTGAGCGAGTTTAGTAGCGCGGCGGGTCGGTTGCGAACAGTTGTGCGAATACCGTCCATGCATGAGGGCCAATAAGCCTCGACGCGGCGCCCGCGCGTGGCCGCCTCAACCGGCGTGACTTGCGATCGAAGGATGCGCGAGAACCGCTTGGGCCGAAGGCCGCTTCAGGGGATCCGGATCGAGCATCTCGCCGATAAGCTGATGCAGTCTGTCCGTTGGGTCCAATCCGAGTTGCTTGAATCGAGCGACCCAGCCCTTCTCGGCGAAATCGAGAATAAGGCTGAAGGACTCTGAAACCCATTCGTTTGCAGGGAAGGGCATGACACGTTTAGTGATCTTAAACAGCATCACGCCCAGTGACCATATAGCGGCCCTCTCGGTCACCAATGTGCTTTGGTTCCGTGCCCGTATCATTTCTGGAGCGGTGTAGTCGGACGAGTCGACCACATGATTTCCTTCCATCTGTGCCCGGTCGTGTATCTTGGCTTCCGCCTTCGCCCCAGGCAATCGTGACAGCTCAGCGTCAGCTTTAAATTCCTTGACCGCCACTTCCTTCCCGTCCTCGGACCTGTAGAGAAACGTTGCCGCGTTCCTCCAGCGCCCAAGAGGGTTTTGCGCGAGAAGAGCGTGCCATCGGGGCGCTCGAACTTTCCGTCCTCAACGTGCGTGCACTCTTGGAGCGGTTGCTCAACGGCAGGTGTCACGTCCATCTTGCAGCCACGCATCATCAACTTCACAAGGCTGTCGATCAGATGTCGGGTTCTTCGTCACAGTTCACATCCTTCGGCGAGGCTTCGATCCATTGCTCGGCGAACGCACGGGCCAATGCATAGTTGGGCGGGCTCTCGTCGCCGCGGCTCGCTTCCAGGATGAAGGCCCGGAAATCGGAAGCTGATTTTTTCCTGAACGCGGGCGCAAGCACTTTTAGGGGCAGCCCCAGGACGTCAAGCCTGGCACTTGCCACGACGAACTGAGCGGCACCCTTGACGGCCATGTCACATCGCTGTTGTTCTTCCTTTGCAGCATTGGCCTTCTCCACGTCCTTGATGGCGTCGAGCAGTTGGTGGAGGTCCTTTGCATTGACGGAACCCCATTTCGAGATCTGGCTGCTCACTCGTGTGAGCATTTTGTCCATGCCCGGAGCCTGTTCAGCGCCCGCAACCTGTTTGACTTTGGCTTTGATCAGATCTCCGGCCTGGTTCGCTGCGCGCTTGCGGGTTTCGGTGCGGCCCATCAGCTGGTTCCATCCGTGCTTCAACACGCCGGGCCTTTTTGGTCGCGTCGTGGCGTAGATGTCCGCCTAACTGGCCAGCTTACGAATCAACCGCACGGCTCCCGCAATGCGCGCCACCCTGTGCGAGATGAGTAACGATCCGCCGGAACCTGTTCCATCTGCCCTGCGATCCGCGGGATAGCCCGCCGAGAGCCCTGCAAGACCACGCTTCCTACAATGCACCATGCTGTTCGACGACCCCGCGCCCGCCTCCCCCTTGCTGCAAAACCTCAACCCCGAGCAGCTCGCCGCCGTCACGCTGCCCGCCGGCAACGCCCTGATCCTCGCCGGCGCTGGCTCCGGCAAGACCCGCGTCCTGACCACCCGCATCGCCTGGCTGCTGCAGACCGGCCAGGTTTCGCCTGGCGGCATCCTGGCCGTCACCTTCACCAACAAGGCGGCGAAGGAGATGATGGCGCGGCTCACCGCCATGCTGCCCGTCAACGTGCGCGGCATGTGGATCGGCACCTTCCATGGCCTGTGCAACCGTTTCCTGCGCGCGCACTGGAAACTGGCCGGGCTGCCTTCCACCTTCCAGATCCTCGACACCCAGGACCAGCTCTCGGCCATCAAGCGGCTGATGAAGCAGTTCAACGTCGACGAGGAGCGCTTCCCGGCCAAGCAGACCCAGTGGTTCATCGCAGGCGCCAAGGAAGACGGCTTGCGCCCGCGCGACGTCGAGGCCCGCAGTGAAGACGACCGCAAGAAGGTCGAGCTCTATCAGCTCTACGAGGAGCAGTGTCAGCGGGAAGGCGTGGTCGACTTCGGCGAGCTGATGCTCCGCAGCTACGAGTTGCTGCGCGACAACGACCCGGTGCGCGAGCACTACCAGCGGCGCTTCCGCCACATCCTCATCGACGAGTTCCAGGACACCAACCGCCTGCAATACGCCTGGATCAAGATGCTGGCAGGCCAGACGGTGGAGGGCCGCTTCGTGCCCGGCGACAACAGCGTGCTCGCGGTGGGCGACGACGACCAGAGCATCTACGCCTTCCGCGGCGCGCGCGTGGGCAACATGGCGGACTTCGTGCGGGAGTTCGAGGTCACGCACCAGATCAAGCTGGAGCAGAATTACCGCAGCTACAGCAACATCCTCGACTCGGCCAACGCGCTGATCAGCCACAACAAGAAGCGGCTGGGCAAGAACCTGCGCACCGACCAGGGCCCCGGCGAGCCGGTGCGCGTCTACGAATCCACCAGCGACTTCGCCGAGGCGCAGTGGATGGTCGAGGAGATGCGTCAACTCGTGCGCGACGGCATCGAGCGCAAGGAGATGGCGGTGCTCTACCGCAGCAACGCGCAGAGCCGCGTCATCGAGACCGCGCTCTTCAATGCCGCCGTGCCCTACCGCGTGTACGGCGGCCTGCGCTTCTTCGAGCGCGCCGAGATCAAGCACGCGCTGGCCTACCTGCGGTTGCTGGAGAACAAGGACGACGACACCAGCTTCCTGCGCATCGTCAACTTCCCGCCGCGCGGCATTGGCGCGCGCAGCATCGAGCAGTTGCAGGACGCCGCCCGTGCCGCGGGCCGATCGCTGCACGACGCAGTCGCCGCTGTCGGCGGCAAGGCCGGTGCCAACCTGTCGGCCTTCGTGGCCAAGATCGACGTGCTGCGCGAGCAGACCCAGGGTCTGTCGCTGCGCGAGATCATCGAGCTGGTGCTGCAGCACAGCGGCCTGGTCGAGCACTACCGCAGCGAGCGCGAAGGCGCCGACCGCATCGAGAACCTGGAGGAACTGGTCAACGCGGCCGAGAGCTTCGTCACGCAGGAGGGCTTCGGGCGCGACGCGGTGGCGATGCCGGTGGACGAGCTGCGCCAGTCGCCGGCCAGCCAGGGGCTCGACCCGAACCTGCCGGTCACCGACGAGCCGCTAGCGCCGGACGCCGAGACCGGCGAGACCATGAGCCCGCTGGCCGCCTTTCTGACCCACGCCGCGCTGGAATCGGGCGACAACCAGGCGCAGGCCGGGCAGGACGCGGTGCAGCTGATGACCGTGCATGCGGCCAAGGGCCTGGAGTTTGACTGCGTGTTCATCACCGGCATGGAGGAGGGCCTCTTTCCGCACGAGAACTCGCTGTCGGACCACGAAAGCCTGGAGGAGGAACGCCGGCTGATGTACGTGGCCATCACGCGCGCGCGCCAGCGCCTGTACCTGAGCCATTCGCAGACCCGCATGCTGCACGGCCAGACCCGCTACAACCTCAAGAGCCGCTTCTTCGACGAACTGCCCGAGTCCGCGCTCAAGTGGCTGACGCCGAAGAACCAGGGCTTCACGCCCTCGGCCTTTGGCTACGGTGGGGGCTACGCGAGCACGCGCGGCGCCAGCTACGGCAGCAAGGAGAACTTCGCCAGCCCACCCGTGCCACCGCAGAAGGCCGCGCCTTCGCATGGCCTGCGTTCGGGCATGCAGGTCTTCCACAACAAGTTCGGCGAGGGCACCGTGCTTGCGCTGGAGGGCAGCGGCGACGATGCACGGGCGCAGATCAACTTTCCGCGCCACGGCGTCAAGTGGCTGGCGCTGTCGGTGGCGAAGCTGACGCCGGTTTAGTGCGGGAGCGGAAAGAAGCCTTCGCGTCCTCTGAGTTCCGCTTTCGTTCCCGTACTCAATCCGCCTGGAAGCTGTCCCTGAAGGTGAACCAGGTCGAGCTCAGCGACATGGCCGCCAGCACCAGGGCGCTTCCGATCATCAGCGCGCTGCCGATGGCCGAGGCGCCACCGCCCATGCCGACGGCGCCGACACCGACCAGCACCGTGGCCACCAGCCCGATGGCGATGCCCGCGACCAAGAACACGCCGAACCACGAAAGGCAGAACATCGCGTAGGCGCCGAAGTTGCGGAACAACGCGACCAGGCTGAAGAACAGGCTCTTCACCGGTTCGACGTGATGCCAGTGCACCAGTGCCGGCGCATGCCACATGGCGAGCGAGAGCGGCAGGTTGAGCACCATCACGAACAGGCGCGCGGTCTGGAAGTCGCTGCTGGCCATCACCTCGGGCGAGAGCGTCTCGTCGAGCAGGTAGGCGCGCGCCAGCTGCCCGTCGTCCAACAGGGCCGAGACGCCCACTGCCAGGACGAAATAGGCGGCCGAGATCAGGCCCAGCACGACCATTGGCCGCCACTCGTTGCGCACCGCCTCGGCAGCGGCCGCGAACATGGCCGGCGCGGCCGGCTTCTGCCGGTCGTTGGCATAGGCGACCGAGGTGGCGACCATCAGCCCCAGCGTCATGAAGGGCAGCAGGATCGGGGCCAGCACGCTGCCGATGAGCGGCAGCTGCGAGGCGATCGAGATCGAGGCCATGAACAGGAAGAAGAGCGAAATGAAGGCCAGCGGCTGCCGCCAGAAGGTCTTGAGCCCGAGGCGGACCCATTCGGCGCCGGTACGTGCCGGCACGAGGTTCAGTTTCATGGATGGAGGCCGGGGCTCAACAAGCCTCAGGCGGCCTGCGGCTCGCCGACGGCGATGCAAGAAGACAAGGGGGTGGCCGGCGCCCGCGAGCGTTCGCGCAGCACGCGCTCGAAGTGGGTCGGGTCATGGGGCTTGAGCATGCTCGCCTCGCGTGGCAGGTGGAAGTCCCACAGCCGCGAGATCCAGAAGCGCAGGGCCGCGGCGCGCAGCATCGCGGGCAGCAGGGCTCGCTCGGCACCCGTCAGCGGCCGCACGGTACCGTACGCGGCCAGCAGCGCGTCGGCGCGTACGGCGTCGTGCCGGCCGGTGGGCAGATCGATGGCCCAGTCGTTGAGGCACACCGCCAGGTCGAACAGCCAGGTGTCGGTGCCGGCGAAGTAGAAGTCGAACACGCCCGTCAGGCGCGGGGAGTCGCCGTCGACGGCGAACATGGTGTTGTCTCGGAACAGGTCCGCGTGCACCGGGCCGCGCGGCAGCGCCGCGTAGGCCGAGGATTGGGCGATGTGGTTCTGGTAGGCCAGCTCGCTCTTCAGCAGCGCGGCCTGCGGTGCTTCGAGGTGGGGCAGCACCACCGGCGCGGTGTCGTTCCACCAGGCCAGGCCGCGCAGGTTGGGCTGGATGCGGGGAAAGTCGCGCGCCGCCTGGTGCATGCGCGCCAGGAGACGACCCAGCTCGGCGCAGTGCGCTGCGGTGGGGGACAGCTCGCTCTTGCCTGCGAGCCGTTGCACCAGCGCCGCCGGCTTGCCCGCGACCCGGTGCAGGAACTCGCAGGGCGCATTGGCCGGGACGGAGAGAGGATGTCCGCCGAGCGGCTCGATTGCCGGGTCGGCGACCGGCCCGGGCACCGGGATGCCGCGCGAGGCCAGATGCTTCATCAGGCACAGGTAGTAGGGCAGCTGCTGCGGCCCCAGGCGCTCGAACAGCGTCAGGACGAATTCGCCCGACGCGGTGCTGGCGAAGTAGTTGGTGTTCTCGATGCCGCCCTCGATGCCTCGCAGCGCGGCCAGCGGGCCCAGGCCGAGGCGCTGGACCAGCGCATCGGCTTCGTCGAACCCGACTTCGGTAAAGACCGCCACGGCCGCCCGTGCTCAGAACTTGAGCACGTTCCAGACGCGCGCGCCGTTGCCGTTGCCGCCGCCGGTCTCGGACTGGCCCTGCCGGTCGCGCCCGGTGTTGTTGGGCAGCACCTCGTACGAGGGCACGTTCGCCTTCGGCTGGACCGTGATGCTCTGGGTCTGGCCGCCGTAGCGCACCTCGTCGACGCGCGCACCGGAATCTTCGACGTGGATGTGCTCGATCTTCTGATTGCGGCGCGGCGGCTCGGGCGCGGCCTGGGCCTCGGCGGGCGGCGGCGCGCTCTGGGCATGAACGGCGGCCAGCGGTGCGGCACCGGCCAGCGCGGCCAGCAGGGCGCCGCGGGCAAGCAGAAGAGGTGTGGAAGACATGGGGCGATTGTAGGCGGCGGCCCCGTGCCTCGCTGTCAGCGCGCAGCGACGTTCGGCGTCGTGCGGGCGCTCGGACGCGGCGCGGCAAAATGCTCCGATGACCGACAAGAAAACATTGCTGCTCGTGGATGGCTCGAGCTACCTCTACCGCGCCTTCCACGCGATGCCCGATCTGCGCGCAGTGCCGGGCGATCCCGGCAGCCCGGCGACCGGCGCCATCCGCGGCATGATCAACATGCTGCAGGTGCTGCGCCGCGAGGTGCGGGCCGACTACGCCGCCTGCATCTTCGACGCGCCGGGAAAGACTTTCAGGGACGCGTGGTATCCCCAGTACAAGGCCAACCGCTCCGCGATGCCCGATGACCTGCGCAGCCAGGTGGAGCCCATCCATGAAGTCGTCAAGCTCCTGGGCTGGCCGGTGCTGTGCGTGCCCGACATCGAGGCCGACGACGTGATCGGCACCCTGGCACGCACCGCGGCGAGCCAGGGCGTGGAGGTGATCGTCTCCAGCGGCGACAAGGACCTGAGCCAGCTGGTCGACGAGCACGTCACCATCATCGACACCATGAGCGGCAAGAGGCGCGACGTGGCCGGCGTCACGGCCGAGTTCGGCGTGCCGCCCCGCCTGATGGTCGACTACCAGACGCTGGTCGGCGACAGCGTCGACAACGTGCCCGGGGTAGACAAGGTGGGCCCGAAGACGGCCGCCAAGTGGCTGCTGGAGTACGGCTCGCTCGATGCGCTCATCGCCCGCGCCGGCGAGGTCAAGGGCCAGGCCGGCGAGAACCTGCGCAAGGCCCTCGACTGGCTGCCGCAGGGCAAGCGGCTTGTCACCATCCGCACCGATTGCGAGCTCGACGGCCATGTGCCCGGGCTGCCCGCGCTCGACGGCATCGCCATCGGCCCGCAGCAGGTCGATGCATTGAAGAGCTTCTACGAGAAGTACGGCTTCAAGAGCCTGGTGAAGACGCTGGAGGCGCATGCAGTCCCGCCCGAGCTCATCGAGGAGAACAAGGCGAAGCGCGGCCCGGAGGGCGGCACCGGCCTGCTGGAAGAGCCGGCCGCCAACGCCGCGGCCAAGGCCAGCAACCTGGTCTACGACACGGTCCTCGACTGGGCGCTCTTCGACACCTGGCTGGCGAAGGTCGAGGCCGCCGAGCTGGTCGCGCTGGACACCGAGACCACCTCGCTGGACGAGATGTACGCCGAGATCGTGGGCATCAGCTTCAGCGTCAAGCCCGGCGAGGCGGCCTACATCCCGCTGGCGCACAACTACGGCGACGCGCCGGCGCAACTGCCTCGCGACGAGGTGCTCGCGAAGCTCAAGCCCTGGCTGGAGGACGGCACGAAGAAGAAGCTGGGCCAGCACGTCAAGTACGACCGCCATGTGTTTGCCAACCACGGCATCGAGGTGCAGGGCTACGCGCACGACACCATGCTGCAGAGCTACGTGCTTGAAGTGCACAAGCCGCACGGCCTGGCCAGCCTGGCCGAGCGCCACCTGGGCCGCAGCGGCATCGACTACGAGGACCTGTGCGGCAAGGGCGCGC
Source organism: Variovorax sp. RA8 (assembly GCF_901827175.1). Lineage (NCBI taxonomy): Bacteria > Pseudomonadati > Pseudomonadota > Betaproteobacteria > Burkholderiales > Comamonadaceae > Variovorax > Variovorax sp. RA8. Next base: position 4,885,853 of record NZ_LR594662.1, on the reverse strand, counting down.
ACCAGATCCCGTTCAGCCAGGTGTCGATCGACAAGGCGGCCGAGTACGCCTGCGAGGACTCCGACCAGACGCTGGACGTGCACCTCGCGCTCTGGCCCAGGCTCCAGGCCGACGAGAAGCTGCGCTTCGTCTACGAGCTGGAAATGGCCTCCAGCGAGACGCTGTACCGCGTCGAGCGCAACGGCGTGCTGATCGACGCACCCACGCTGGCGGCCCAGAGCAACGAGCTGGGCAAGCGCATCATGGCGCTGGAGCAGGAGGCCTACGAGCTGGCGGGCCAGCCCTTCAACCTGGGCTCGCCGAAGCAGATCGGCGAGGTCTTCTTCACCAAGCTGGGGCTGCCGGTGATCAAGAAGACGCCGAGCGGCGCGCCGAGCACCGACGAGGAGGTGCTGGAGAAGCTGGCCGAGGACTTCCCGCTGCCGGCCAAGATCCTCGAGCACCGCGGCCTGTCCAAGCTCAAGGGCACGTACACCGACAAGCTGGGCCAGCTGGCGCATCCGCGCTCGGGCCGCGTGCACACGCACTACGCGCAGGCGGTCGCGGTGACGGGGCGGCTGTCCAGCAACGACCCCAACCTCCAGAACATCCCGATCCGCACCCCCGAAGGCCGGCGCGTGCGCGAGGCCTTCGTGGCGCCGGCGGGCAGCGTGATCGCGAGTTCCGACTACTCGCAGATCGAACTGCGCATCATGGCCCACATCAGCGGCGACGCGTCGCTGCTGCGCGCGTTCACGGAGGGCATCGACGTGCACCGCGCGACCGCGGCCGAGGTCTTCGGCGTGCCGGTGGACCAGGTGTCGAGCGAGCAGCGCCGCTACGCCAAGGTCATCAACTTCGGGCTGATCTACGGCATGAGCAGCTTCGGCCTGGCGCGCAACCTCGGCATCGAGACCAAGGCCGCGGCCTCCTACATCGACCGCTACTTCGCCCGCTACCCGGGCGTGAAGATCTACATGGACGAGACCAAGGCGCTGGCCAAGCAGCGGGGCTATGTGGAGACGGTGTTCGGCCGGCGCCTCTACCTGCCCGAGATCAACTCGCCCAACGGCCCGCGCCGCGGCGGCGCCGAGCGCGCCGCCATCAACGCGCCGATGCAGGGCACGGCGGCCGACCTGATCAAGCTCAGCATGGTCAAGGTGCAGGACGTGCTCGACGCCGAGCAGCGCCGCACGAAGATGATCATGCAGGTGCATGACGAACTGGTGTTCGAGGTGCCCGAGGATGAAGTCGAATGGGTCCGCAGCGAAATCCCGCGACTCATGGCCGGCGTGGCGGAGCTCAAGGTCCCGCTGCTCGCAGAAATCGGCTTTGGTCCCAATTGGGACAAGGCCCATTGAAAGAAGAAAGAACCCAAGGAAAGACAAACGAATGAAGCTCTCGCATCGCCTCCGCACCTTCGCACTTGGCGCCCTCTGCGCCGCCTGGCTGGGCATCGCCTGCGCCGCACCCGACGAGCGCATCGCCGCGCTGGCCGCCAAGGAAAAGCCTGCCCTGCTCGAAACCCTGAAGCAGCTGGTCTCCATCGAATCGGGCAGCCGCGACCTCGAAGGCCTGGACAAGATCGCCAACCTGATCGCCGAGCGCCTCAAGGCGATGGGCGGCCAGGTCGAGCTGGTCGACCCCACGGCCGAGGCCTACCGCATGGGGGACACGCCGGAGAAGATCGGCAAGGCGGTGCGCGCCACCTTCAAGGGCACCGGCAGCAAGAAGATCATGCTGATCGCCCACATGGACACGGTCTATCAGATCGGCATGCTGAACAAGCAGCCCTTCCGCATCGAGGGCGACAAGGCCTACGGCCTGGGCATTGCCGACGACAAGCAGGGCGTGGCCGTCATCCTGCACGCGGTGGCGCTGCTGAAGGCGCTGGACTTCAAGGAATACGGCACGCTCACGGTACTGATCAACGGCGACGAGGAAATCAGCTCGCCCGGTTCGCGCGCGCTCATCAGCCGGCTCGGCGCGGAGCACGACGTGGTGATGTCGTACGAAGGCGCCTCGGTCAAGGAAGACAAGCTCTCGCTGGCCACCGCAGGCATCGCCTCGGTGTCGCTCAACGTCACGGGCAAGGCCTCGCACGCGGGCTCGGCGCCCGAGCTGGGTGTGAATGCGCTGTACGAGCTCTCGCACCAGATCCTGCAGATGCGCGACCTGTCCGATCCGGCGACCGGGCTCAAGATGAACTGGACCATCTCGAAGTCGGGCACCAACCGCAACGTGATCCCGGCTTCGGCCAGCGCCGCCGCCGATGTGCGGGTGCTCAAGGTCAGCGACTACGACCGCATCGAGAAGCAGGTGCAGGAGCGGGTGAAGAAGCAGCTGATCCCCGAGGCCAAGGTCGAGATGAAGTTCGAGCGCCGCCGTCCGCCGCTGGAGGCCACGGACGCGTCGCGCGCGCTCGCCGCGCATGCGCAGGCGGTCTACAAGGAACTGGGCCGTGATCTGGGCGCGGACGACAAGGTGGCCGGCGGCGGCACCGACGCGGCCTTTGCCGCGCTGCAGACCAAGGCCCCGGTGGTGGAGCGCTTCGGTCTGCAGGGCTTCGGCGCGCATTCGGCCGATGCCGAGTACGTGCTGATCGATTCGATCGAGCCGCGGCTCTACCTGGCGGCGCGCATGGTCATGGACATCTCGCGCGGCAAGACCGCCGGCCACTAGCCCAACTGCCTGACGCGATGCGCCTGCGCCACATCGAGGTCTTCAACGCCATCATGCTCACCGGCAGCGTGAGCGCGGCGGCCAGGCTCATCAACATCACGCAGCCGGCCGTCAGCCGCACGCTGCAGCATGCGGAGCTCCAGCTGGGCTTCCCGCTGTTCCAGCGCGCCAAGGGGCGGCTCACGCCCACGACCGAGGCGCAGGCGCTCTATCCGCACATCGAGCGCCTCTTCGCGCAGCTCGACGAGGTGCAGCGGCTGGCGGCCCATCTGCGCACCGGCAGCAACGCGGGCGAGCTGCGCATCCTCACCGTGCTGGCGCTGAGCTATGAAGTGCTGCCGCGCGCGCTCAAGGCGTTCCGGGAGCAGCATCCGGGCGTGGTCGTCACGGTGGAATCGCTGCATTCGCCGCAGATCATGTCGGCCCTGCTGCGGCAGGAGGCCGACGTCGGCTTCGCCTTCAGTCCCGCGGTGCATCCCTCGCTCACGCAGGAGGCGCTGGCCGACAGCCGCATGGTGTGCATCGCACCCAAGGGGATGCTGCCGCGCGCGCTGGTGCGCAACGGCTCGGTGGCGCTGCACGACCTCGTCAAGGTCCCGGTGGTGGGGCTCGACAGCCGTGACCCCGTGGGCACCAGCCTGAGCCAGGCCTGCCGACAGGCCGGCGTGGGCTTCCAGCAGGCCGTGGTCACGGTGCAGACCTACCATGCCGCGCTGGCCATGGCGCACCATGGGCTGGGCGTGGCACTGGTCGACGGCTGCACCGCCGGCTCTGCCGATCGCGAGAAGGTGGATGTGCTGGCGCTCGAGCCGTGCATCCCGGTGCCGATCCGTGCCTTGCGCTTTGCCGAACGGCCCGACTCGGTGGCGGTGCGCGGCATCACGCGCTGCATGCGCGAGGCGATCGAGGAAATGGCTTAGGCCGTCAGCTGCCGCGCCACGCGCTCCGCCGATCCGAAAGCCAGCGTGAAGCCCAGCGCGCCGTGGCCGGTGTTGAACACCATGTTCGACGGCGCACCGGCCAGGCGCCCGATGATGGGCACGCCCGTCGGCGTGGCCGGGCGCATGCCGGTCCAGGGATGGAGCGCCTCCATGCGGCTGGCCTGTGGAAACACGGCGCGCGTCGCCGCCGCCAGCGTCTCGATGCGCGTGGCCGGGATGCTGGCATCGTGCCCCACCAGCTCGGCCATCCCCGCCACCCGCAGGCGCGAGCCGATGCGCGCGAACACCACCTTGCGCGCGCTGTCGGTCACGCTGACCTGCGGCGCCGCATCGGGCGCCCCGTCCACATCGACCGTGATGCTGTAGCCCTTGAGCGGATAGACCGGCAGGTAGGCGCCGAGCTGGCGACCCAGCCGATGCGAGGCGGTGCCAAGGGCCATGACGAAGGCGTCCGCCTCCACGTCGCCCGCGCTGGTCTGCACCGCCGCCACGCGGCCATCGCGCCGGTCGAAGCCTTGCACCTCGCAGTCGAGCAGGAAGCGCACACCGCGCGCCCGCAACGCCCGCTCCAGCGCGTTGCAGAGCTTGAGGCAGTCGGCGGCACATTCGCTGGGCGTGTGGACGGCGCCGGCCATCTGGTCGCGGTAAGCCGCGAGCGCGGGCTCGATCGAGATGCATTCGTCGGGCGTGACCAGGCGCTGCTCGCTGCCCATCGTGCGCTGGAGCTCGAGCTGACGGCGGGCGCCGTCCAGCGAGGCGGCGCTCCCATACAGGACCAGCTTGCCGGTGCTGGAGTAGTCGCAGTCGGGATCGAGCCCGGCCAGCATGGTCTCGAAGGCGGCGCGGCTCTCGGCCGCCAGTGCCAGCAACCGGGACGTGGTCTCGCGCGAGGTGCGCGCGTTGCAGGCCGCGAGAAATGCCAGGCCCCAGCGCCACTGCAGCGGATCGAGCTGGGGCCGCAGCTTCAGCGGGGAGGAGGGCGAGAACAGCAGCTTGGGCAGCTGCTTCCAGATGGAAGCGTCGGCCAGCGGCTGCACGTAGGAATAGCTCAGCTGCGCGCCGTTGCCGCCGCTTGCGCCGGACCCAGGCGCCGCGCGGTCGACCACGCTCACCCGGACGCCCCGCTGGCTCAACTGCCACGCCGTGGCCAGGCCCACGATGCCGGCACCCAGCACACCCACATGCATGACGCTTTCTTCCTGTCGCTTGTTGAATGCGCCGACTCTAGGCGCCGGCCGCGCGTGCGTGAAATGCCAAAAGCGCCGCCGCCCATAGCCAAAGCTCATGCCTTTCAGGCTCCGGGCGCCGGGCCATAACTTTTGGTCATGGGCGTGGGTGCAAAAGGAATTGTGGCCACCGCGTGAATCGTTCCTACACTCGGCAACACATTCCATTCCGATCGAAAGGGCTCGCATGAAGATTTCCGTATTGATGGCTGCCGTGGCGCTCGCCGCTGCCGCAACGGGTGCGCAGGCTGCCGACACCCTGGCCAAGATCGCCGCCTCCGGCAAGATCACGCTCGCCTACCGCGAGTCCTCGGTGCCCTTCAGCTACCTGGACGGCGGCAAGCCGATCGGTTTCTCGGTCGAGCTCTCCAATGCGGTGGTCGAAGCGGTCAAGAAGAAGCTCAACAAGCCCAATCTCGAGGTGGCAATGATGGCCGTGACCTCGCAGAACCGCATTCCTCTGCTGAGCAACGGCACCGTCGACCTGGAGTGCGGTTCCACCACGAACAACAGCGCACGCGCCAAGGACGTGAGCTTCGCCGTCAACCACTTCTACACGGGCACGCGCCTGCTGGTGAAGAAGTCCTCCAACATCAAGGACTACGCCGACCTCGCAAAGAAGACGATCACCAGTACTACCGGCACCACCAACGCGCTGGTCATGCGCAAGTACAACGCCGAGAAGAACCTCGACATGGACATCGTGCTGGCCAAGGACCACGCCGACGCCTTCCTGCTGGTCGAGAGCGGCCGCGCCGTGGCTTTCGCGATGGACGACATCCTGCTGTATGGACTGATGGCCAATGCCAAGAACCCGGCCGAGTTCGAGGTGGTCGGCGAGGCGTTGCAGGTCGAGCCCTATGCCTGCATGCTGGCGAAGGACGACACGGCCTTCAAGAAGCTGGTCGACGACACCTTCATCGGCCTGATGAAGAGCGGCGAGTTCGAGAAGATGTACACCAAGTGGTTCCTGCAGCCGATCCCGCCCAAGAACGTGCCGCTGAACCTGCCGATGAGCCCGCAGCTGCGCGACAACATCAAGTCGCCTACTGACAAACCCGCAACCTGAGCGCAGGCGTTGATCGAGGCAGGGAGGCCGCGATGCTGAAGTCGCAGACGGTCGGCATCCTTGGGGGCATGGGGCCGGCGGCGGGCGCCGACTTCGTGCGCCTCTTCGTCGAAGCCTGTGCCCGGCTCATGCGTGAGCGCGGCGAGCCGGTGCGCGACCAGGCCTTTCCCGAGCACTGGCTGGCGCAGGTGCCGGTGCCCGACCGCAGCGGCGCGCTCGAATCGAACGCGCTCGGTGCCCACCAGCCGCTGGAGCCCATGCTGCAGGCGCTGGGACGGCTGGCCGCCCTCGGCAGCCGCGCGGTGGCGATCGCCTGCAACACGGCCCATGCCTGGCACGCCACGCTGCAGGAGCGTTTCCCGCAGATCGAGGTACTGCATGTGGCGCGCGAGGTCTCCGCGCAACTCGCCGCCGAGGGCGTGCGCGGCACGGCGCTGATGGCGACCGAGGGCACTTACCGCGTGGGGCTCTACGAGCAGGCGCTCGCCGATGCGGGCCTGGCCTGCCACCTGCCGCTGGCCGAGGAGCGCAGGCTGCTGATGCGCGGCATCTACGAGGGCGTGAAAGCCGGCGACATGTGTCTGGCGGAGCATTGCTTCAGCCGGGTTGCGCAGCAACTGGCGGATCGGCATGGCCCGGTGGCCATCGTCATGGGCTGCACCGAGATCCCGCTGGGGCTGCAAGGCTCGGCGGCCGTCGCCGGGCTGCGGCTGGTCGATCCGGCACGGGTCCTGGCGTCGGCGCTCGCCGTGCGGGCCTATGACGGGATTTCCCAGTCACAGCGGATTCACGCCTGATCGCCTACAGTGCGGGCCTTTGCGGTGGCGCGCGCCTGCGTGCCTGGTTGTCGATTTCTTCAAGGAGTCCGTACTGATGCCCCTGATGCGCCATTCCCAGACAGGTTCCGATCTGCAAGCCGAGTTCGATTCGCTTCGCCCCGGCGAGAGCACCTGGCAAGGCACCACGCGCCGCACCGCTCTCAAGGCCGCCATCGGCGTCGGCTATGCGGCGGCCACGCTGCCCATCGCGGCGCAGACCGCGATCAACACCCCCGCCGACGGCCTGAAGGCCGGCCCCGTCAAGTACAGCGTGAACGGCTTCGATGTGCCGGCCTACGCCGCCGCACCTGCCGGCAAGACCGGCCTGCCCGTGGTGCTGGTGGTGCAGGAGATCTTCGGTGTGCACGAGTACATCGCCGACACCTGCCGCCGCTTCGCCAAGGCCGGCTATTACGCGATTGCGCCCGAGCTCTATGCGCGCCAGGGCGATCCGCGCAGCTACACCGACATCCCGAAGCTGCAGGCCGAAGTGGTCAGCAAGGTGCCCGACGCGCAAGTGATGGCCGACCTCGACGGCGCCCTGAAGTACGCTGCGGCCAACGGCGGCGACGCCGACGAGGCCGCCATCACCGGCTTCTGCTGGGGTGGCCGCATCGTCTGGCTCTATGCGGCCACTGGCAAGGTCAAGGCGGGCGTGGCCTGGTATGGCCGGCTGGTCGGGCAGCCCGGCGCGCTGACGCCGAAGCATCCGATCGACCTGGTTGCCGAGCTGAAGGCGCCGGTGCTCGGTCTCTATGGCGGCAAGGACCAGGGCATCCCCCTTGACACGGTTGATAAGATGAAAGCCGCTCTGGCCACCGGCTCTCCGGCGGCCAAGGCCTCCCAGTTCGTCGTGTACCCCGAAGCGGGCCACGCTTTCCATGCCGACTACCGGCCGAGCTACGTCGCGGGCCCGGCCGAGGACGGCTGGAAGCGTGCCTTGGCCTGGTTCCATAGCCACGGCATCGACTGAGGCGCCGCGCTTTCTGCTGAAAGCCGTCCGATGGGCGGCTTTTGTTTTTTCTCGTGAAGCCGACATGAACCTGTTCGTCATCATCGCCGCGACTCTGGTTGCCGGCATCGGAAGTGTCTGGGTCGCCGCGCTGCTTTTGCGCGTGGGCGTGCGCCGCGGCGGCGGCGTCGATCCGCAGCACCTGCTGAGCCTGGCGGCTGGCGCGCTGCTGGCCACCGCCTTCATGCACCTGCTGCCCGAGGCCTTCGAGAGCCGCATCGAACCGGGCCTGCTGTTCGGCGTGCTGCTCGGCGGGCTGGTGCTGTTCTTCCTGCTCGACAAGGCCGAACTCTGGCACCACGGCCACGAGCACCATCATGGCGAGGAGGAGCACCACGACCACGACCACGACCATGGCCACGGACACGGACACGGGCGCTCGCATTCGCACGGCCACGACCATCTGCGCAAGAGCGGCGGCTGGGCAGTGCTCACCGGCGACAGCGTGCATTGCTTCGGCGACGGCATCCTGATCGCCTCGGCCTTCATCGCCGACCTGCGCCTGGGTCTGGTCGCCGCGCTCGCGGTGCTTGCGCACGAAGTACCGCACCACATCGGCGACCTGGTGGTGCTGCGCCAGAGCTCGCCCGATGCGCGGGCGGCGCTGGTCAAGGTGTCGCTCGCCGGCACGATGACCGCGCTGGGCGGCCTGGCCGGCTGGTGGCTGGTCGACCAGCTCCACGGCTGGCTTCCCTACTTCCTGGTGCTGGCCTCCAGCAGCTTTGTCTACGTGGCGCTGGCCGACCTGATTCCGCAACTGCAAAAGCGCCTGAGCGCGCGCGAGACCGCATGGCAGATCGCCTGGCTCGCCGCGGGTCTCCTGCTGGTGATGGGCGTCAGCCGCCTGGCCCATGGCGAGTACGAACATGCCCATGAGCATGCCGAGCCCGCGCACGAGGAACACGGCCACAAGCATTGAAGAGGCCGAACGCGGCGATTTCCGACACACCGCCCGTTCGGCCGGTTGCAAACTCGGGCTACCCAAGTCGGGCGAGGAGGCTCACACTTGGGGCTTGCCAACGCGAGCCATAACAGCCTAGGAGCCGATCATGAACCGCGCCGATCCCCCGCTGCGCTCCGTCGATCCCGTCGACGATCCAACGGAAGAAGAAATCGAGGACGACGAGCTGCCCGAAGGCGAAGCTCTGGACGAAGTCGAGGCCGGAGCGCCGGACGAGCTTTCCGAGGAAACCGGCATCGACCTGAGCGATGCCAGCGAGCTCGATGCCGACAACGTGCCGGCCGACGAGGAATTCGATCGCGTCATGCAGGCGCCGGACTGAGGTCGCCCCGGTCCGCACCGGGCCCTTCTTCAGTCCTCGAGCGTGAAGCCCACTTTCAGCGTGACCTGCCAATGCGCGATCTTGCCGTCCTGCACGTGGCCACGGGTCTCGGTGACCTCGAACCACTGGATGTTGCGCACCGACTCGCTGGCCTTCGCGATCGCACGCTGCACGGCATCGTCGCTGCTCGTGGGCGAAGAGCCGGTGAGTTCGAGGAGTTTGTAGACGTGATTGGACATGGAACGCTCCTTGGATGATGGAACCGGGCGCGCTGCCATCGAAAGGGCAGCGTCCCGTTCATCATAGGCCCCGGGCGCTGCGGTCGTCTGCTACTTCGCCCCGCCGGTGTACTTGGTGACGCTCTCCGCGGTCATGTGGTAGCCGCTCACGCCCATCATCGAATCGTTGCGCAGGGTCTGGAGCTTGCCGGTGATCCATACCGTGTCCATGGCGCGGAACTTCGCGCCCTGGCGCGGGCGCACGTGCACGATCTGGTTGGCCGGCGGCGGCGGGGTGTGGATGCAGGCGCCGAAGTAGGGCACCAGCAGGAACTCCGTGACCTCGCCCTTGTTCTCTTCCAGCGGCACGATGAAGCCCGGCAGCTTGATCTCCACGCCGTTCATCGCAGGGTTGGTGGGCGCGTTGTTCGAGACTTCCTGCATTTTCATCAGCAGCTCGTTGGCGCGAGGATCGCCGTCCTCCAGCTTGCTCAGGTCCATGCCCTTGAATTCCTTCATCGGGTCCCAGTCCTTGGGCACCAATTCTTCCCAGGCAATCAGCCGCGGCTGACCCGGCGCGGGCTTGGCGGCGGCGTTCTTGCCGCCCAGCGGGTTGGTGGCCGAGGTCGACTGCGGCGCCGGGTCGGCAGCGTAGGCCGTGACGGTCGCGGCACACAGCGCCAGGAGCAGGGGACGCAATGTCTTCATCATGTTCAGATCCTTGGGGAGAGGCCGTCTGCAAGAGAGAGCCGGTAGGCGCGCACGCCCGGCAGCAGGCTCGCAAGCCAGCCCGCCGCCAGCAAGCCGGCGAGCAAGGCCCATTCATTGAGTGTAGGTTCGGACAGCGAGAGTGTCAGCCCGAACTGGGCCTGCAGCCATGGCGAAAGCAGGGCGATCCCCAGCGCCGCCGCGACGAGGCCGAGCGCCACGCCCAGCAGTGTGACGATCGCGCCTTCGAGCGCCAGCAACGCCAGCACATGGCGCAGGCTGGCGCCCACCGCACGCAATACCGCGAGCTCGCGGCGCCGCTCGTTCAGCCCCGCCATCACCACCGACACCAGCCCTGCGAGGCTGACCAGCGCGACCAGCGCTGACATCAGCAGCAGCGCGTTCTCGCCGACGCCGATCACGCTCCACAACTCGTCCAGCGCCACGCCGGGCAGGATGGCCATCAGCGCCTCGGGCTGGTAGGTTGAAACCCAGCGCTGCACCGAGAACACCGCGGCCCGGTTCTTGAGCCCGACCAGCGCGGCGGTCACGGTCTTGGGCTTGAGATCGAACTTGCGGACCTGCTCGGCCGGGATGCGCACGCCCGGCAGCGGCGCGCCGCCGCGCCATTCGAGATGCAAGGCCTCCATCGCTTCCAGGCCGATGTGGACCGTTCGATCGACCGGCGTGCCCGTGCGCGCGAGCACCCCCGCCACGACGAAGGGCTTGTCGGCATGTTCGGCCACGTTGAGTTCGCCGCTGCCGTGCGCCAGCGTGATGCGTTGGCCCACGTGGTAGCCGAGCCGATCCGCCACTTCGGCGCCGATCACCGTGTCGAAGAGTTCGGCGAAGGGCTTGCCCTCCCGCAGCCGCAGCGGCTGGCGGTTGCCGTAGCGGAAATGCTGGAAGTAGTCCGGCGAGGTCGCAAGCACCGCGAAGCCGCGGTGGGAGTCGCCCAGCGACAGCGGCACTACCCAATCCACGCCCGGGTGCGCGGCCAGGGCCTGCACGCTCTGCCACTGCATGTTGTTGGTGGCGGCGCCGATGCGGAACACCGAGTACAGCAGCAGTTGCGAGGAGCCGGTGCGTGCGCCCACGATCAGGTCGGTCCCCGAGACGGATGCGGAGAAGTTGTCGCGCAGCTCGGTGCGGATGCGCTCGACGCCCAACAGCAGGAAGGTGGACAGCGCGATCGACAGCACCGTGAGCGCCAGCGTGAAGCGGCGGTTCCAGGCGCTCTTCCAGGCGATCGCGAACAGGGCCTTCATGGGGGCTCGCCCATGGCCGCGCGGTTGATCTCGGGCAGCAGCAGATGCCGGCCGAAGCGCGCCGCGATGCGCTGGTCGTGGCTCACGAACACCAGGGCGCTGCGGTTCGCGCGGCAGGCCTCGATGAGGACGTCGAGGAAGGCCTCGCGGCGGTCCTCGTCGAGTGCCGAGGTGGGCTCGTCGGCGATCACGACCTCGGGGTGGCCGATGAGCGCGCGGGCCGCGGCCACGCGCTGCTGCTGGCCGACCGACAACTGCATCGCCTGGCGTTTCCACAAGGCTTGCGGCAAGCCCATTGCTTCGAGCAATTGCGCGGCCTGCGCGCACGCGCCGCCTTCGCGCCCGGCCTGCTCGCGGCGTCGTGCCGAGAAGCGGCAGGGCAGCAGCACGTTGTCGAGCACGCTCAGGTAGGGCAGCAGATTGAACTGCTGGAAGATGTAGCCCACGTGTGCGACGCGCTGGCGGTCGCGCGCGGCGCCCGAGAGCGTGGCCCAGTCCTGGCCCAGCAGGGTGATGCGGCCCGCATCGGCCACCAGCACGCCGGCCAGCAGCGACAGCAGCGTGCTCTTGCCGCAGCCGCTGGGCCCGTGCAGGAACACGGCTTCGCCCGCTTCGATGTCGAGGTGTTCGATGTCGATGCAGGAGGCAGGGGCGCCCGGCCAGGCGTAGCGCAGCGCTTCGGCGGAAAGAACCGCGCTCACCGAACCGTCACTTGCCGCCCCACGTCAGACGCGTGGCGGGCCGCTTGAGCGTGCGCTTGAACTGGCCGTCCGGCGAGACGATCTGCACGTCGATCTGGCGCACGCCCTTGAAGGCGTTGAACAACGCCAGCTCGATGAACTTCGTCTCCGTGGCCTTGGTGCAATTGAACGCGAAAGTGCCATCGAGATCCGCATGGCCTTCACCCACGCCGGTCTCGGACTTGCCCAGGCCCAGCGCCGCCGAACGGAGCGTGACGGGGCCGAGCTTACAGTTGGCGGCGGGGTCGATCTTGAACAGCTGGTCGGCCGCGCGCAGCTGTCCAATGGCGTCCTCGGCCATCTTCTTCTCGGCCTCGGTCTTGGGCGCATGCTCGAAGCCGACGAAGTTCTCGAGCGGCGATTCCATCTCGATCACCACGGTCGGGCCCTCGATGGCGATGTCGAGCTTGAGCTGGCCGTGCACGTGCGCGCGCGCCTGTGCCGTCGCGGCCAGCGGGGCTGCCGCGGCCAGGGCCGTGAACGCAAAAGTCCAGAGAAGGCGTTGAAGATTCATGCATCCGCACCTTGCCGGGTCGGCAGTCCCGGCGTGTTGCTCCATTCGCTCCAGCTGCCGGCATAGAGCGCGGTCGGCCCGAGCCCGGCAATCTGCATCGCGAGCACGTTCGGCACGGCGCTCACGCCGCTGCCGCAGTGGTGGACGACCGTGGCGGGGTCCCGGCCTTGCAGCAGAGCTTCGAACTCGGCGCGCAGCTGCGCGGCCGGCTTGAACTTGCCTTCAGGGCCGAGGTTCTCGGTGAAGGGCCGGTTCAGGGCCCCGGGGATGTGACCGGCGATCGGGTCCAGGGGTTCCACCTCGCCGCGATAACGTGCGGCGGCGCGCGCATCGATCAGCGTCTGATCGGCCTTCTCCAGCCGCGCGGCGACGGTGCGCGTGTCGACCAGGGCCGCGAGCGGTTCACCGGGCACGAAGTTGGACTGGAAGCGCGCCGGCTCCTCGCCGCTGCTCGTCGGGCCGCACGCCGCCTGCCAGGCTTGCAGGCCGCCGTCGAGCACGGCCACGGCGTCGTGGCCCATCCACTTCAGCATCCACCAGAGCCGGCCGCAGTAGTTGGCGCCGTTGCGGTCGTAGACCACAGCCTGCATGTTGTTCGCAAAGCCGATGCTGGAGAGCCAGGCTGCGAACTTCTCGCGGCTGGGCAGCGGATGCCGCCCGCCCGATGCGGGCGGGCCCTCGTCGGCCTGCGCCACCACGACCTCCCCGTTCGCGCCCGGCGCGCCATGCTTCGCGCTCAGGTCGGTGTCGAGGTTGACGTAGATCGCTCCCGGGATGTGGGCCGCGCGGTACTGGGCGGGGCCGGCCTCGGCCTTCATCAGGTCGAAGCTGCAGTCGAACACCATCTGCGGGGCGCCGTTGCGCTGCAGGTCCATGAGCTGGTCGACGGAAATCAGGGTCTGGTACATGGCGGTTCCTTCATGGCTCAATGCTCTTCGGCGGGCGCCTTGGGCAGCGAGCGCTGACGCAGCACGGTGGCCGCGATGCCGCTGCCGACGATCAGCACCATGCCGGCCCAGCCGGCCGCGTCGATGCGGTCGCCGAACAGAAGCACACTGTAGATTGCCGCAAAGACAATGCCGGAATATTGCAGGTTGGCCACGACGAGCGTACCGCTTTGCGTCTTGGCGCTTGCATAGGCACGCGTCATGCACAGCTGTCCCAGTGCCGCGAGCACGCCGACCGGCAGCAGCCACGCGGCGTGCGCCCAGGTCCATTGCTCCCAGGGCGTGAAGCTGCCCAGCAGCGTGACGAGACCGCCCGCCACCGCGGAGCCCACCGCGAAATAGAAGACCGTGCGCGATTCCGGCTCGCCCACGCGCGAGAGCGCGACCACCTGCATGTAGGCGAAGGCGGCGGTCAGCCCGGACATCAGGCCCACCAGCCCCGCGAAGCCCTGGCCGTCGCCGACGCTGGGCTTGAGCATCAGCACCACGCCGCCGAAGCCCGCCAGCACGGTCAGGACCAGCGGGCCCTGCAGCGGCGGCCGTGCAATGCGCCCGTCGCGGCCGGGCACCGGCACCCAGGCCAGGAGCGCGCCGCCGACCAGGAAGGCCGCGATCCAGACGCTGCTCATGTAGTTGAGCGTCATGGCGGTCGCGAGCGGCAGGTGCGCGATCGCGTAGAACCAGGCACCCATCGAGAACACGCCGATCAGGCTGCGCCAGGCGTGCATGCCGGGGTAGGGCGTGGCGAGCGCGATGCCGCGCTGGCGCGCCAGCACCCACAGGAACAGCATGCCGATCAGGCCTCGGTAGAGCACCAGCTCGGCGCTCGTGAACCAGGCGGAAGCGATCTTCACGCACACGCCCATGGTGGCGAAGATCAGTGCGGCCAGCACCATCCAGAGGGCTTGCATCCCTCCGGCTCTAGGCAGCCATCTCGCGGCGGTACCACTCGTGGAACTGCTGCATCCCGTCTTCCATCGGGCTCTGGTAGGGGCCGCTCTCGTCGACGCCGCGCAGCATCAGTGCGCGGCGGCCGGCGTCCATGCGCTCGGCGATCTCGTCGTCCTCGACGCAGGTTTCCATGTAGGCGGCCTGCTGCGCCTCGACGAATTCGCGTTCGAAGGCGACGATCTCCTCGGGGTAGAAGAACTCCACCATGTTGAGCGTCTTCTGCGGCCCCATCGGGTGCAGCGTCGAGACGGTGAGCACGTGCGGGTACCACTCGATCATCACGTGCGGGTAGTAGGTGAGCCAGATCGCGCCGTACTTGGGCGGCTTGCCCTCGCGGTACTTCAGCAACTGCTCCTGCCACTTCTGGTAGACCGGGCTGCCGGCGCGGCCGAGGCGGTTGGCGACGCCCACCGTCTGCACCGAATGGTGGAGGCCGAATTCCCAGCGCAGATCCTCGCAGGTGACGAAGCTGCCGAGACCCGGGTGGAAGGGCCCGACGTGATAGTCCTCGAGGTAGACCTCGATGAAGGTCTTCCAGTTGTAGTTGCACTCGTGCAGCTCGACGCGGTCCAGTGCGTAGCCCTCGAAGTCGAGGTCCGCGCGCGGGCCTAGCCGGGCCAGGTCGGCGGCGACATCGCGCCCGCCGCCCCGCGGGTTCTGCTCGAACAGCAGGCCGTTCCATTCGGTCAGCGGATAGTTGTGCAGGTCGAGGCAGGGGTCCTGTGCGAAATGCGGTGCGCCGATCAGCTTGCCGGTGGTGCGTGCGTCGGCGGCCGCGTAGGTCCAGCGGTGCAGGGGGCACACGATGTTGCCGCCGCCGGCCTGCCGATCCAGTTCGCCGCGGCCTTGCAGGATCAGTGCCTGGCGATGCCGGCAGACGTTGGAGATCAGCTCCACGCCCTTGGGCGTGTGTACCAGTGCGCGGCCCTGCTGCTCTTGCGGCAGGGCGTGGTAGTTGCCCGGTTCGGGCACCGCGAGCCGGTGGCCGACGTAGCGCGGACCGCCGGCGAAAAGGGTTTGCAGCTCGCGGGCATAGAGCGCCTCGTCGAAGTACGCGGAAACCGGGAGTTGGCTGGAAGCCTGCTGCAGTTGAAGACTTAAATCAGACATGGGTGACCTGACCAAGCTCCCCACAGGGAGGAAGAACGCAAGGAGGTGCCGCTGAAGAACGGGCGGCCCCAAGAAAATCGCCGGCGGGCGCCGGCGCGAGAGTGCGGGATTGTACCCCGGGAAAAATAAGCGTGCTGCTGCTTTGCCCTCCGTGCTGAAGGGCTTGGCCGGCCCGGGCCGATGGCGCCGCGGGGCGGCCTTGGTGCCCCCGCCCTAAAATGCCCGGTTTGATCCCCCATCCCCGCATGCCCAAGGTGTCTCCTTCCTCCCCACCGGCTCCTTCACCCGCAGCTTCCGACACCGGCGCGTTGCCCGCGACCTACGAAGCCGGGCTTCAGGAACTCGAGCAGCTGGTGGCCGAACTCGAATCGGGACAACTGCCGCTCGACCAATTGCTCGGCAGCTACCAGCGGGGCGCGGCGCTGCTGGCCTTCTGCCGCGACAAGCTGCAGGCGGTCGAAGATCAGATCAAGGTGCTCGACGCGAACGGCCTCAAGGCCTGGGCCGGGGAATGAGCGCCGCGGCAGATGCCCTGCGCTGGGATGCACGGCGCCTTGCGGCCTGGAGCGAGCCGCTGCTCGCTCGCGTCGAGGCCGCGCTGTCGCGGTGGGTGGGCGTCGATGCACCGGTGCTGCTGGGCGATGCGATGCGCTATGCAGTGCTCGATGGCGGCAAGCGGCTGCGGCCACTGCTGGTCTTCGCTGCCAGCGAGTCGGCCAGCGGCCAGGCCGAGGCCGCGCTGCGTGCCGCCTGCGCGGCCGAGCTCATCCATGCCTATTCGCTGGTGCACGACGACCTGCCGTGCATGGACAACGATGTGCTGCGCCGCGGCAAGCCCACCGTGCACGTGAAGTTCGGCGAGGCCGATGCGCTGCTGGCCGGCGATGCCCTGCAGGCGCTGGCCTTCGAGCTGCTCACGCCCGAGGATGAAGGCATCGCGCCCGCGGTGCAGGCCCGGCTGTGCCGCCTGCTGGCGCGCGCGGCGGGCAGCCAGGGCATGGCCGGCGGGCAGGCGATCGACCTGGCCAGCGTCGGGCTCGCGCTCGACGAGGCCCAACTGCGCGAGATGCATCGCCTGAAGACCGGCGCCCTCCTGCAGGGCAGCGTCGAGATGGGCGCCGCCTGCGGCACCATCGATGCCGAGGCGCTCGATGCACTGCGCGCCTATGGCGCCGCGATCGGCCTGGCCTTCCAGGTGGTGGACGACATCCTCGACGTCACGGCCGACTCGCAGACACTCGGCAAGACCGCGGGCAAGGATGCGGCGAGCGACAAGCCCACCTATGTCTCGCTGCTCGGCCTCGGCGGCGCGCGTGCGCAGGCGCGCGAACTGCTGGTTCAGGCGCTGCAGGCGCTCGACCGAAGTGGGCTGGCCGATACCGGCGCCTTGCGCGCGCTGGCCTACATGGTCGTGGACCGCGATCGATAGAGAACTACAAACCCATGGCTCCGCTGCTCCCCACCCTCCACGACCCCTCCGCCCTGCGCCATTTCGACCGTGCCCAGCTCAAGCAGCTGGCCGACGAGGTGCGCAGCTGCGTGCTCGACAACGTCTCGCGCACCGGCGGGCACCTGAGCTCGAACCTCGGCACGGTCGAGCTCACGGTGGCGCTGCACCACGTGTTCAACACGCCGCACGACCGGCTGGTGTGGGACGTGGGCCACCAGACCTACCCGCACAAGATCCTCACCGGGCGGCGCGAGCGCATGCCCAGCCTGCGCCAGATCGGCGGCATCTCAGGCTTCCCGCAGCGCAGCGAAAGCGAGTACGACACCTTCGGCACCGCGCATTCCTCCACCAGCATCTCGGCCGCGCTCGGCATGGCGCTGGCGGCCAAGCAGAAGGGCGAGGACAGGCACGCGGTCGCGATCATCGGCGACGGCGCGATGACCGCCGGCATGGCCTTCGAGGCCCTCAACAATGCGGGCGTGTACGACTGCAAGCTGCTGGTGATCCTGAACGACAACGACATGTCGATCAGCCCGCCGGTGGGCGCGCTCAACCGCTACCTCGCGCAGCTGATGAGCGGCAACTTCTACGCCGCGGCCAAGAACGTGGGCAAGAGCGTGCTGCGCGCGGCGCCGCCGCTGTTCGAGCTGGCCAAGCGCCTGGAGCAGCATGCCAAGGGCATGGTGGTGCCGGCCACGCTCTTCGAGCAGTTCGGCTTCAACTACGTGGGCCCGATCGACGGGCACGACCTCGACTCGCTGGTGCCCACGCTCGAGAACCTCAAGCACCTGCACGGCCCGCAGTTCCTGCATGTGGTCACGAAGAAGGGGCAGGGCTACAAGCTGGCCGAGGCCGATCCGGTGGCCTACCACGGGCCCACCAAGTTCGATCCGGCCATCGGCCTGGTCAAGCCCGCTACCGCGCCCAAGCAGACCTTCACGCAGGTCTTCGGCCACTGGCTGTGCGACATGGCGGCGCAGGACAGCCGGCTGGTCGGCATCACGCCGGCGATGCGCGAAGGCTCGGGGCTGGTCGAGTTCGAGCAGCGCTTCCCCGAGCGCTACTACGACGTCGGCATCGCCGAGCAGCACGCCGTCACCTTCGCGGCGGGCCTGGCATGCGAAGGGCTCAAGCCGGTGGTCGCGATCTACTCGACCTTCCTGCAGCGCGCGTACGACCAGATGATCCACGACGTGGCGATCCAGAACCTGCCGGTCGTGTTCGCGCTCGACCGCGCGGGCCTGGTGGGCGCCGACGGCGCGACCCATGCGGGCGCCTACGACATCGCCTTCATCCGCTGCATCCCCAACATGAGCCTGGCTTGCCCAGCCGACGAGGCCGAGTGCCGGCAGCTGCTCTCCAGTGCCTTCGCGCAGGATCACCCGGTGGCCGTGCGCTATCCGCGCGGCGCGGGCGCCGGCGTCCCGACCCCGCGCGGGCTCGAGGCGCTGCCCTTCGGCAAGGGCGAGCTGCGTCGTTCCGGGCGGCGCATCGCGATCGTGGTCTTCGGCACCTTGCTCCATCCGGCGCTCAAGGCCGCCGAGGCGCTCGATGCCACGGTGCTCAACATGCGCTGGGTCAAGCCGCTCGACGTCGAGCTGCTGCTGAAGACCGTGGCCACGCACGATTGCGTCGTGACCCTCGAGGAAGGTGCCGTGATGGGTGGCGCGGGCAGTGCGGTCATGGAGGCGCTGCAGGCGGCCGATGTGCAGCGGCCCGTGCTGCAGCTGGGCCTGCCCGACCGCTTCATCGAACACGGCGATCCGGCCAGGCTGCTGGCAAGCATCGGGCTTGACGCAGCCGGCATCGAGCAATCGATACGCGAGCGCTTTGGCGCGAGCGAGCCCGCAGGGAAAACCCGCCCCGGGGCCATGTAAGCACTTTTTACAATCTTGCTGCCTCGACAGCAAAGTCGGCAACGCGGCCACGAGCCGCGTTCTTGTTTTTTCCAAGCACTCGGAGTCAACCTCAATGGATCGTCGTTCCCTCATCAAAAACGCAGGCATTGCCGGCGTCCTCGCTGCCGGCATCGCGCCCGCAGTCCACGCGCAGGCCGCTGTTCGCTGGCGCCTGGCCTCGAGCTTTCCCAAATCGCTGGACACAATCTATGGAACGGCCGAGGTGTTCGCCAAGCAGGTGAGCGACGCAACGGGCGGCAAGTTCCAGATTTCCGTGCATGCGGGCGGCGAGCTCATGCCGGCCTTCGGCGTGGTGGACGGCGTGCAGAACGCCTCGGTCGAAATGGCGCACACCGCGCCCTACTACTTCTACGGCAAGGACCCGACCTTCTGCCTCGGCTGCGCGGTGCCCTTCGGCATGAACACGCGCCAGATGAACGCCTGGATGTACGAAGGCAACGGCCTCAAGCTGATGCGCGCCTTCTACGCCAAGTACAACATCTTCAACCTGCCGGGCGGCAACACGGGCGCACAGATGGGCGGCTGGTTCCGCAAGGAAATCAAGTCGGTCGCCGACCTGAAGGGGCTGAAGTTCCGCACCAACCCCTTCGCTGGAAGGGTGCTCGAACCCTTCGGCATGATTCCGCAGTCCATCCCCGGCGCCGACCTGTACCCCGCGCTCGAGAAGGGCACGCTCGATGCGCTCGAATGGGTCGGCCCTTACGACGACCAGAAGCTGGGCTTCAACAAGGTCGCGAAGTTCTACTACTACCCCGGCTGGTGGGAAGGCGGCCCGCAGCTGGACTTCTACATCAACACCAAGGCCTGGGAAGGCCTGTCGGCCGAGTACAAGGCGATCGTCGAAGCGGCGGCCGCGCAGGCCAACATCACGATGACCGCGAAGTACGACGCGCGCAACCCCGTGGCGCTCAAGCAGCTGGTCGGCTCGGGCACGGTGCTCAAGCCCTTCACGCAGGACGTGATGAACGCCGCCTTCAAGTCGGCCCAGCAAATCTACGCGGAGCTGAACAACACCAACCCGGAGTGGAAGAAGATCTACGGCGACTGGGCCAAGTTCCTGGCTGACCAGAACGCCTGGTTCCGCTTCACCGAAGGCACCTTCGATCGCTTCATGCAGCAGCAGAAGCTCTGATCCGGGCCTTTGCCAACAAAAAACCCCGCTGCCTACAGCGGGGTTTTTTTCTGCCCCATGCGTTCTGCGACGCGTTGAGCAAACGCTGTGAGCAGCCGCGCATCGGCAGAGTGGAACCAGGTGACCGCCGGGCCTTGCCGCACCAGCAGCCGCGGCGCGACGATGCGGTCGAGCCAACGCCAATGCACCAGCTTGAGCTGCGTGACCTTGGCCGCGTCCGCTCGCCGGTTCCAGATCCAGGTCTGCGTCAGCACATCGCCTTCGAGCCGGGTGCGGCTGTAGACGATCCAGTAGCCCACCCACACGATGCAGACCGTGGCACCACCGAACAGCAGCAGGCTCGGTGTTGCCCACTCCGCGCTGCGCAGCGCGGGCAGGCTCCACAGCCCGAAGGCCAGCAGGTCGACGATCAGCACCACGGCGAGGATCCGCACCAGGGGCGGATAGGCCGGGCTTTCGAGCGGCCCGCCCGTGTCGGGCTCGGCGGCACTCACTGCTTGCTGTCGGCCCCAGCCCCCGGGGCGGGCGGTTCGGGTTCGGGCATCGGCAGCGCGTCCGGCTCGCCGGCCTTCCTGTTGCCGAAGGGGTCGTCCATGTTGATGCCGCCGCTGCCGGGGCCCTGCAGATCCGCCGGCATCTCCAACTGGATCTTGTCCACGTCGACCACGACCTTCTTTTCAAGGAACACGGTGACGGTCTGCGGGAAGAAGATCACGATGCCCACCAGCAGCAGCTGCAGGCCGACCCAGGGGATGGCCCCCAGGTAGATGTCGCGCGATTCGACCTTGCGCGGCAGCGCGCCGTTCTTGAACAGCGTGTCGGCAATGCCCCGCAGGTAGAACAGCGCGAAGCCGAAGGGCGGGTGCATGAACGAGGTCTGCATGTTCACGCACAGCAGCACGCCGAACCACACCATGTCGATGCCGAGCTTGGCCGCCACCGGCCCGAGCATCGGCAGGATGATGAAGGCGATCTCGAAGAAGTCGAGGAAGAAGGCCAGGAAGAAGACGAAGACGTTGACCGCGATCAGGAAGCCGATCTGCCCGCCCGGCAGGCCCGAGAGCATGTGCTCGATCCACTTGCCGCCGTCCACCCCCTGGAACACCAGCGAGAACACGCGCGAGCCGATCAGGATGAAGACCACCATTGCGGTGAGCCGCATGGTGCCGTTCATCGCTTCCTTGAGCATCGGCCAGTTCAGCCGCCGGTGGATGGCGGCCAGGACCAGCGAACCCACCGCGCCCATCGCGCCGGCCTCGGTCGGCGTCGCGATCGCGTGGTCCATGAAGGGCAGGCCGCCCATCGAGCCCAGCACCGCGAAGATCAGGATGGCCGAGGGGATGATGCCGCGCAGGCACTTGGCCCACAGCGCCCAGCCCGAGAGCGTGCGCGCCGAGGCCGGCACGCCCGGCACGTAGCTCGGCCGGATGCGCGAGACCAGGAAGGTGTAGACCGCGAAGATCAGCACCTGCAGGATCGAGGGGCCCCAGGCGCCCTTGTACATCTGGCCCACGTCGGTGCCGAGCTGGTCGGCCATCACGATCAGCACCAGCGAAGGCGGCACCAGCTGCGTGATGGTGCCCGAGGCCGCCAGCACGCCGGTTGAGTAGCGCATGTTGTAGCCGTAGCGCATCATCACCGGCAGCGAGATCATCGCCATCGCGATCACCTGGCCGGCCACGGTGCCGGTGATGGCGCCGAGGATGAAGCCCACGATGATCACCGAATAGCCCAGGCCGCCGCGGGTGGGGCCGAAGAGCTGGCCCATGGAGTCGAGCATGTCCTCGGCCAGGCCGCACTTCTCGAGCACTGCGCCCATCAGCGTGAAGAAGGGGATGGCCAGGAGCGTCTCGTTGGACAGGATGCCGAACACGTTGAGCGGCAGGTTGGCCATGAAGCCCGGCGGGAACCAGCCCATCTCGATCGCGATGAAGCCGCTGAGGAGGCCGAGCGCCGACAGCGAGAACGCCACCGGAAAGCCGATCAGCATGATCAGCACCAGCCCCGCGAACATGATCGGGGCGAAATTTTCCATCTGCATTTCTTATCCTGGGAAGCGGTGCGTGTAGGGAACGGCGCTCATTGCACCGGCTTCTCGTAGTGCGTATCCATCTCGATCAGGCCGCGCAGGTAGGCCACGCGCTTGATCACCTCGGCCACGCCCTGCAGGAACACGGCGCCGAAGCCCAGCGGCATCATCAGCGCGGCCGGCCAGCGGATAAGGCCACCAATGTTTCCGGACATCTCGCCGCTGCTCAGCATGCCGAGGAAGAAGGGCAGGGTGAGCCAGAACAGCAGGCCCATCACCGGCAGCAGGAAGAAGATCAGGCCGAAGAGATCGACGTAGACCGGGCCGTTGCGCTTGAGCTTGCCGTAGATGATGTCGACGCGCACATGCTCGTTGAGCTTGAGCACCAACGGCGCGCCGAGCATCACGGTGGCGGCGAACAAGTACCACTGGATCTCGAGCCAGGCGTTGGAGCTGAGGTCGAGGCCGTAGCGCACGAAAGCGTTGCCGGCGGAGATCAAGGAGGCGGCGAGCACGGCCCATGCCGCCAGCCTGCCGAGCTGGGCGCTGATCCAGTCCATGGCCAGCGCGAACTTGAGAAATGCGGACAAGGTATGTCTCTTTGGGGTGGTTTCGGCGCCAGTCGGGTAGGGTCGGCGCAAAAGCCCGGAATGTTAACTCGCCGCCGCAGAACGCCCGCCCGGGGCATTCGGCGGGTTTACCCGGGGAAGTCCCCCCGCGTGGCGCGAGGGGCGTGGCCATAATGAACTCATGCCTTCGAGTCCGCCGTCCCGCACGCCTTTCGGCACGTCCGGCCCGCCTCCGCATGCCATCGATTCGCCGGAGATGCGGCGTGCGGGCCGCGAGCTGCTCTCGCTGGCGCTGATCGACGCCCGCAACCACACGCTGCACCTGCTGTCGCTCTACGAGCAGGCGCTGGGCTCCGAGAGCCTGGCGGTGCCGCGGCAGGAAGGCATCGATCCGCCGCTCTGGCTCGCCGGCCACATCGGCTGGTTCGCCGAGTGGTGGATCGCGCGCAACACGCAGCGCGCCTTCGGGGCCGACTGCCCGGTGCGGCCGACGCGGCTGGCCGCCATCGAGCCGCAGGCCGATGCCTGGTGGAACCCGTCGCAGATCGAGGGCAAGGCGCGCTGGTCGCCGGAACTGCCCGATCTCTCGCTGACCAAGGCCTACCTGCTCGAGACGCTGGAGAGCACGCTCGAACTGCTGGAGCATGCGGTCGAGACCGATGCCGGCCTCTACTTCTATCGGTTGGCGTTATTCCACGAAGACTTGCGCGGCGAGCAACTGGTCGTGATGGCGCAAACCCTCGGCCTGCCTTTGGGCATCGAGGCCCGCCCCGTGCCGGTGGAGCGTGCGCCGCTGCTGCTGCCGGCCACCCCCTGGACGCTCGGCTTCGACGAGCCCGGCTTCGCCTTCGCGCAGGAGCGCGGCCAGCGCACGCTGGAGGTGCCAGAGTTCGAGATCGATGCCCAGCCCGTCACCTGGAGCCAGTACGTGGAGTTCGTCGACGACGGCGGCTACGACCGCGAAGAGCTGTGGCTGCCGGGCGGGCTGGCCTGGCTCGCCGCCCAGACCGAGGGGCGCCGTGGCCCGCGCTACGTCGAGCAGATCGGCGTAGCGCGCCGCGGCAGCGGCGGCTCGGTATTACAGCAGCGCTTCGGCCGCCCCATGCGCGCGGCCGGCAACCAGAGCGCGGTGCATGTGAGTTGGTGGGAGGCCGATGCCTGGGCGCGCTGGGCCGGGCGCCGGGTCGCGACCGAGATCGAATGGGAGATCGCCGCCCACACCGCCGTACGGCACGGCTTCCGCTGGGCCGACGTGCACGAGTGGACCGCCGGCACCTTGCAGCCCTGGCCCGACTTCCGTGCCGACCCGTGGAGCGCAGGCACCGAGTTCGACCCGGAGCCCGCCTTCGGCACGGCGCGCGTGCTGCGCGGCGCTTCTGCCGCCACCCGCTCGCGCTTGCGATCGCCCAAGCGTCGCGGCTTCGCCTGGCCGGAGCGGGACGACGGGTTCTTCGGGTTCAGGACCTGCGCGCTTTAGCGGCGTGCCATCATCGGCGCCGGCACAACATCGACGGAAAGGGCGCTGCCGGATGGCTCGCGTGCGTGACCCGGCTGGCTATGACGGCCAGCGAGAAATGATTCTTTCGAACGCGGCGCAGCTGTTCGCGCAGCGCGGCTATGCGGGCACGTCGATGAACGAGGTGGCCGCGGCCTGCGGCGTCTCCAAGGCCACGCTCTACCACTACGTGCGCGACAAGCACGACCTCGCCGTGCGCATCGCCGAGGAGCATGTGCAGCGCCTCGAAGCGGTGGTGGAAGAGGTGCTGCGCGAGCACGAGACGCCCGAGGCCCGCCTCGGCGCATTGATCCGCAGCTTCGTGGCCGAATACGCGATGGCGCAGAACGCCCAGCGCGTGCTGACCGAGGACGTGCGCTTCCTGCGCGAGGAAGACCAGCAGCGCATCATCGGCGTCGAGCGGCGCGTGGTCGCCGCCTTCGCGCGCACCATCGCCGACGTGCGCGGCGAGGACCCGGCCAGCAAGCTCGGCAAGCCGATGGCGATGCTGCTCTTCGGCATGATCAACTGGATGTTCACCTGGATGAAACCCGGCCGCGAGCTCGACCCCGCGGCGATCGGCGAGATCGTCGCCGACCTGTTCTTCGGTGGCGTGCGGGCGGTGGAGCTGCCGCCGGCGCTCGCGGCAAAGGGCGAGCGCGCGCCGGCCGGTGCGCGCAAGCTGCGTTGAGAGGAACGAGGGAGGTGCGAGGAAAGGTGAGGGGAAAAGGTGAGAGATGGGCTCAGCCGCGCCGCGTGGCGATCAGCGGGCGCACGTCCGGCGACTGCAGGCGCGGCCGGTTCTCCTCCGCCGCGGCCAGCGGCTGCACCTCGACCAGGCTGGCGAGGCAGCGCCGGGTGAGGTCCTGGTAGGTCCGCGTGCCTTCCTGCTTCCAGGCGATCTCCTCCTCGCCGAGCTGGCGCCGCACGCGGGCCGGTACGCCGGTCACCAGGCTGCGCGCCGGCACCTTCATGCCGGCCGGCACGAAGGCGCAGGCCGCGACGAAGGCCGATTCGCCGATCTCTGCCTCATCCATCACCACCGCGTTCATGCCCACCAGTGCGTCGCGCCGCACCACGCAGCTGTGCAGCACCGCCCCGTGGCCGATGTGGCCGTTTTCCTCGACCACCGTGTCCTGGTCCGGGAAGCCGTGGATCACGCAGTTGTCCTGCACGTTGGCGCCGCGCGCGAGCACGATGCGCCCGAAGTCGCCTCGCAGGCTGGCGCAGGGGCCGACGTAGCAGCCGGGGCCCACGATCACGTCGCCGATCAGCACGGCGGTGGGATGCACGTAGGCGCCGGGGTCGACCACGGGTACCACCCCTTCGAGCGCATAGCAGGGCATGAGAGCCGCTCCATGATGATTGGAAAAGTGGGCCGCCCGCGCTAGCCTTCAGGGTTAGCACCGAGGACTAAAGCTTGCGAGGGCAAGATCGCGAATCGTATAATCAACCGAACGGTCGGTCAATTATTCGAGACGCATCCTTCGGCCGATCGTCAATCCCACCAGCAGCACCACGATGAACGAACCCTTGGTACGTACTACGCAATCGGGCGCCGTGCGCACGCTCGAGCTCAACCGGCCTGAGGCGCTCAACAGTTTCACCTCGCAGCTGCATGCCGCGCTCATGGCCGCGCTCGACGAGGCCGCGGACGATGCGGCGGTGCGCTGTGTCGTTCTGGGTGGCGCGGGGCGCGCCTTCTGTGCCGGCCAGGACCTGTCCGACCCGATGGTCGCGCCGGACTTCGCGCCCGGTGCCACGCCCAAGGACCTGGGCCAGGTGATCGAGTCGCTCTACGCTCCGCTGGTGCTGCGCATCCGCTCGATGCCGGTGCCGGTGATCGCCGAGGTGCATGGCGTCGCGGCGGGCGCGGGCGCCAATCTCGCATTGGCCTGCGACCTGGTCGTGGCCGGCCGTTCGGCCAGCTTCATCCAGGCCTTCGCCAAGATCGGGCTGGTGCCCGACACCGGCGGCACCTGGCTGCTGCCGCGCCTGGTAGGGCAGGCGCGCGCGCTGGGCCTGGCACTGCTGGGCGACAAGCTGCCGGCGGCCGAGGCGGCGCAGATGGGCCTGATCTGGAAATGCGTGGAGGACGACGAACTCAGCCTCACTGTCGAGGGCCTGGCGCAACGCCTGGCCGCGATGCCTGTGCGCGCGCTGGTGGCCACACGACAGGCACTGGCCGATGCTCAGGCGCTGGACCTGCCCGCCGCGCTGGCGCGCGAGGCCGCGTTGCAGCGCGAGCTCGGCGCCGCTGCCGACTACCGCGAAGGCGTGGAGGCCTTTCGCGCCAAGCGCCTGCCGCAGTTCAACGACCGTTGAGAAAGCCCCGACCCATGAGCGACCCCCACGCCCAGCACACCGCCGAACGCGTGCGCGATGCCATGTTCGCCAGGGACCGCGCCGTGCGCGGCCTTGGCATGGAGATCGAGGCCATCGCGCCGGGCCGCGCCGACGTCGTCATGACCGTGCGCGAAGACATGCTCAACGGCCACGACATCTGCCACGGCGGCTTCATCTCGGCCCTGGCCGATTCGGCCTTCGCCTATGCCTGCAACTCCTACAACGAGGTGACCGTCGCATCCGGTTTCGGCATCGACTTCGTCGCGCCTGCGCGCGAGGGCGACCGGCTGGTCGCGCGCTGCGTCGAGGTTTCGAAGACGGGCCGCACGGGCGTCTACGACACGGAGGTGCTGAACCAGCGCGGCGAGCGGGTCGCGGTGTTCCGCGGGCGTTCCTACACTCTCAAGGGCAAGCCGGTCGCACCGGCCTGAATGCAGCAGCCCCCAGGAACCTAGGAGACTCCCATGCCCGTCCGACACCCTTCGCCCGGTGATCTCGAACCCATCGAAACTGCGAGCCGCGACGAGATCGCCGCGCTGCAGCTGCAGCGCCTCAAGGCCACCCTTCAGCGCGCCTACGACAAGGTGCCCCACTACCGCCAGGCCTTCGATGCGCGAGGCGTGCACCCTGACGACCTGAAGCAGCTGAGCGACATCGCGAAGTTCCCCTTCACCGTCAAGAAGGACCTGCGCGACAACTATCCCTTCGGTATGTTCGCAGTGCCGCGCGAGCAGGTGGCGCGCATCCACGCCTCCTCCGGCACCACCGGCAAGCCGACCGTGGTGGGCTACACGCTGCAGGACATCGAGCACTGGGCGAACCTCGTGGCCCGCTCGATCCGCGCCGCCGGCGCGCGGCCCGGCGACATCGTGCACGTGGCCTACGGCTACGGCCTCTTCACCGGCGGCCTGGGCGCGCACTACGGCGCCGAGCGCGCCGGCTGCACCGTGATCCCGATGTCCGGCGGCCAGACCGAGAAGCAGGTGCAGCTGATTCGCGACTTCCGGCCCGACGTCATTATGGTCACGCCGAGCTACATGCAGGTGATCATCGAGGAGTTCCAGCGCCAGGGGCTGGATGCGCGCGAGAACTCGCTGAAGGTAGGCATCTTCGGCGCCGAGCCCTGGACCGAAGCCATGCGCCGCGAGATCGAGCACAAGGGCGGCATGGACGCGGTCGACATCTACGGCCTGTCGGAAGTGATGGGCCCCGGCGTGGCCAGCGAATGCATCGAGAGCAAGGATGGTCCGGTGGTCTGGGAAGACCACTTCTATCCCGAGATCATCGACCCCGAGACCGGCGAGGTGCTGCCCGACGGCGAGGAAGGCGAGCTGGTCTTCACCTCGCTCACCAAGGAGGCGCTGCCCATCGTGCGCTACCGCACGCGCGACCTCACGCGCCTCTTGCCGCCCACCGCGCGCAGCTTCCGGCGCATGGGCAAGATCGTCGGGCGCAGCGACGACATGCTGATCATCCGCGGCGTCAATGTCTTTCCCACGCAGATCGAGGAGATCGTGCTGGCGCACGAGAAGCTCTCGGGCCAGTACCTGATCAAGGTCGACCGGGAGGGCCATCTCGACAACGTGGAAGTGCGCTGCGAGCTGCAGCGCACAGCGGCCGAGATCCCCGGCGCCGAATGCGACCAGATCGCCCAGTGGGTGCAGCAGCGCGTGAAGACCCTGGTCGGCATTTCCACCACGGTGGTGGTGCAGCCTCCCGAGTCGCTCGAGCGCACGCTGACCGGCAAGGCCAGGCGCGTGATCGACGAGCGCCCCAAAACCTGAGAAATCGCTGAAAGGACACGCCATGTACACCCAGGCCATGGACACGATGGGCAAGGACAAGGACGGCCCCAAGGCCGTGCGTTCGGCCGAGGAGATGCGCTTGGAGCAGCGCTTCGACGAGCGCATCGATGCCGGCGGCTTCATCGAGGCCAAGGACTGGATGCCCGAGCACTACCGCAAGACGCTGGTGCGCCAGATCAGCCAGCATGCGCATTCCGAGATCGTCGGCATGCTGCCCGAGGGCAACTGGATCAGCCGTGCACCCACGCTCAAGCGCAAGGCCATCCTCCTGGCCAAGGTGCAGGACGAAGGCGGCCACGGCCTCTACCTGTACGCTGCCGCCGAGACCCTGGGCACCAGCCGCGACCAGATGCTGGATGCGCTGCACACCGGCAAGGCCAAGTACAGCTCGATCTTCAACTACCCCACGCTGACCTGGGCCGACATGGGCACCATCGGCTGGCTGGTGGACGGCGCGGCGATCATGAACCAGGTGCCGATCTGCCGCTGCTCCTATGCGCCCTATGCGCGGGCCATGATCCGCATCTGCCGCGAGGAAAGCTTCCACCAGCGGCAGGGCTACGAGGCGCTGCTCACCATGATGCAGCACGGCACCGAGGCCCAGAAGGCCATGGTGCAGGACGCGGTGAACCGCTGGTGGTGGCCCTCGATCATGATGTTCGGCCCGCCCGACGACCAGTCGCCCAACAGCGCGCAGTCCATGCGCTGGGGCATCAAGCGCTTCACCAACGACGAACTGCGCCAGAAGTTCATCGATGCCGCGGTCGAGCAGGCCAAGGTGCTGGGCGTGACCTTGCCCGACCCCGACCTGAAGTGGAACGAGGAGCGCCAGGCGCACGACCATGGCCCGATCGACTGGGCCGAGTTCTGGCGGGTGATCGGCGGCGACGGGCCCTGCAACCGCGAGCGGCTCGGCGCGCGGGTCAAGGCCTGGGAAGAGGGCGCCTGGGTGCGGGAAGCGGCCCTTGCGTACGCGGCAAAGCACGAACGATCAGAGAGGTTGGCAGCATGAGCGGCGTTGAAGAGGGCACGTTGCCCTCCCCTGGTGAGGGGAGGGTTGGGGTGGGGTCGAGCACGGAAGCGCCGAAGGCCACCGCGTCCGCAGGACGCGAGTGGCCTCTGTGGGAGGTGTTCGTCCGCAGCAAGGCCGGCCTGGACCACAAGCATTGCGGCAGCCTGCATGCGCCCGACCCCAAGATGGCGCTGCAGATGGCGCGCGACGTCTACACGCGGCGCCAGGAAGGCGTCAGCGTCTGGGTGGTGCGCTCGGACCAGATCGTCGCCAGCGACCCCGGCGACAAGGACATGTTCTTCGACCCGGCGGAAGACAAGGTCTACCGCCATCCGACCTTCTACGCCTTGCCGAAGTCGGTCGACCACATGTGACGTGACGCCATGCAAGCCTCCATCGAACTCGACCGCAGTCCCGCCGTGCAGTACCTGCTGCGCATCGGCGACACCTGCCTGATCCTGGCGCAGCGCCTGGGCGAATGGTGCGGCCACGCGCCCGTCCTGGAGGAGGACATCGCCATGACCAACATGGCGCTGGACCTGGTGGGGCAGGCGCGCGCCCTGCTGACTCGCGCCGGCCAGATCGAGGGCCGCGCACACGACGAGGACCAGCTCGCCTTCCTGCGCGACGAGCGCGACTACTTCAACGCCACGCTGGTCGAGCTGCCGCGCGGCGACTTCGCCTTCAGCGTGCTGCGCAACGCGATGGCCGCGACGCTGCTCAAGCTGCTGTGGGAAAGGCTCGAATCCTCGAGCGATGCCGAGGTGGCCGCCATCGCGGCGAAGGCCGTCAAGGAGGCGCGCTATCACCAGCAGCATGCGGCCGACTGGGTCGTGCGCCTGGGCGACGGCACGGACGAATCGCATTCGCGCATGGAGGCCGCGCTGGCCCAGCTGTGGCGCTATGTGCCCGAGCTCTTCGCGTCGGATGCCATCGACGAAGAGGCGCGCGCCAGCGGCCTGGGGCCGGCCTGGTCCGAACTGCGCGAGGCCTGGTTCGCGGAGATGGGTTCGGTGCTCGAGGAGGCCACGCTTCCCATGCCGGCCGAGTCGGCCTTCCTGAGCACCGGCAAGCGCGGCGTGCACAGCGAGCACATGGGCTACATCCTGGCCGAGATGCAGCATCTGCAGCGCGCCTATCCGGGAGGGGTGTGGTGAGCGCCGCCCGGCCGCCCGAAGGCGCTCGCCCCCTCCTTCAGGAGGGGATGCGCGAAGTACACGAAGTGACGAGCCTGGGGGAGGCTACCCGATGAGTGAACTGCGCCTCCCCGCTGCAGACGAGGCCCGCGTCGCGCGCGCCTGGGAGGTGCTGGGCACCGTGCTCGACCCCGAGGTTCCGGCGCTGTCGGTCTGCGACCTGGGCATCGTGCGCGAGGTCCTGCCGCAAGGGGAGGGGCTGGAGATCGTGCTGACGCCGACCTATTCCGGCTGCCCCGCCACCGAGGTGATCGAGCGCAGCGTGCTCGATGCCATCGACGCCGCTGGACTCGGGCCGGCTCGCGTGACGCTGCGCCGCGCCCCGGCCTGGACCACCGACTGGATGAGCGCCGAAGGCAAGCGCAAGCTGCGCGAATACGGCATCGCGCCGCCGGGCGCGGCAGCCTTGCCCGGCGGCGCGGTGCCGGTTCGCCTGGTGCGGCGCCAGGCTGCCGCGCCGGTGGCCTGCCCGCACTGCGGCAGCGCCCACACCGAGCGGCTTTCGGCCTTCGGCTCCACGGCCTGCAAGTCGCTCTACCGCTGCCTGGATTGCCGCGAGCCCTTCGAGCACTTCAAACCCCTCTGAGCCATGAGCGTCATCTTCCACCCGCTGCGCGTGCGCAGCATCGAGCCCGACACCGCCGAGGCGGTCATCATCTCCTTCGACGTGCCGCAGGAACTGCGCGGCGTGTTCGGCTTCACCCAGGGCCAGTACCTCACGCTGCGCAAGGAGATCGACGGCCAGGACCTGCGCCGCTCCTATTCGATCTGCGCCGGCGTCGACGACGGCGAGCTGCGCGTGGGCGTGCGCAAGGTGCAGCAGGGCCTGTTCTCCAACTGGATCAACAGCAGCCTCAAGCCGGGGGACACGCTGCAGGTGATGGCACCGCAGGGCCGCTTCTTCGTGCCGATCGAGCCCGAGGCGCGGCGCCACCACGTGGGCATCGCGGGCGGCAGCGGCATCACGCCCATCCTCTCGATCATGAAGACGGTGCTGGCGCGCGAGCCGCATTCGCGCTTCACGCTCATCTACGGCAACCGGCAGCTTCGGTCCACGATGTTCAAGGAAGAGATCGAGGACCTGAAGAACCGCTACATGTCGCGCCTGTCGCTGCAGCTCGTGTTCTCCGACGAGCACACCGACGTGCCCATCAACGCCGGCCTGATGAACCGCGAGAAGATCGCCGAGTTCCTCCAGGGCCTGGTGCCGCCCGGGAGCATCGACCACGTCTACATCTGCGGCCCCTTCCAGATGAACGACGAGGCGGAGGCCGCGCTGCTGGAGGCCGGCGTGCCCGAGGAGCGCATCCACATCGAGCGCTTCGGCCTCGCCCAGTCGCCCACCGGCACGGTGGGCGCCGTGGTGCACGCGCCGCAGCCGGGCGATGCCGAGACGGCGCGCATCACCATCGTGCGCGACGGGATCGCGCGCGAGATCCCTTACACCCTGGGTCAGCCCAGCATCCTGGACGCGGCGTCCTCCGCCGGCCTGGAGGTGCCGTACTCCTGCACCTCGGGCGTCTGCGGCACCTGCCGCGCCAAGCTCCTGGAAGGGGAAGTGCGGATGGAGCGCAACTTCGCGCTCGACAAGAATGAGGTCGCGGGCGGCTTTATCCTCACCTGCCAGGCACACCCCCTGACCGAGCGCGTGCGGCTGTCCTTCGACGAACGCTGAGCGCGCACGATTTTTCAACTACCGGAGACCGTTCATGAGTTCTTTCACCCGCCTCGGCGTGGCACTGCTGTGCGCCATGGCCTTCGCCGCACACGCTGACATCAACGTCGGCGTCACCCTGTCGGCGACCGGGCCGGCCGCCTCCCTCGGCATCCCCGAGAAGAACACCATCGCGCTGATGCCCAAGACCATCGGAGGGCAGAAGATCAACTACATCGTGCTCGACGACGCCTCCGACACCACGGCCGCGGTGTCGAACACGCGCAAGCTGATCAGCGAGAACAAGGTCGACATCGTGCTCGGCTCGACAGTGACGCCCAACTCGCTGGCCATGATCGACGTGGTGGCCGAGGAGAAGGTGCCGATGATCTCGATGGCGGCTTCGGCGCGCATCGTCGAGCCCATGGACGCCAAGCGCAAGTGGGTCTTCAAGACGCCGCAGAACGACATCATGATGTCGCTCGCGATCGCCGAGCACATGGCCGCCAACGGCGTGAAGACGGTCGGCTTCATCGGCTTCTCCGACGCCTACGGAGAAGGCTGGTTCCAGGAGTTCACCAAGGCCGCCGAGCTGAAGAAGCTCAAGGTCGTGGCCAATGAGCGCTATGCCCGCAGCGACACCTCGGTCACCGGCCAGGCGCTCAAGCTCATCTCCGCCAAGCCCGACGCGGTGCTGATCGCCGGCTCCGGCACCCCGGCCGCGCTGCCGCAGAAGACGCTGAAGGAGCGCGGCTACGCCGGCAAGGTCTACCAGACCCATGGGGTTGCCAATTCCGACTTCCTGCGCGTCGGCGGCAAGGACGTCGAGGGCACGCTGCTGCCCTCCGGGCCCATGCTGGT
The DNA here is from genome assembly GCF_901827175.1 of Variovorax sp. RA8. Taxonomy (NCBI): domain Bacteria; kingdom Pseudomonadati; phylum Pseudomonadota; class Betaproteobacteria; order Burkholderiales; family Comamonadaceae; genus Variovorax; species Variovorax sp. RA8. The sequence continues at coordinate 4,852,919 of NZ_LR594662.1, read as the reverse complement.
CGCGTCGCAGCTGCCCGATTCGCATCCGCTCAAGAAGTCCGCGCTGGCCTACGTCAACGCCTACGAGGCGGCCAACGGCAAGGGCAGCGTTTCCACCTTCGGCGGCCATGCCTGGGATGCCGGCCTGATCATGAATGCGGCGATTCCCGTCGCGCTCAAGAAGGCGCAGCCCGGCACGCCGGACTTCCGCGCCGCGCTGCGCGACGCGCTGGAAGGGGTGAAGAACGTCGCCGGCGCCCATGGCATCTTCACCATGTCGCCCACCGACCACCTGGGCCTGGATCAGCGCGCGCGCGTGATGGTCAAGATCGAGAACGGCGCCTGGAAGTACCAGCCGCAGGACTAAGGCTCGCCCCCAGGTTGGCTCACTTCGTGTAGCCGCACACCCCCTACCGGGGGCAACACCAGCGGCCCGGGGGATATTGCTCTCCCCCAGGTTGGCTCACTCCGTGTAGCCTCCCACCCCCTCACCGGGGGCAACACCAGCGGCCCGGCAAAGCCGGTTCCGCGGCGTTTCCCGAAGGGGCCTGCGTTCGTTTTTGAGCAATGAGTCAATTGGAGTCTTGGCGCTCTGCGTCGGAGTGGATGCATGGATTTGCAAATCGCCCTGATCCTGGGGCAGGACGGTATCGTCAACGGGGCGATCTACGGGCTCATGGCGCTGGCACTGGTGCTGGTGTTCTCCGTGACCCGCGTCATCTTCATCCCGCAAGGGGAATTCGTCGCCTTCAGCGCGCTGTCGGTGGTGGCGCTGCAGGCCGGCCGCGTGCCGGCCACGCTGTGGCTGCTGCTGGTGCTGGCGGCGGCTGCACTCGTGGTGGAGCTGTGGCGCTGGAAGCGCGGCGCGGTGGTGGACTGGGTGTCGACGCTCGCCTGGTGCGTGGCGCTGCCGCTCGCGGCCTGCGCGCTGGTGCTGCTGATGCGCCCCGAGTCGCTGGTCACGCAGACGCTCGCCGCGCTCACCGTGATCGTGCCGCTGGGCCCGCTGCTCTATCGGCTGGCCTACCGGCCGCTGGCCGATGCGACCGTGCTCACGCTGCTGATCGTGTCGGTGGCACTGCACGGCGTGCTCGTGGGATTGGGATTGCTCTTCTTCGGCGCCGAGGGTTCGCGCACGCCGGCCTTTTCCGAGATGCGGCTGGACCTGGGCGGCGTCGCGATCACCGGCCAGTCGCTGGTGGTCGTGGCGGTCACGGCTGCGCTGGTGGTCTTGATGTTCCTGTTCTTCGAGCGCTCGATCGTCGGCAAGGCGCTGCGCGCGACCGCGATCAACCGCGTCGGCGCGCGGCTGATGGGCATTCCCACCGGGCTCTCGGGTGACCTGAGCTTCGCGCTGGCGGCGGCGATCGGCGCGGTCTCTGGACTGCTGATTGCGCCGATCACCACCATCTACTACGACACGGGCTTCCTGATCGGGTTGAAGGGCTTCGTGGCGGCCATCGTCGGCGGGCTGGCCAGCTACCCGCTGGCGCTGGTGGGGGCGCTGATCGTGGGGCAGCTCGAAGCCTTCTCCTCCTTCTGGGCGAGCGCCTTCAAGGAGGTCTTCGTCTTCACGCTGATCATTCCGGTGCTGTGGTGGCGGTCACTCAGCAGCAGGCATGTGGAGGATGAGGAATGAGCGCCCTGGTTGCCGGTTTGCTCCCCTGCCGTTTGGGGAAGGGTGGGGGCGCTCGGTGGGCTGATTTTTACCTTGCAGTTGGTGTGAGGCAGGAGCCGGCCTCACGCCAACAGCAATGTTCGAATCAGGCCAACGAGTGCCGCCACCCCAATCCTCCTTCAGAGCGGGAAGGAGCAAGACCATGAGCCTTCTCAAAGTCGAAGAACCCATCGAACAGCAAACGCAGTCGACAAGCCCGCGGGAGGCCTCCCAATGACGCGCCGCCATCTGGTGATGGCCTTCATCATCGCGCTGGCCGCCGCCTGGGGTTTCCTGCCGGACTTCTCGGTCACGGTGCTCAGCTATATCGGCCTCTACGCACTGGTGGCCGCCGGCCTCGTCATGCTGACCGGCGTGGGCGGCATGACCTCCTTCGGCCAAGCCGCCTTCGTCGGCGCCGGTGCCTACGCGACCGCGTGGATCTGCACCTCGCCGATGGCCGCCTCGGCGTTGGGCGGCATCAGCCCGGCGCTGCTGCCGTGGATCGGCCTGCTGTTCGGCATCGTGGTCACCTTCGTCATTGCCTGGGGCCTGGGCGCGATCACGCTGCGCCTGTCGGGCCACTACCTGCCGCTGTGCACCATCGCCTGGGGGCTGAGCTTCTACTTCCTGTTCGGAAACCTCGAGTTCCTCGGCGGCCATACGGGCGTGGCGGGCGTGCCGGCGATCGAGGTCGCGGGCATCTCCTTCGCCTCGCCGCGCTCGCTGGGCCTCGTGATCTGGGGCGTGCTGCTGCTGGCACTCTGGGCACTGCACAACCTGCTGGATTCGCGCGAGGGCCGCGCCATTCGCGCGCTCAAGGGCGGGCGCGTGATGGCCGAGTCGATGGGCGTGGACACGGGCCGCTACCGCATCAAGGTCTTCGTGCTGGCGGCGCTGCTGGCGGCGGTTTCGGGCTGGCTCTATGCGCACCTGCAGCGTTTCATCAACCCGACGCCCTTCAACCTCAACATCGGCATCGAGTATCTGTTCATGGCGGTCGTCGGCGGCGCAGGCCACCTGTGGGGCGCGGTCCTGGGCGCTGCGCTGATCACCCTGCTGAAGGAGCAGTTGCAGGACATCCTGCCGCAGTTGCTCGGCTCGAGCGGCAACTTCGAGGTGATCGTCTTCGGGCTGCTGATGCTCGTGGTGCTGCAGCGCTTCGCCGATGGGCTGTGGCCGACGCTGGCACGCATCGGCGGGCGGTTCCTCAAGCCGGCAGCGGTGCGGCCGGCGCGCCGCGTGCTCGCGCTGCCCGAGACCGCGTTGCCGCCGCGCGGCCAGGTCGTGCTGGAGGCCAAGGCCGTCACCAAGCGCTTCGGCGGCCTGGTGGCCAACGACGCCGTCAGCCTCGACGTCAAGGCCGGCGAGATCCATGCGCTGATCGGGCCCAACGGCGCCGGCAAGAGCACCTTCTTCAACATGATCTCGGGTGTGGACGACCCCACCGACGGCGAGGTGCGGCTGATGGACCGGCCCATGACCGGCCGGCCCTCGCGTGCCTTCGCGGCGCTGGGCCTGGGCCGGACCTTCCAGCATGTGCGCCTGCTGGGCCAGCGCCGCGTGATCGAGAACGTCGCGCTGGGCGCGCACCGACGTGGGCAGCGCGGCTGGATCGCCTCGATGCTGCGGCTCGACCGTGCCGAGGAGGCGGCGCTGCTTGCGCAGGCGCGCCAGCAGATCGAGCGCTGCGGCCTGGGCGAGTTCGCGGAGGTCCCGGCGGGCTCGCTGGCGCTCGGCCAGCAGCGGGTGGTCGAGATCGCGCGCGCCCTGGCGGGCCATCCCGCGGTGCTGCTGCTGGACGAGCCGGCAGCCGGACTACGTCACCTGGAGAAGCGGGCGCTCGCGACCCTGCTCGACCAGTTGCGGGCCGAGGGCCTGGGCATCCTGGTGGTGGAACATGACATGGAGTTCGTGATGAACCTGGCGGACCGCGTCACCGTGCTGGAGTTCGGCGCGGTCATTGCGCGGGGCACGCCGGCGCAGGTGCAGGGGGATCCGAAGGTGCTGGATGCTTATCTGGGCGGGGTGGACGAGGCTGTTGAAGCCGGGCTTGTGGAGCAGGTGGTGTGAGCGGCCCGTCGCGTCCCGTCTTGCTCCCTCGTCCCTTGAGAGCGGGTTGGGGTGCGGGAATGGAGCCTTCTGCTTCTGTTTGTACGTTGCGCTTGATCGGAGGCAGGAGCCGGGGGTTCGTCCCGGCGGCCGAGTCACTTTCTTTTGTCTCGCCAAAAGAAAGTAACCAAAGAAAGGCGACCCCACTGCGCGTGACCCTTCGCTTCGCTATGGGCAACCTGCGGTGCTCGCTTTTCGCGGGGTCCGCGCAAACTCGCTTCGCTCAAACACGCGCGGCCCTGATCCGCGAAAAGTTGCGCTCCTCGGCACGCGCAGAGGGGATATGGGCCGGGCCATCGCTTCGCTCGGCCACCAAGGGCCTCGCTGCGCGAGGCCTGGAACAGGTGCGTGCGCGTGCGCGTACGTGTACGTGTACGAACGTGAGCACGAGCACGAGCACGAGCACGAGCACGAGCGTGTGCGTGTGCTTGTGCGCGAGAGTCAACGTGAGCGAGCACCGCAGGTTGCCCGCAGCTTCGCCGCGGGTCGCGGGCACTGGGGTCGCCTTTCTTTGGTTACTTTCTTTGGCGAGACGAAGAATGTGACTCGCCCGCCGGGGCGAATTCCCGGCTCAACCTCAAACCAACGGCAACGCACAAATGAGCTCCTCTCCCCTTCTCCAACTCGAGGACTTCTGCGTCTCCTACGGCCCCGTCGAAGCAGTCCACCACATCGATCTGCGCGTCGACACCGGCGAGATCGTCACAGTGATCGGCCCCAACGGCGCCGGCAAGACCACGCTTCTGTGCGCCGCCATGGGCCTGCTGCCTTCGCGCGGCCGCGTGCTGCTCGGCGGAGAACTCATGACGCGGGTCAGCGTCGAGGCCATGGTGGCGCGAGGCGTGGGCCTCGTCCCGGAAAAGCGCGAGCTCTTCGGCGAGATGGCGGTGGAGGACAACCTGCTGCTGGGCGGCTTCTCGCGCTGGTGGCGCGGCGAGCGCGACCAGCGCCAGCGCATGGACGAGGTCTTCGCCATCTTCCCGCGCCTGGCCGAGCGCCGCGCGCAGCTGGCCTCCACGCTCTCTGGCGGCGAGCGGCAGATGCTGGCGATCGGCCGCGCGCTGATGGCGCGCCCGCGCCTGCTGATGCTGGACGAACCGTCGCTGGGCCTGGCGCCGCTCATCGTGCGCGAAGTGCTGCAGGTCGTGTCCTCGCTGCGCAAGCACGGGGTGTCGGTGCTGCTGGTGGAGCAGAACGCGCGCGCCGCGCTGCAGGTGGCCGACCGGGCCTACGTGCTGGAGATGGGCGCGGTCGCGCTGCAGGGCGCGGCCTCGGAGCTCTTGCACGACCGCCGCATCATCGACACCTACCTGGGGCTGGGAGCGCGCGCCGAGAAAGTGGCATAGCGAGCGCGGCAGGCGCGGCCTTGTCCTTCACGGCGGGGGCCATGCCGCGGCACAGAATCGCACGCCGAGGCCCGGCATCCTGCGCGGGCCCGCACGCGAGGCCTCTTTCCAGGCCCAGGAACCCATGGCTGGAACATCCGGCGAGACCCGCATCGGCATTTCAGGCTGGCGCTATGCGCCCTGGCGCGGCAAGTTCTATCCCAAGGGCCTGCCGCAGCGCCAGGAGCTCGCCTTTGCCTCGCGCATGCTGCCCACCATCGAGCTCAACGGCTCCTTTTATTCGCTGCAGCGGCCCGAGTCGTACCTTGCCTGGCACGACGAGACGCCGGACGGCTTCGTGTTCGCGGTCAAGGGTTCGCGCTACATCACGCATATGCGGCGGCTCAAGGACGTGCGCATCGCACTTGCGAACTTCCTGGCATCGGGGGTGCTGGCGCTGCGCGCGAAGCTGGGGCCGTTTCTGTGGCAGCTGCCGCCTTCGATGGCCTACGACCCGGAGCGGTTCGAAGACTTCCTCTCGCTGCTGCCGCGCGACACGAGTGCGGCCCTGGCCCTCGCGCGCCAGCACGACGAGCGGCTGGAGGGCCGAAGCTGGCTCAAGCGTTCCGCGAAGCGGCCGCTGCGGCATGCCGTGGAAGTGCGCCATCCGAGCTTCGTCGATCCTGCCTTCATCGCCCAGCTGGGCCGGCATGGCATCGCGCTGGTGGTCGCCGACACCGCAGGACGCTGGCCGCTGCTCGAGGACTTGACCGCCGATTTCGTCTACCTGCGGCTGCATGGCGACAAGGAGCTCTATGCGAGCGGCTACGACGATGCCGCGCTGGACCAGTGGGCCACGCGCATCGATGCCTGGCGCCACGGCCGCCAGGTCAAGGATGCACGCAGGGCCTCGACGCGGGCCGCGCCGCGCCGGGCCCGACGCGATGTGTACTGCTACTTCGACAACGACATCAAGGTGCATGCGCCCTACGACGCCGCGAACCTCGCACGCCGGCTGGGTGTGGCGACCGGCCTGGGCGCTGATGGAGAATTCGCCGCATGAACTTGTCGAAGCGCGCCTGCATCGCCGCCCTCGCATGGATGCTGATCTTGCCGGCCCGCGCGGGTGCCTGGGGCGAAGGCGCCTTCGACAACGATGCCGCCCAGGACTTCCTGGCGGAATGCGCGCGCTCCACCGACGTCGCCGTGGTTACCGAGGCCATCGACATGGCGCTTGTCGCGAGCTTCGTCGATGCCGACGACGGCGCCGCTGCCGTGGCGGCCGCCGAAGTGCTTGCCAATGCGCTGGGCAGGAACGGCGCGGCGCCGAGGACCCGGGTGGTGCCCTGCCTGGCTGCGGCGACGCACGACCAGCTTCGCGCACTCGCGCCACGCGCGCAGCAGGCCGTGACCCGCGTGACAGATCCCACGTCCTCCGAACTTGCGCAACAGTGGGCGGAAGAGAAGCCGAACCGGTGGAGGGCGAGCGTGCAGCGGCTGGCGGCTCGTCTTCGCCCTTAGCGCTGCGTGCAAACCAGGGGCCCCGGCTGACATTCGCCCGATACAAAGAACGCGACACTGCCGCATCCAACAACAAACGGAGCCTGAGCATGAAATGGCTGCTGCGCATGTTCTCCGGCATTCATGCCTTCATGGCACTGCTCTTCGCCTGCGCGGCGCTGATGCTGATTGCCGTGTCGGCGAGCATCGGCTGGTCGGCCCTCGCGGAGGGCCTCGACCGCTCGGCCGCGGAATCGATCATCGAGGCGGTGGGACTGCTGGCTGCGGCAGTCGTCGCGCTGCAGGTGGCGCAGACCATCCTGGAGGAGGAGGTAGTGCGCGATGCGCACATCAGCGCGCCGACCCGCGTGCGTCGCTTCCTGTCGCGCTTCATGGTGGTCATCGTGGTCGCGCTGGCGGTGGAAGGGCTGGTGGCGACCTTCAGAGCGCATGGTGACCCGGCGCAGTTGCTCTATGCGGCGGGCATGGTGGGCTCGGTCGCGCTGCTGCTGGCCGGATGGGGGCTGTTCGTCCATCTCAACCGCTCGGCCGAGGAACTGGAGCCCGAAGCGATGGCCGATGCCAAGCGGGAGGACCGCAAGTTGAGCTGACGAGTGCGCCGCGCGCGGCGTACCAGCGCTTTGCTATGGCTTCGGCCCCTTGAAGCGCCACCACGGCAGCAGCGCGCTCAGCGACTGCACCTCGCCGCTGCCGGCGCTCTCATAGCCCGCCAAGGTACCGAGCTGGTGCTGCCAGGCGGCGCTGCGCAGCAGCGCGAGCAGGGCCTCGACGGCCGGCTGGTCCAGCGCCGACTTGAGGCAGGCCAGGTGGTAACTCTCGTGCACTAGCGGCACGAAGCCAAGGTCCGCTCCGCGCGCGGCCGATTCGATGCCCAGGCCGGCGTCGGCCTGCCCGGATGCCACCGCATGGGCGACGGCCGTGTGCGAGGGCTCGTCGCGCGCATAGCCTTCGAGCGCGTCCGCGTCCAGCCCTTCCTGCACCAGCAAGTCGTCCAGCAGCACCCGCGTGCCGGTGCCGAGGGCGCGGTTCACATAGCGTGCGCGCCGCCGCGCGACGTCGCCGATGCTGCGCAGGCCCAGCGGATTGCCGGGCGCGACGATCAGGCCCTGCGTGCGGCGTGCGAAGCCGATCAGCTTGTGCAACCCGGGCTTGAGCAGCGGCTTGTAGGTGCGCTGCGCGAGCGAGCCGGCCGGCGGCCGCTCGAGCGTGTGGAAGCCCGCCATCACGCAGCGCCCCTGGTTGAGCGCGCTGATCGCGTCCACGCTGCCGGTGAACCGGATGTCCAGCTGCAGCCGCGCGCGCTCGGCCGCGTGGGCGCGCAGCAGCACCAGCGCGTCGTCGTGGCTGGCATGCAGGCTCAGCACGTGCAGGCCGTCGTCGAAGGCCATGGCGAAGGCGCGCTCCAGGTCGGCATGCAGGGCCTCGATCTGCGGTGCCAGCCGGGCCTGCGCCTGGCGCTCGGCCCACAGCAGCTTGTCGCCGAACTCGGAAAGCTGCGCCGAGCGGCCCTGCTCGCTGGTGACCAGCGGATGGCCCAGGGCCTGCTCCCAATGCTTGAGCTCGCCCCAGACATGGCGGTACGACAGGCCCAGCGCCCGCGCCGCGGCCGAGATGGAGCCGTGCTCGCGCACCGCGTGCAGCAGCTCCATCAGCGGATTGCGGATCAGCGTGCGCCCGCTGCGGCGCGGGGCGATGGCGTAGGAGAGTTCGATCTGCTGCACGACGGTGGAAGAGAAGGCCGGGGGTGGCGCGACGGATTATGCAGAGTGCACCCCGCACCTATGCACGCGCTTGCATAGGTCGTGCGCCGGCCTTTCAGATACTGCGCGAATTACGCCACCCGTCCCGATGAACACCTTCACCGACAGCGCCATCGCCGCCTGGCACCTGCTGGTCTCCGGCGATCCCGTGCTGCTCGCCATCGTCGGGCGCTCGCTGGCAGTGAGCGCCACGGCCTGCGCGCTGGCCTGCGGATTCGGCCTGCTGCTCGGAGCCTGGCTCGCCGTCGCCCGCTTCGCGGGGCGGGGGCTGCTGCTCACGCTGCTCAACACGTTGCTGGCGCTGCCCTCGGTGGTGGTGGGGCTGGTGATCTACCTGCTGCTCTCGCGCTCGGGGCCGCTGGGCTTCCTGGGCTGGTTGTTCTCCTTCAAGGCCATGGTGCTGGCGCAGACGCTGCTGGTGCTGCCGGTGGTCACGGCGCTCACGCGCCAGGCCGTCGAGGACGCGGACCGCGCCCACGGCGAGCAACTGCGCTCGCTCGGCGCGCGCGGGCTGGTGCGGGCGCTGCTCCTGGTGTGGGACGAGCGCTACGCGCTGGTCACCGTATTGATCGCCGCCTTCGGCCGAGCGGTCTCGGAGGTCGGCGCAGTCATGATCGTCGGCGGCAACATCGACGGCTTCACGCGCGTCATGACCACCGCCATCGCGCTCGAGACCAGCAAGGGCGACCTGCCGCTGGCCCTGACCCTGGGCCTCGTGCTGCTGGGCGTGGTGCTGCTGCTTAACCTCGCGATCAGCGCACTGCGCGGCTGGCGCGAGCGTGTCGATGGCGGCGCAGCCGATGCCGCGGGGCCGCGGCGGGTGGAGGTGGCGGCATGAGCGTTCGTCCCGGCCTGCGCGTCGTGGCCGCGCGCAGCGAGGGCGAGCCGCAGGCCCCCGCGCTGGCAGGCCCCGCGCTCTTCGCCTTGCACGCCATCGATGTGCGCTATGGCCGCGTGCCGGCCCTGGCCGACATCACGCTGTCCATCCATGCCGGCGAGCGCGTCGCCCTGATCGGCGCCAACGGCAGCGGCAAGAGCACGCTGCTGCGCGTGCTGCACGGCCTGGTGCCGCACGCAGCCGGCGCGTTCGTCAGCCAGGTGCCGCTGCGCGCGCAGGCCATGCTGTTCCAACGCCCGCACATGCTGCGCATGAGTGTCCACAAGAACGTCGCGCTGGCACTCTGGCTTCGCGGCGTGCCGTGGCGCAGCGCCCAGGGCGAGGCCATGGTGGCGCTGGGACGGGTCGGCCTGGCCGATGTTGCCGGGCGCAACGCGCGCACGCTGTCGGGCGGGCAGCAGCAGCGCATGGCGCTTGCGCGCGCGTGGGCGTTGAAGCCGGCGGTGCTGCTGCTCGACGAGCCCACCGCAAGCCTGGACCCGACGGCCAAGCGCGAGGTCGAGGCCCTGATCGCCGATGCGGCACAAGGCCGCACCCTGGTCTTCGCAAGCCACAACCTGGGCCAGGTCAAGCGGCTCGCGAGCCGGGTGATCTACCTGGAGCAGGGGCGGGTGCTGGCCGACCTGCCCGTGGACGATTTCTTTCATGGGCCGCTGCCCGAGGAAGCACGCTTGTTTGTCAAAGGAGAGCTGGTATGAATGCATTCAAGTTCCTGGCGGCGGCCCTCGCCCTTGCGGCGGGCAGCTTCGCGGCGCAGGCCGAGACGATCACCATGGCGTCGACCACCTCGACCGAGCAGTCGGGCCTGTTCTCGCACCTGCTGCCGGCCTTCAGGCAGGCCAGCGGCATCGACGTGAAGGTGGTGGCGGTGGGCACCGGCCAGGCCATCGACATGGCCCGGCGCGGCGATGCCGACGTGCTATTCGTGCACGACGCCGCGGCCGAGGAGAAGTTCGTTGCCGATGGCTTTGCCGAGAAACGCTACGCAGTCATGTACAACGACTTCGTGCTGGTTGGGCCGAAGAGCGACCCCGCGGCGGCGAGGGGCAATGACATCGCCGCTGCGCTGAAGAAGGTGGCCGCGGCCAACGCGGCCTTCGTCTCGCGCGGCGACAAGAGCGGCACCGATGCCGCGGAGCGCCGCCTGTGGGCGCAGACCGGCCTGGGCGAAGCGGGCCGGCCCTTGCCCAATGACCGCAAGGGCGCGGGCTACAAGGAATGCGGCTGCGGCATGGGGCCGGCGCTCAACATGGCGGCCTCCAGCGCCGCCTATGTGCTGGCCGATCGCGGCACCTGGCTCAGCTTCAAGAACCGCGCCGGCCTGGCGGTCCTGGTGGAGGGCGACAAGCGGCTCTTCAACCAGTACGGCGTGATGGCGGTGAGCCCCTCGAAGTTTCCGCAGCTCAACCATGCCGGCGCCCGGAAGTTCGTCGACTGGGTGATCTCGCCGGCGGGGCAGTCGACCATCGCGAGCTACAAGATCGGCGGCGAGCAGCTGTTCTTTCCGAACGCGGGCAGCCAGTAGCGCTTCGCGCCGCCGGTGCTCGCCTGGATGAAGGACGCTCGCGCGTGAGCTGCCGTAGCGTCACGGCTCACCGGTCGAGCGGCAGGTAGAGGCTTTCCTTGACCTCCTCCATCACGACATAGCTGTTCGATTCGGCCGTGACCGGCAGCTTCTTCAACAGGTCGCCCAGGAGGCGCCGGTAGTCGCTCATCGCGCGCAGCCGCGCCTTCACCAGGTAATCGAAGCCGCCCGAGACCAGGTGGCATTCCATGACCTCGGGCACGTGCAGCAGCTCGGTGCGCACCTTGTCGAAGACGTCGGCCGACTTGGAGGAGAGCGTGATCTCCACGAAGACCAGCAGCGTCTTGCCGACGGCCTGCGGGTCGATGCGGGCGTGGTAGCCGGTGATCACGCCTTCGCGCTCCATGCGCCGCACGCGCTCGGTGCAGGGCGAGGTCGACAGGCCGATCTGCTGCGCCAGCTCGGTCATCGGGATGCGGCCCTGCAGCTGCAGGATCTCGAGGATCTTGCGGTCTATACGGTCGAGCTCGGTCATTTCACTCCTGGAAGCGACTGGGGCCAGCTTCGACAGCAAGAAGCACTGGTTTTCAGCCAAATTTGAGTGAAGTTTATGGCAGGAGGACGAATAACCTCTGCTTCTCTCTCGAGATCTACGGAACTGCCATGAAAGTAATTGTTCTGGGCGGCGGCGTCATCGGCGTCACGACGGCCTACTACCTGGCGCGAGCCGGTGCCGAGGTCACGCTGGTCGATCGCCAGCGCGGCCCCGCGGAGGAAACCAGCTTCGCCAATGCCGGCCAGGTCTCCCCCGGCTACTCCACGCCCTGGGCCGCGCCGGGCATTCCGCTGAAGGCGCTCAAGTGGATGTTCCAGAAGCACGCGCCGCTTTCCATCCGGCCGGACGGCAGCCTGTTCCAGCTGCGCTGGATGGCCGCGATGCTGAAGAACTGCTCGCCCGAGCGCTACGCGACCAACAAGGAACGCATGATGCGCGTGGCCGAGTACAGCCGCGACTGCCTTCGCGAGCTGCGCGCGCAGACCGGCGTGCGCTACGAGCACCGCACGCAGGGCACGCTGCAGCTCTTTCGCACCCAGGCGCAGCTCGACGCGGTGCAGCGCGACGTCGAGGTCCTGCAGGCGTGCGGCGTCCCCTTCGAGCTGCTCGACCGCCACCAGCTCGCCACGGTCGAGCCCGCGCTGGCGCGCAGCGCGCAGCAGCTGGCCGGCGGCCTGCGCCTGCCGAACGACGAGACGGGCGACTGCCACCTGTTCACCCGCGGCCTGGCCGAGGTGGCGCGCGGGTTGGGCGTTGCCTTCCGCTTCGACGAGGCCGTCGAGGGCCTGCTCACCGAAGGCGGGCGCATTGGCGGCGTGCGGCTGGCCGGGCCGAAGGCCGAGGTGCTCAAAGCCGATCGCTATGTGCTCGCCTTCGGCAGCTATTCGCGTGCGCTGATCGCGCCGCTCGGGCTGGACATCCCGGTCTACCCGGTCAAGGGCTACTCGCTGACCGTACCGCTGGTCGACCCCACGCTGGCACCGCAATCCACCGTGCTCGACGAGACCTTCAAGATCGCCATCACGCGCTTCGACGACCGCATCCGCGTGGGCGGCATGGCCGAGCTGGCCGGGTTCGACCTGCGCCTCAACCCGCAGCGGCGCGCGACGCTGGAGCGGGTGGTCGGCGAGCTGTTCCCCGGCGGCGACCTGCCGCGTGCCAGCTTCTGGACCGGGCTGCGGCCGATGACGCCCGACAGCACCCCGATCGTGGGCCCCACGCCGTTTGCCAACCTGTACCTCAACACCGGCCACGGCACGCTCGGCTGGACGATGGCCTGCGGCTCCGGAAAGCTGGTGGCCGACCAGGTAATGGGGCGGCGGCCCGACATCCGCACCGACGGGCTGGCGATGGACCGCTATGCCGCGCCGGAGCGGGGGCGCCTCGTCGCAACCGCGCCGGGCGCTGCCTCGGCCTGATCAGACCGGCCGCGCGGCGCGGTCCTCGAGCAGCTTGACCAGCGTGTGCAGGACGCGATTGACCGGCGTCGCAACCCCCAGCGCCTCGCCCTGGCGCAGCACGTAGCCGTTGAGGTGGTCGATCTCGCTGCGCTTGCCGCGTGCCAGGTCCTGCGCGGTGGAGGAGAACTGCGAGGGCATGGTCTCGGCGATGCGCTGCACCGCCGCCCAGGTGTCGCCCGGAACGGCCACGCCGCCGGCCTCGGCCACGGCCAGGCATTCGCGCACCACGTCGGCCATCACGGCCTGCACGCCTTCGCCCTGCGACAGGCGGCCATAGGGCAACTGCGTGATCGCCGAGAAGGCGTTGTAGGCGCAATTGAGGATCAGCTTGGCCCAGAGGGCGCCGTTCACGTTGTCGGAGACCTGCGTGGGCACGCCGGCGGCGATCAGCAGCCCGGCGATTTCGGCGCTCCTGGCCGATGGGGCGATGACCAGCTCGCCGCGCCCATGGTGCTTGACGTGGCCCGGCCCGGCCATCTCGCTGGCCACGTAGACCACCGTTGCCGCGACCTCCTGCGCCAGCGCGGCCTGCAGGCGGGTCGCGTTGTCGACGCCGTTCTGCAGCGTGAGCACCAGGGCATCGGGCGCCAGGTGCGGCCGCATCGCCGCGGCGGTGCTCTCGGTGTCGGTGGACTTCACGCAGAAGAGGACCAGCCCGGCATCGCGCACCGCATCGACCTCGGTGCTGGCCTCCAGCGCCACGCGGGCCTGGAAGGACTGCGTGTCCAGCAGCAGGCCATCGCTGCGGATCGCCTCCACATGCTGCGCCCGCCCGACCAGCACCACCGAATGGCCGGCGCGCGCCAGCATCCCGCCGTAGTAGCAACCCACCGCACCCGCACCCATCACCGCGATCCTCATGACCTGCTCCGTTCAAGAACTGCCTGCATGGTAGTGCGCCCTCGGCAGCCCCGCAGGGCGAAGTCGCCGGTGCGGCAGTAAGGGGCAGCGAGCGCGCAGCCAACCGCATGACCTCCCACGTCATCGACCCGCGGCGCGCCCGCGGCGACCATTCGTTCACCCCGCGCCGTTGCGGGCCCTGAAACGAAAGGATCGCACCATGAACACCGCCGCACCCGATGCCGCGCGCATCGCCGAACAGTACATCGCCGTCTGGAACGAGACCGATGCCGAGCGCCGCCTGAAGCTGCTCGAGGCCCACTGGAGCGCCGACGCGCGCTATGTCGACCCCCTGATGCAGGGCAGCGGCCACGCGCAGATCAGCGCGCTGGTCGGTGGCGTGCAGCAACGCTATCCGGGCTTCCGCTTCAAGCTCAAGGGCCAGGCCGACGCGCACGGCGACCACCTGCGCTTCTCGTGGACCCTGGGCCCGAGCGGCGCCGAGGACCTGGTCGAGGGCACGGACTTCGTGCAGCTCGAGTCCGGCAAGCTGCGCGCGGTGACCGGCTTCCTGGACAAGGTGCCGGTCGGCGCGTGATCGTCACTCGACGATCGCCACGCCCTTGACCTGCGCATGCACGGCCGTGCCCGCGCGAAGGCGCAGCAGTGCGGCCGATTTGCGCGTGATGCGCGCGAGCAGGCGAGCGCCGCCGGCATCCAGTCCCACCATGACCTGCGCGGGGCCGTCGTCCGCGAGATCGGTCACGGTCGCAGGCAGGATGTTGAGCACACTGGTGTCGGCCTGGGGCGTGAGGGTAAGGCTCACGTCGCGCGCGTGGATGCGCACCCGCACGGCCTGGCCGAGGCGCGCGCCGCCGTGCGGCAGCCAGAGTGTGCCGCCGGCGAACGCGAGCCGCGTCAGGCCGAAGGCCGCATCGAAGCCGGTGACGCTGGCCTCGACGAGCGCGCCGGCCGCGTCGCCGTGGGCCAGCGGCAGATCGAGCCGCGTCATCAGCGCATGGGCCGGGCCGCTGGCGACCACGCGCCCGGCCTCCATCAGCACCAGGTGGTCGGCCAGGCGCGCGACCTCGTCCGGCGCGTGGCTCACGTAGATGACCGGGATGTCGAGCTCGGCATGCAGCCGCTCGAGGTAGGGCAGGATCTCGCGCCTGCGCTGCAGGTCGAGCGAGGCCAGGGGCTCGTCCATGAGCAGCAGCCGCGGGCTGGTGGCCAGGGCTCGCGCGATGCCCACGCGCTGGCGCTCGCCGCCGGAGAGCGTGTCGGGCCGGCGGGCCAGCAGATGGCCGATGCCCAGCAGCTCCACCGCCTGCATCAGCGGAACCCGGCGCTGCGTGGCGGCGACCCGCTTCATGCCGTATTCGAGATTGCGCCGCACGTCGAGGTGCGCGAAGAGACGCGTCTCCTGGAACACGTAGCCTAGCGCGCGCCGATGCGTCGGCACGAAGGTCGTGTCGTCCTGCCAGCGCTCGCCGTTGATCTCCACCACCGAGCCGCGGGCCGTCGGCTGCAGCCCCGCGATGGCGCGCAGGCAGGTGGTCTTGCCGCAGCCCGAGGGCCCGAAGAGCGCGCTCACGCCGCGGCCCGGCAGCGTCAGCGCGACCTCGAGCGAGAAGCCGGGATGCTCCACCTTCAGGCGAGCCTGCACGCCCATTCCCGCCGCTGCATCGCTCATCGCCGCCGCCCCGTGGGATTGAGCGCGTAGAGCGCCAGCAGCACGAGAAAGGAGAACAGCACCATGCCGCCGGCCAGCCAGTGCGCCTGCGCATACTCCAGCGCCTCCACGTGGTCGTAGATCTGCACCGACACCACGCGCGTTTTCTCGGGGATGTTGCCGCCGATCATCAGCACCACGCCGAATTCGCCCACCGTGTGGGCGAAGCCCATCACCACGGCCGTGAGATAGCCGGGGCGCGCGAGCGGCAGGGCCACGCTGAAGAAGCGGTCCAGCGGCGAGGCCCGCAGCGTTGCCGCCGCCTCCAGCGGTTCGCTGCCCATGGCCTCGAAACTGTTCTGGAGCGGCTGTACCACGAAGGGCATCGAATACAGCACCGAGCCGATCACCAGCCCCGCGAAGCTGAAGGGCAGCAGGCCCACGCCCAGCCATTGGGTGAAGGCGCCGATCGGCCCGTTCGGCCCCATCGTGACCAGGAAGTAGAAGCCAAGCACGGTGGGCGGCAGCACCAGCGGCAGGGCCACCAGCGCGCCGACGGGGCCCTTCCACGCCGAGCGCGTGCGTGCCAGCCACCAAGCCAAAGGAGTGCCCAGCAGCAGCAGGATCAGCGTGGTGAGCGCCGCCAGCTTGAGCGTGAGGACGATGGCGGCCAGGTCGGCGGCGGTAGGCATGTGTGAACGGCGTTACTCGACGTCATAGCCGAAGGATCGGATCACCGCCTTGGCGGCGTTGGACTTGAGGAAGGCCACGAGCGCCACGGCGGCCGCATTGTCCTTGCCGCGGGCCAGCAGCACGGCGTGCTGGCGGATCGGGCTGTGCAGCTCGGCCGGCACGATCCAGGCCGAGCCGCTCTTGAGCTTGCCGTTCTCCCACACCTGCGACAGCGCAACGAAGCCGAGCTCCGCATTGCCGGTGGAAACGAAGCCGAAGGCCTGACCGATGCCCTCGCCCTGCACGAACTTCGGCTCCAGCCGGGCGAGCACGCCCAGCCGTGTCATCGTCTCGACGGCCGCCGCGCCGTAGGGCGCGAGCCTGGGCGCGGCGAGCGCGATGTGCGCAAAGCTGCCGCTCTTCAGCACCTCGCCGCTGGCGTCCACCAGATCGGGCCGGGCCGACCACAGCACCAGCTTGCCGGTCGCGTAGTTGAAGCGGCTGCCCGGCACGGTCGCGCCTTCGGTGTCGAGCTTGGCCGGCGTCTCATCGTCGGCCGCCAGGAAGACATCGAAGGGCGCGCCGCTGCGGATCTGCGCGTAGAACTTGCCCGTCGAGCCCGAGGAGAGCACCGCCTTGTGGCCCGTCGCCTTCTCGAAGCCGGCGGCCAGCACCTTCATCGGGCCGGCGAAGTTGGCCGCGACCGCGACCTGGACCTCGGCCGCGTGGACGGCCAGCGAGGCGGCCAGCGCGAGCAGGGCGGCGAGCGAGCGCGAGAGCAGGGATGCGGGGTTCATCTTCGCTATTCATCATCGGAATAGCGAAAGTGTAAGGCCCGGCTGCACAATGCCGCGCATGGCATCTCCCCGCTTCGGCGACGCGCTCGGCCACGGCATGAGCGACAAGCGCATCGACATCCTGCGCGGCATCGGCCGCACGGGCAGCATCTCGCAGGCCGCGCGCGAGGCGGCGGTGAGCTACAAGGCCGCGTGGCAGGCGGTCGCGACGCTCACCAACCTGGCCGGCGTGCCGCTGGTGGAGCGGGCGGTGGGCGGTGCAGGCGGCGGGGGAGCCTCGCTCACGGCGCATGGCACGCATCTGCTCGAGCTGGCCGACGCACTGGCACGGGCGCGGCGCGAGGTGCAATCGCGTGCAGGGGCCGCGGGCGCGGGATCGGCGGTCGCGCGGCTGGCCATTCGCACCAGCATGCGCAATCAGCTGCCGGCGATCGTGCAGTCGATCGAACCCACCGGCCGCATCGTCCGCGTGACGCTGTTGCTGGGCGGCGTGCAGCCCATGGCCGCGCGGATCACGCAGGAAAGCGCCGAGCTCCTGGGCTTGGCCGAAGGCATGGAGTCGATCGCACTGTGCAAGGCGACGGCGGTGCGCATCGGCCGTGCCGCCGCGCCGCGCCGGACCCGCGGCAACCAGCTTGCCGGCGTCGTGCAGGGCGTTGCGCGCGGTGAGGACGGGGACGAGATCGCGATGGCGCTCGAAGGCGGCCTGCAACTCGTCGGCTTCGCACCCGGCGGGTCGGGGCTGCGTGCGCGGCAGCGCGTGCTGGCCACGGTCGACGAAGCGGCTGTGGTGGTGGCGTTGCCGGGGTAGGGGCTCCGCGCAGCCGTCCGTCTTGACCGGACAGCGCCGGTGCTCACCCCCAGTGGTCAGCTCAGAGCCCCAGGTCGCTCAGCCCCGGATGCTCGTCCGGCCGCCGCCCCAGCGGCCAGAAGAACTTGCGTTCGCTCTCCTTGATCGGCAGGTCGTTGATGCTCGCGTGGCGGTGCGTCATCAGGCCGGCGTCGTTGAACTCCCAGTTCTCGTTGCCGTAGCTGCGGAACCAGTTGCCGGCGTCGTCGTGCCATTCGTAGGCGAAACGCACTGCGATGCGCGGGCCGCCGAAGGCCCACAGTTCCTTGATCAGGCGGTAGTCCAGCTCGCGCGCCCACTTGCGTTCGAGCAGGACCTGCGCGGCAGCGCGCCCGACCGGGAACTCGGCGCGGTTGCGCCAGCGGGTGTCCTCGCTGTAGGCCAGCGCCACCCGGGCAGGATCTCGTGAGTTCCAGCCGTCCTCGGCAAGGCGGACCTTCTGGGTGGCGGTTTCGAGCGTGAAGGGCGGCAGGGGCGGGCGGGTTTCCATGGCGGGTTCCTGGTTGAATGAGGTAGGGATCTACGGAGTAGACAGAGCTGTCTACATTGCCAGTCTAGCCCAGGTAGACGGATCTGTCTACAATGCCTCGCATGTCGACCGCACAACTTCCGCAGCGCCAGGAGCTCCCGGCCCGCGACCGCATCCTGCTGACCGCGCACGACCTGTTCTACAGCGAGGGCATCCGTGCCACGGGCATCGACCGCGTGATTGCGGAGTCGGGCGTCGCGAAGCTCACCTTCTACCGGCACTTTCCGAGCAAGAACGAGCTGGTTCGCGCCTTCCTGGCCTATCGCCATGAGCGCTGGATGGCCTGGTTCGCCGATGCGCTCCAGCGCCACGGCGCCGACCGCGGCAAGGGAGTCGATGCGCTCGTGCCGGCCCTGCGCGAGTGGTTCTCGGACCCGCGCTTTCGCGGCTGCGCGTTTCTCAACAGCGTGGGCGAGCTGGGCGGTGCGCTGCCCGAGGTGCTGGAGATCGCACGTAATCACAAGCTCGCCATGACGACCGAGATCGAGAAGCTGCTGCCGCCCTCGCGCCAGCGCGCAAGAGACGCCCAATTGATCGCACTGGCCGTCGACGGCGCCATCGCGCACGCGCAGTTCGACCCTGCGCCGGAGACGGCGCTCAAGTCACTGGAAAGGCTGGTGAAGCTGGTGCGCGGCGTAACCTGAGACTCAGCGCACCGGGCGCTGCGACGTCCTGCGCATCGCCGGCCAGCCGCCGACGGTCAGCGCGCGCAGGACCCATTCCACCGGGCCATAGGCGAAGCGTCGCAGCCACCAGGCGCTGGCCGCCATCTGGCTGGCGAAGAGGCCCAGTGCGATCAGCACGCTGGACCCCGGCGAGACCCGGCCCATGAGGCCGAGCCCATAGCCGGTGAAGATCAGCGAGCACGCCAGCGACTGCAGCAGGTAGTTGGACAGCGCCATGCGCCCCGCGGGCGCCAGCGCGCGAACGACGCGCGCGCCGGCATCGCGCTGGAACAGCATCAGCGCGAGGGCCACGTAGGCGGCACTGAGGAACGGCGCGCTCAGGAGGCTCACGCCCAGGCCCAGGATGTCCCGTCCGGAGCCCACGCCCCAAACCGTGGCGTTTGCATAGAACACCGCGCCCGGCACGCCCACTGCGAGGCCCCAAGCGGCCAGGCGGGGCCAAAGGCCGCGGTGGGCGTCGAGGTCGGCGAAGATGCGGCGCCGGCCCGCCGCGAAGCCGGCCATGAACATGGCCAGCGCGCACGGTCCCTGGACCAGCACCAGGACCCACCAGCTGTTGCCCCACTCGCGCAGGCGCTGCGCGACCACGCCGGCGGGCGGGCCCAGCCAGGCCTGCTGCGCAGCCTCCGCACGCGCGAGGGCACCGGCGAGGTCCGTGAACTCGCCGGTGCGCAGCTGCAGTCCGCCCAGCACGATCAGGACCATCGCCGGCAGCACGGTGAGGACGCAGGCGCGCCGGAGCGCCTGGGCCTCGCTCTGGCGGCGTGCGACCAGGAGCACCAGCCCCAGCACGGCATAGGCGCACAGGATGTCTCCGTGATAGAGCCAGACCGCGTGCGCCACGCCGATGACTGCGAGCCCGGACAGCCGGCGCAGCATGCGCGGCACGAAGGCCGCGCGGCTGTGCCCGGCCGCGCTCATCTGCAAGGTGAAGCTGTAGCCGAAAAGGAAGGAAAACAGCAGGTAGAACTTGGTCTCGAACAGGCAGGCCACCCCCCAGCGCACGGCGCGGTCGATGGGCCGGGCGAACAGCGGATCGGGCACCGCCGCGACGTAATAGGCGGAGGCGAACGAGGCGATGTTGACGATCAGGATGCCCGCCAGCGCGAAGCCGCGCAGCGCGTCCAGCTGCTGCAGCCGCAGTGGCTGGGGGGTATCGGGGGAGGAGAGGGCGGCCATGGTTAGATCGTAGGGTGCGCCGCGCGATCGGGTCACCCGGGGCCGGACGCGCCGGGTCCACGCGCGGCTTTGCGGCGAAGCGCCTTGGGCGCACACTCCGGTCCAGCCCCCGAAGCAACACGAGCCGCACAAGGACGCAAAGCATGAGCAAGTTCCGCATCGAACACGATCTGCTGGGTGACCGCGAGGTACCCGCCGAGGCCTACTACGGTGTCCACACGCTGCGCGCCAAGGAGAACTTCCAGATCTCGGGCACCACCATCTCGGCCTTCCCGGAGCTGGTGATTGCGCTGGCCTCCGTCAAGGAAGCGGCGGCGCAGGCCAATGCCGAACTGGGCCTGCTGCCCCCCGAGCTGCGCGACGCCATCGTGGCTGCCTGCGAGGAGATCCGCCACGGCGCGCTGCACGACCAGTTCGTGGTCGACGTGATCCAGGGCGGGGCGGGCACCTCCACCAACATGAACGCCAACGAGGTGGTGTGCAACCGCGCGCTGGAAATCCTCGGCCACCAGCGCGGCGAGTACCAGTACCTGCACCCCAACGAGCACGTCAACATGGCGCAGAGCACCAATGACGTATACCCGACGGCGATCCGCGTCGCCACCTGCTTCGCGATCGAGCGCCTGCTGGCGGCGATGGCGCACCTGCGCGGCGCCTTTGCCGCCAAGGCCACGGAGTTCGCGCACCTGCTCAAGATCGGCCGCACCCAGCTGCAGGACGCGGTGCCGATGACGCTGGGCCAGGAGTTCTCGACCTACGCGGTCATGCTGGAGGAGGACATCGCGCGCCTGACCGAGGCCTCGGCGCTGATCCGCGAGATCAACCTCGGCGCCACCGCGATC
The DNA here is from genome assembly GCF_901827175.1 of Variovorax sp. RA8. NCBI lineage: Bacteria > Pseudomonadati > Pseudomonadota > Betaproteobacteria > Burkholderiales > Comamonadaceae > Variovorax > Variovorax sp. RA8. The sequence goes on along the minus strand of NZ_LR594662.1, from coordinate 4,832,059 downwards.
GGCACCGGCATCACCGCCCATCCCGAGTACGCGGGCAAGGCGCTGGCGGCGTTGCGCTCGATCACCCGGCTCGACCTTTCCACCGCGCCCAACCTGATCGAGGCGACGCAGGACTGCGGCGCCTTCGTGCAGCTGTCGGGCGTGCTCAAGCGCATCGCTGTCAAGCTGTCGAAGACCTGCAACGACCTGCGCCTGCTCTCCAGCGGGCCGCGCTCGGGCCTGGGCGAAATCAACCTGCCGCCGATGCAGGCCGGCTCATCGATCATGCCGGGCAAGGTCAACCCGGTGATCCCGGAAGTGGTGAACCAGATCTGCTTCGAGGTGTTCGGCAACGACCTGACCGTGACCTTTGCCGCCGAGGGCGGGCAGCTGCAGCTCAATGCCTTCGAGCCGATCATTGCCAGCGCTCTGTTCCGCAGCTTCAAGCACTTGACCAACGGCTGCACGACGCTGGCCGACCTGTGCGTGAAGGGCATCACCGCCAACCCGGACCGGCTGCGCGAGAGCATCGAACGCTCGATCGCGCTGGTCACCGCGCTCAATCCGATCATCGGCTACAAGGAGGCGACCGAGGTCGCGGCCGAGGCCTACGCCAACGGCACCAATGTTCGGGAGGTGGTGCTCAGGCGCAAGCTCATGACCGAGGCCGAACTGGAGGACGCGCTGCGCCACGAGGTGCTGACGCAGCCGCGGGTCTACGAAAAAGCGCGCAAGGGCGGCTGATTCCGCGCGCCGCGGGCATGCCCTAGGCAGGCTGGGCGAGCCGGGCGAGCTCGTCCGAGATCGCATCGACGCTCGTGGGCCGCACCAGCCGCCCCACTTCCCGGCCGTCGCGCAGGAAGATCAGCGTAGGCCAGAGCTTGACGCCGTAGGAGCGGCCCAGCGGCCGGCCGCTGCCGTCCTCGATCTTCAGGTGGCGCAGCGGCTCCGCGCCGGCCAGCGCCTTGGCGATCAGCGGCTGCGCCGCCTTGCAGATGCCGCACCAGGGGGCGCCGAACTCGACGAGCGTGGAACCGGAGAGACCGTCGACCTCCTCGCGGGAGGGCTCGGCGTTTGCGTAGCTAGTGTTCATGCCGTGATTCTGGAAGGGACGGCGCGGCCGCGCTTGCGCGGGGATTTCGGGGGCCGGCGTCGGTCTTGGCCGACGGGGCGCGGAGCGGCCGTGCAGCTCATGCAGGCTTGGAGCGCCGCCGCCGCCCCAGCTTGCGGTAGACGGTCGCGCGGCTGATACCCAGCGCGCGTGCCGCCTCGGCCACGTTGCCGCGTGCATCGTCGACGGCACGGCGGATCAGCGCCGTCTCGACATCGCGCAGGCGCGGGCGTTCGGGGCCGGTCGCGTGCGGCGGCGGCGCGCGATCGGCGAGTTGCGGCCTCGCCTGCACGCGCAGGCCGGACCACAGCGGCACCTCCAGCGCCGCGTCGCCGCGTCGCGCCGCGTCGAACAGCATGTGCGGCGGCAGCGCGAACAGATCGCTGCAGTGCGGCGCGGCCTGCGCACCCGGTGGCCGGTGCAGCATCTGGCGCGCCGCCGTGTTGCTGGCCGTGACGCGGCCGTCGGCATCGATGCACACAAGGCCTTCGCTGCCGGGCCCGGCGCCGTAGCCCGGCCAGTCCAGGCGCAGCCGCAGTGCGCACGGGTGGTTGTGCACCATCGCGTTCTCGATGCTGTGCGCCGACTGCACCGCCAGGTGCCGCAGCTCGGGCCGCTCTGCCACCTGCACGCCGGTCAGGTCCAGCATGCCGACGCACTCCCCCTGCGGGCCGAACAGCGGGGCGCCCGCGCAGCTGTAGATGGCGGTGTCGTCGAAGAAGTGCTCGCCGCGGTGCAGCCAAACGGATTCGTGCTCGGCCAGCGCGGCACCGATGGCGGTGGTGCCGACCGCGCGCTCCGACAGGTCGACGCCCACGCGCGCGATGTCGCGCGCATGGCGGTCGGCCGGGTCGCTGCCGCCGGGCAGGGGGCCGACCTCGATCACGATGCCGTCGGCGTCGGTCAGGATCGCGAAGTAGCGCGTGTCGGCGATGGCGCGCGACAGCCGCGCCAGCACCGGCCGCGCGGCCGCGAGCAGGGCCCGGTTGCGCTCGGCCACGCGATGGACCGCCTGGCGCGTGACGGGATCGAAGCTCAGCCGCTGCTGCGGCCGGTGGCCCGCCGCGAGGCAGCGCTGCCAGGAGCGCAGCAGCCAGGGCTCGATGCGGGCGCCGCGTGCGCCGGCCGGTTCGCCCTCGATCCATTCGCGCCGCGCCTGGGCAATGGCGAGCGAGCGTTCGGGCAGGGGCGTGGAAGAGATGCTCATCGTGATGGAAGGCGCCGTCATCGACGCATGCTGAAGGCCCGCCGCGCGGCGGGATGTTTCATTTTGAGAATTTCAAGGGCAAGCCGCAAGCGCCTAGGGTTTTGCCTAGGGTGGTGACCCTGGCCGGCGGCCAACATTCCAGTTGCTTCCCAGCCATCACCAATACGGAGACAGCCACATGCAGGTTCCATTCACGGTCAACGGCCGCGCGGTCACGGTCGATGCACCCCCCAACACCTTCCTGGTGCAAGCCATCCGGGAACATCTCCACCTGACGGGCACCCACGTGGGCTGCGACACCGCGCAGTGCGGCGCCTGCACGATCCTGGTCGATGGCCGCGCGGTCAAGTCGTGCAACGTGCTGGTGGCGCAGGTGGCCGGCGCCCAGATCACCACCATCGAGGGCGTCGCGCAGCCCGACGGCACGCTGCATCCGATGCAGGCCGCCTTCAAGGAGTGCCACGGCCTGCAGTGCGGCTTCTGCACCCCGGGCATGGTGATGAGCGCGATCGACCTGTGCACCCACCACCCCAAGGCCAGCGAGACCGAGATCCGCGAACTGCTGGACGGCAACCTGTGCCGCTGCACCGGCTACCAGAACATCGTCAAGGCCGTGCAGATGGGCGGCGAGGCCATGGCGGCCGCGCCGGCCCAGGCCTCGGCCACGGCATAAGGAGCACGACCATGGGCGCACCCGACTTCGCGAAACTGCCGCACATCGGCGAGGCACTCAGGCGCAAGGAAGACTACCGCTTCCTCACCGGCGCCGGGCAATACACCGACGACGTGAACCTGGCCAACCAGTCCCACGCCGTGTTCCTGCGCTCGCCGCATGCGCATGCGGCGATCAAGTCCATCGACACCACGGCGGCCTCGAAGATGCCTGGCGTGGTGGGCATCTTCAGCGGCAAGGACATCGACGGCAAGATGGGCGGGCTGCCCTGCGGCTGGCTCATCAACAACCCCGACGGCACGCCGATGAAGGAGCCGCCGCACCCCATCCTCGCCATCGGCAAGGTGCGCTATGTGGGCGACCACGTGGCGATGGTGGTGGCCGATACGGTGGAGCAGGCCAAGGACGCCGCCGAGGCGATCGAGGTCGACTACGAGGTGCTGCCCGCGCTGGTGAGCGTGGCGGATGCCGCGAAGAAGGCCGGCGGCGTCACCCTTCACGATGCCGCGCCCGACAACCAGTGCTACAAGTGGGCGCTCGGCGACAAGGCCCAGGTCGACGCGGCCTTCGCCAAGGCGGCGCACGTGACGAAGCTGGACCTCGTCAACAACCGGCTCGTCCCCAACCCGATGGAGCCGCGGGTCGCGATCGGCAGCTACAACCGAGCCAACGACGAGTACACGCTCTACGTCGCCAACCAGAACCCGCATGTGGAGCGGCTGCTCATGACGGCCTTCGTGCTGGGCCTGCCCGAGCACAAGGTGCGGGTGATCGCGCCCGACGTGGGCGGCGGCTTCGGCTCCAAGATCTTCCTCTACGCCGAGGACGTGGCGCTGACCTGGGCCGCGAAGCAGCTCAACCGCAGCATCAAGTGGACGGGCGAGCGCGCCGAGTGCTTCCTGTCCGACGCGCACGGCCGCGACCACGTGAGCCATGCCGAGATGGCGATGGACAAGGACGGGAAGTTCCTCGCCCTGCGCGTGCACACCGATGCGAACCTGGGCGCCTACCTGTCGACCTTCTCGACCGCGGTGCCGACCATCCTCTACGCCACGCTGCTGGCGGGCCAGTACACCACGCCGCAGATCTACGTCGAGGTCGATGCGTGGTTCACCAACACCGCGCCGGTCGACGCGTACCGGGGCGCGGGCCGGCCGGAAGCGACCTACCTGCTGGAGCGCCTGGTCTCGCGCTGCGCCTGGGAAATGAATCTCGGGCAGGACGAGATCCGCAAGCGCAACTTCATCACCGAGTTCCCCTACCAGACGCCGGTCGCGCTGCAGTACGACACCGGCGACTTCCACGCCTCCATGGACAAGGCAAAGGAGCTGGCCGAGGTGGCAGGCTTCGCGGAGCGCAAGAAGGCGAGCGAGGCCAGGGGCAAGCTGCGCGGCATGGGCTACTCCAGCTACATCGAGGCCTGCGGCATCGCGCCTTCCAACATCGCGGGTGCGCTGGGCGCACGCGCGGGCCTGTTCGAATGCGGCGAGATCCGCGTGCACCCGACCGGCAGCGTGACCGTCTTCACCGGCTCGCACAGCCATGGCCAGGGCCACGAGACCACCTTCGCGCAGGTCGTCGCCGCGCGGCTGGGCATCCCGGTCGAGAACGTGGACGTGGTGCACGGCGACACCGGCCGCGTGCCCTTCGGCATGGGCACCTACGGCTCGCGCTCGATCTCGGTCGGCGGCGCGGCGATCATGAAGGCGCTCGACAAGATCGAGACCAAGGCCAAGAAGATCGCCGCCCACCTGATGGAGGCCAGCGATGCCGATGTGGAGTTCGCCAACGGCGAGTTCACCATCAAGGGCACCGACAAGAAGATCCCCTTCGGCCAGGTGGCGCTGACGGCCTACGTGCCGCACAACTACCCGCTCGACAAGCTGGAGCCGGGGCTCGACGAGACCGCCTTCTACGACCCGACCAACTTCACCTTCCCGGGCGGCACCTACATCTGCGAGGTGGAGGTGGACAAGGAGACCGGCGAGGTGAAGGTCGACCGCTTCACCGCGGTGGACGACTTCGGCACCATCATCAACCCGATGATCGTCGAGGGCCAGGTGCACGGTGGCATCGTGCAGGGCCTGGGCCAGGCGCTGATGGAGAACTGCGTCTACGACAAGGAAAGCGGTCAGCTGCTGACCGGCAGCTTCATGGACTACGCCATGCCGCGGGCCGACGATTTCCCGATGTTCAAGCTCGGCACCACCTGCACGCCCTGTACCCACAACCCGCTGGGCACCAAGGGCTGCGGCGAGGCCGGCGCCATCGGCTCGCCCCCGGCGCTGATCAACGCGGTGCTCGACGCGCTGGCGCCGCTGGGCGTGAAGGACTTCGACATGCCTGCATCGCCGCACCGCGTGTGGGAAGCCATCCAGAAGGGCAGCGTGAGCCCGACGCAGGAACCGCAGCAAGCGCCCTTGACCGCCAGCACCCAGGGCCGCCCGGCGCCCTGACCTCAGGAGGAAATCCAACATGTATGCCTTCACCCTCGAACGTCCCGCCAGCGTGGCGGATGCGGCCAGGCTGGCCGCGGCCGGCGGCAAGCTGCTGGCCGGCGGCCAGACCCTGCTGGCCTCGATGAAGCTGCGCCTCGCGGCGCCGGAGCAACTGGTCGACCTCGGCGGCATCAAGGAGCTGGCCGGCGTCAGGAAGGAGGGCAATGCCTTCGTGATCGGCGCCATGACGCGCCATCTCGACGTCGGCGCCAACGCGGAAATCAAGGCCGCCTTCCCGGCCCTGGCCTGGCTGGCCCGTCACATCGGCGACCGCCAGGTCCGCGCCATGGGCACCATCGGCGGCTCGCTGGCCAACAACGATCCCTCGGCCTGCTACCCGAGTGCCGTGCTGGGCTCGGGCGCCACCGTCATCACCAGCAAGCGCGAGATCGCCGCCGACGACTTCTTCCAAGGCCTGTTCGCGACCGCGCTGGAGGAGGGCGAGCTGATCACCGCGGTCCGCTTCCCGATCCCGAAGCGCGCGGCCTACGAGAAGCTGCGCCAGAAGGCCTCCAACTTCCCGCTGGTCGGCATCTTCGTGACGCAAGGCGACGGCGGCGTGCGCGTGGCCGTCACCGGCGCGGGCAATGGCGTGTTCCGGCACAAGGGGCTCGAAGAAGCGCTGACCAAGAGCTTCACTCCCGAGGCCGCGGCCGGCGTGAAGATCGACGCGAGCGAGCTCAACAGCGACCTGCATGCGACGGCGGCCTACCGCGCCAATCTGATAGGCGTGCTGACGCAGCGGGCAGTGCGCAAGGCGCTGGGCTAAGCTTTCCGGATGACCGACGCCACGCTTGCCACGACCTTCCCGTTTCCGACCATCGACGCGGTCGTGCAGGCGCTGGAAGGCGCGGGCTACTACGCCGACCGGCGGCTGGCGACGGCGGTGTTTCTCGCGCTCAAGCTGCAGCGCCCGCTGCTGCTGGAGGGCGAGCCCGGCGTGGGCAAGACCGAACTGGCCAAGGCGCTGTCGAGCGCGCTGCAGCGCGAGCTGCTGCGGCTGCAGTGCTACGACGGACTGGAGCAGCGCGAGGCGCTCTACGAATGGAACTACGCCGCGCAGCTGCTGCACATGCGCGCGGCCGAGGCGCACGGCGCGGCGCGCGATGTGGAAGCCGAGGTCTACCAGCCGCACTACCTGATCCGCCGGCCGCTCCTGCAGGCCCTGCAGGCGCCGGCGCCCGGCGCCGTGCTGCTGATCGACGAGGTCGATCGTGCCGACGAGCCCTTCGAGGCCTTCCTGCTCGAATACCTCGGCGAATACCAGATCAGCATTCCCGAGCTGGGCACGGTGCGCGCACTGGTCCCGCCGGTGACGCTGCTCACCAGCAACCGCACGCGCGAGCTCAACGACGCGGTCAAGCGCCGCTGCCTCTACCACTGGCTGGACTACCCCGAGCGCGAGCGCGAGCTGTCGATCGTGCGCGCGCAGGTGCCGGGCGCCAGCGAGCGCCTGTCCGCGCAGGTCGCGGCCTTCGTCGCCGGGTTGCGCAGCGCGCCTTTCGCCAATGCCTTCCAGCGCGCGCCCGGCATCGCCGAGAGCGTGGAATGGGCCCGCGCCCTGGTCGCGCTCGACACGCTGGCCCTCGACCCCGAGGTCGTGGTAGACACCGCCGGCATCCTCTTCAAGCAGCGTGACGACGTGGCGGCGTTGACGCTGGATCTGGCCTCGGAGTTGCTGAAGACCGGCGAGACGGGGACATGAATGCACCAGCTCGGTGACGCCCGCCGCGGCAAGCTGGCCGACAACATGGCCGGCTTCGGCCGCGCATTGCGGCGTGCCGGCGTGCGTACCGATTCGGCCCGCATCGCGCTCGCGGCCGAGGCCGCGATGCTCGTGGGCGTACAAAGCCGGGCCGACCTCGCCGCCGCGATGGAGGCCGTGATGATCAGCCGCGAGCAGGACCGCGGGGTCTTCCGCGAGCTCTTCGACGCCTGGTTCCGCGACCCCGAACTCGCCGCCAAGCTGCTCGCGCAGATGCTGCCGAGCGCCGAGGGAAAGGCCGAGCCCTCGAAGCGCCGGCCGCGGGTGCGCGAGGCGCTCGCCGCGCCACGCGAGACGGTGCAGGCCGCGCAGACCGAGCGCGAGGTGGACTTCGATGCCGCCATGACCGCCAGCGACCGCCAGCGCATGCACCATGCCGACTTCAACGCGCTGGGCGCCGCCGAGTACCGGCTGGTGGAGCGCCTGGCGCGCGATGTCTCGCTGCCGGTGCCCACCATCCCCGCGCGGCGCCTGCATGCGGCCGGCGACGCCGGCGCCCATTCGCGCATGAATTGGCCGGGCGTCTGGCACGAAGCCGGCCGCACCGGCGGCGAGATGCTGCGCCTGCCGCGGCTCGCGCGGCGCACGCAGCCGCTGCCCCTGCTGGTGCTGATCGATGTCTCGGGCTCGATGGAGCGCTATGCGCGCCTGCTGCTGGCCTTCCTGCATGCGGCGACGCGCCGTGCCGGGCGGCGCGACGTGTTCGCCTTCGGCACCCAGCTGACCGACCTGACGCCGGCCTTCCGCATCGCCGACACCGACGCCATGCTGGGCGCCGCCGGCGAGGCGATCGCCGATTTCGCCGGCGGCACCCGTCTGGGCGCTTCGTTGGCCGAGCTGCGGCGGCACCACGCGCGCCGATTGACCGGCCGCCGCACTCTCGTGCTGGTGATCAGCGACGGCCTGGACACCGGCGAGCCCGAGGTGCTGGAGCGCGAGCTGCTGTGGCTCAAGCGCCATTCGCGGCGCATGCTGTGGCTCAATCCGCTGCTGCGCTACGAAGGCTATGCCCCGCTGGCGCGCGGGGCCGCGGTGCTGCACCGCCATGCGGACGCGATGCTCGCGGTCCACAATCTCAACGCACTGGAGCAACTGGCCTCCAGCCTCGCGGCGCTGATGCGCTGCGGCCGGTGACGAAAAAAAGGAACCCTCATGGAAATGCTCGGCAACCGCCGCCTCCCGATCACGCAGCAGCAGGCCTGGGAGGCGCTGAACGATCCGGAGACGCTGAAGAAGTGCATCCCCGGCTGCGACAAGTTCGAACCTGCCGGCGAAAACGAATACACGGTCGCGCTGGCCGTGAAGATCGGTCCGGTCTCGGCCAAGTTCAACGGCAAGGTCAAGCTGGCCGAGATCACGCCGCCCGACAGCTACAGGCTCTCCTTCGAGGGGCAGGGCGGCGTGGCGGGCTTCGCCAAGGGGTCTTCCAGCGTCTCGCTCAAGCCGGTGGCCGATGCGCAATCGCCGGGCTGCGAGCTCGACTACACGGTGCAGGCGCAGGTGGGCGGCAAGATCGCGCAGCTGGGCCAGCGCCTGATCGACGGCGCAGCCAAGTCGACGGCCGACGACTTCTTCAAGCGCTTCGAGGCCGAGATGCAGGCGCGCTACGGCCCGCCACCTGCGGTCGAGGGCACCGAGGCGCAGGCTGAAGAGCCTTCCGAGAAGACCGGCAAGATGGCGGGTCTCATGCGCAAGATGGGCTTCGGCAAGAAGGACGACTCGCCCGAAGCGGACGCCGGCCAGAAGCCCGGCGAATAGCGCAACGGACACGAGCATGGAAAACCTCGACGTGATGGTCCTGCGCACGCTGCGCGACTGGCGGCTCGCAGGCCGCCGCGCGCTGCTCACGACGGTGGTGCGCACCTGGGGTTCCTCGCCGCGGCCGATCGGCTCGATCATGGCGCTGGCCGAGGACGGCGCGGTGGTCGGTTCGGTCTCGGGCGGCTGCATCGAGGACGACCTGATCGCGCGCTACAGCCGTGCCCACGACGCCCGGGGCGAGATGCCCTCGGGCCCGCCGGCGCTGGTCAAGTACGGCATCACGGCCGACGAGGCGCACCGCTTCGGCCTGCCCTGCGGCGGCACGCTGGAACTGCTGCTCGAGTACGACCCCGACGCTGCCTCGCTCGCGACGCTCGTCGAGGCGCTGGAGCAGGGGCGGCTGATGCAGCGCACGGTCTCGCTGGAGGACGGCGGCGTGCGGCTGGCCGAGGCGGGCGCGCCCGCGGAGCTCACGGTCACTGACAAGGAACTGGTCAACACCTTCGGGCCCGAGTACCGCATGCTCCTGATCGGCGCCGGCCAGCTGGCCGAATACCTGTCGACCATGGCGAAGTTCAGCGGCTTCGCGGTCACGCTGTGCGATCCGCGCGCCGAGTACCGCACCGCCTGGTCCACGCCGGGCGTGACGATCAGCACCGAGATGCCCGACGACGCCGTGCTCGCCTTCAAGCCCGACCGCCGCAGCTGCGTGGTGGCGCTCACGCACGATCCCAAGCTCGACGACCTGGCCCTGCTGGAAGCCCTGCAGAGCGAGGCCTTCTACGTGGGCGCGATCGGCTCGCGCCGCAACGCGCAGGCGCGGCGCGAGCGAATGATCGAGCACTTCGACCAGACCGAGGCTTCGCTCGCGCGCCTGCGCGGCCCGATCGGCATCTACATCGGCAGCAAGACGCCGCCGGAGATCGCGGTCAGCGTGATGGCCGAGATTCTGGCCGTGAAGAACAACGTGACGCTGCCGCGCGAGACCGAAGTCGCGGTGGCCAAGGCGGCTGCTGCCGGTTGAACGCGTGCCGAGGGGGCTCGGCGCCGTGCCTCAGTGCTTGCGCAGGCCGGCGAGGAACGTGGTGCTGCGGCCGAAGGCGCGCTGCATCTGCTTCGACTCGCGCGCCTCCTTGCCGGCCCTGGAGAACGCGAAGCTCGCGGCGGCGAGCACGAAGCAGCCGCCGATCGCGATCAAGAGGCCGGTGAAGGAGCCCAGCCACCAGGCCGTGACAGGGACCCCAATGCTGGCAAGAAAGAGGAGGATGCGCATGGACGAAAAGGTATCAGAGCATGTGGTTCGCGGCTGTGAACTATTTCTCGGAACACTGACACGATCCGCCTCATTCGGCCGCGCCCGTCAGGCCGGCCCGGCCGCTGTCGAAGACCTCGAGCAGTAGCGGCGTGAGCGCGTGCATGTGCGTCGGCTCAGTCCGCGGTGCCGGCAGCAGGCCCGGGCTGAAGCCATGGCCTTCGAAGCGCCGCAGCAGCGCGGCATCGGCGCTGATGATGTGGACCGGGACGTCCCAGGATGCACCGGCGCCGCTCACGCTGGCCAGCGGTTGGTGGTCGCCGATCACGATGGTGAGCAGTTGCCGCGGCGCGCGGTGCTGGAGGTAGTCGCCCAGCCACCGGAAGGTGTAGGCCAGGGATTCGAGGTAGGCCGGCACCGGCGCCTGCCAGGAGACCGGCGCGGCCAGTGATCGCGCCAGCTCGGCCGGGGTGTAGGCCTCGCTGCCCGTGAGCTTGTCCCAGTCCGTCACATACGGCGGCAGCGGCCGGAAGGGCGCATGGCTTGCGAGCGTCGCGAAGACCATGAAGCGGGGCGCGCGCTCGGCGGGCGGGGTGGCCAGCTCCTGCGCATGCAGCAGCGCCATCGAGGCCTGGTCGGGCACCCGCCAGTAGCCGAAGGCCGGTCCCCGGTACCCGATGCGCTGGGCGTCGCCATAGCGGTCGAAGCCAAAGAAGCGGCCCTCGGGCCAGGGCCGCTGCAGGCCGGGCATCCAGTTCACGGTGCGCCAGCCGTTGGCCTGGAAGTGGCGCACCAGGGTCGGCCGCTGCGTGGCGAGCAGCAGCTCGTAGGCGCCGGGATCCTGCATGTCCACGCCGCTCAGCAGTTCGGCATGGGCCAGCCATGAAGCGCCGCCGTAGGTGGGCGAGCGTACGCGCGCCGACACCACCTGCAGCCCCCCGGCGGCAAGCGCCTGCGCGAAGGCCGCGCGTTGCGGCGCCAGGGCGGCGGCCTGCCGCGGATCGTCCAGCGTGGTAACGCCGTAGGACTCGGCGAAGAGCAACAGCACGTCCGCGCCGCGCAGGCCGGCGAGGCTGCCCTGCGCGAAGTCGGGGCTGGGCGCGAGGCGCGCGCTGGCCTGCCCGGGCAGCAGCTGGCCCGCCAGCACCCCGGCCTGGTGGGCGAGGATCGGCGCTACCGGCATGGAGAAGAACCAGCGCGTGTCGCGCCCGCCGACGCCGTGCGCCGCGAAGCAGGCGCCGAGCAGCAGGCCGGCCAGCCCGATCGCCGGGCGCGGGCGCGGCCAAGCGAGGGCCTGCGCAATTGCGCGCCAGCAGCGCAGCGCCAGCGCGTACAGCAGCAGCGGCACGGCCAGGACCGCCAGCGCGCCCAGCCCGATCTGCCAGGCCGGGAACTCGCCCATGCGCAGCACCTCCAGCGCATGGCGGCTGTCCCAGTAGAGATTGAGCTGACGGCCGAACACGGCCGATACCGTGACGTCGAGGTAGCGCGCGACGATCCAGAAGCTGCTCGCGGCGGCCAGCATGCGCAGCGCGCCGGTGCCGGTCCGGCCGCGCCAGGCGACCCACGCCCCCAGCGCCAGCAGCGCCACCACCAGCTCGAAGGACAGCCGTAGAGCAGGCTGCGGCCACAGGCCGGGGCCGTGGTTCTCCAGCGTCAGCAGCGCATTGAGCGGCAGCAGCGGCAAGGCGAAGCGCGCCAGCCAGCCGCCCCCGCCCGCGGGCGGTGTCGAGGGCTGGCGCGTGGTGGTCACTTGCGCCTGGCCTCGAACTCGATGATCAGCGCCACCTCGTCGCCGACCCAGCCGTTGTCGACGCCGTAGCGCATGCCGTAGGCGCTGCGCTTGAAGCTGCCGCGCGCCGAGACGCCCATGATGTAGGCCTTGTCGATGGGCGAGGGGCCGCTCTTGTTCCAGGTTGCCGTGAGCGTGAGCGGCTGCGTGCGGCCCAGCAGCTCGAGCTGGCCCGCGATCTCGAAGCTGCGCTCGCCGGTGCGCTTGGCATTGGCGGCGGTGAACACCATGCGCGGGAACTCGGCGCTGTTGAGAAAGTCGGCGCTCTTCAGATGCTGGTCGCGCTTGGCGTAGTTGCTGAACACGCTTTGCGTGTCGATCTCGATGCGCACCTGGCTGAGCGCGGCGGTGGCTTCGTCGAAGCTGTAGCTGCCGCGCGCGGCGCGGAACAGACCCAGCACCTTGGCATAGCCGATGTGGTCGACCAGGAAGCCCACCGTGAGGTGCTCGGGATCGAGCTCGTAGCGCGCAGACTCCGCGCGGGCGGATGCCGCGGCGAGCGTCAGCAGGAAGGCCGCGCACAGCGTGCGGGCAGCGGGAGCTTTCATGTCGCAGTCTCCGGTGGAACGTCCCGTCGGCGCAGCAGCCATGCGACGTCGATTGCGAAGGAAGCCGCCAGCAGGGCGAGGCTCGCGGCCGCGAGGGCGCGGCTCCAAGGCAACGCGATGATCGGGCCCAGGCACACGATAAGGCTGGTGATCTGCACGACGCACACCGTCTTGCGCCGCCCGCTGAGCGGCAGCGCGCGCGCCAGCCAGGGCCAGGGCCGCGCGGCCAGTATGAAGGCATAGCGCATCAGGCCTACCGCCACGATCCAGGCGCCGGCCTTGCCGAAATGCACGACCAGCAGCGACAGCACCAGCACCAGCAGCGCATCCGTTTCCATGTCGAAGCGCGCGCCGAAGTCGCTGGCCAGGCCGCCGCGGCGCGCCAGCGGGCCGTCGAGCGCATCGAGCAGCGCGGCGCTGGTGGCGACCACGATGCTGCCCCAGGCCACGGCGTCGTCGGCCGGCTCGCCGATCAGCGCGGCCAGCAGCGCGATCAGCGCCAGGCGCGCCAGCGTCACCCGGTTGGCGGCACCGAAGCGCGTGTTCGGCGCGTGCGCGGCAAGGCCTGCCAGTACCAGAGCGAAGGCCGTGGCGAACACGGCCAGCGACTTGAGCTGGAACCAGGGACCGAACTCGCCCAGGTGGCCCAGCAAGGCGGCCAGCGCCGCCAACAAGAGGAAGCAGGGGAGGGCCTCGCGCCAGGCATCGCGGCGCAGTGCGGCCAGGCGTGTTGCGCCGCGCGCAGGTGCATCAGGGGATCGCGTGAGCATGGTCTTAAGATCGGTTGCCGAACACGAATCGCCCGCCGCCGGCGGACGACCCCAAGGAGCATGCCAGCAAATCCATCTCGCGTCGCCCCGGGCGAGTCCCGGGCCTGCTGGGTCGAGGCGCCGGGCCGCGCCGGCCTGCGACAGGCCGTGCTGGCCGGGCCGGGCCCGGGAGAGGTGCTGGTGCGCGCGCTGCACAGCGGCATCAGCCGCGGGACCGAACTGCTGGTGTTTCGCGGCGAGGTGCCCGAGAGCGAGTACGAGCGCATGCGCGCGCCTTTCCAGGAAGGCAGCTTCCCTGCGCCGCTCAAGTACGGGTATGCCAGCGTCGGCGTGGTCGAGCAGGGGCCGCAGGCGCTGCTGGGGCGCACGGTGTTCTGCCTTTATCCGCACCAGACCCGCTACGTGGTGCCGGCCGAGGCGGTGCACCCGCTGCCCGAAGGCCTGACGCCTGCGCGCGCCGTGCTGGCGGCCAACATGGAGACGGCCGTCAACGCGCTGTGGGACGCGGCGCCGCGCATCGGCGATCGCGTCGCCGTGGTGGGCGCGGGCGTGGTGGGGCTTTTGGCGGCCTGGCTGGCCGGACGCGTGCCGGGCTGCGAGGTCGAGCTCATCGACACGAATACCGAGCGCCGTGCGGTGGCCGAGCGGCTGGGCCTCGTCTTCGCGAGCCCGCAGCGCGCGCGTCCCGATGCGGACCTGGTCATCCATGCCAGCGGCAACGCCGAGGGGCTCGCGACCGCGCTGCGGCTCGCCGCCTTCGAGGCCACGGTGCTCGAGATGAGCTGGTACGGCCGGCAGGCCGTCACGCTGCCGCTGGGCGAGGCGTTCCACTCGCGGCGGCTCACGCTCAGGAGCTCGCAAGTGGGGCACGTCGCGCTGCCGCAGCGGGCGCGCTGGAGCCATGGCCGCCGGCTGGCGCTGGCGCTGGCGCTGCTGCGCGATCCGGCGCTCGACGCGCTGATGACCGATGCAGCGCCCTTCGACGAGCTGCCGGCGGTGCTGGCACGCCTGGCCGCGGGCGCGCCGCAGACCTTGTGCCATCGCATCGACTATCCCTGAACCCTTCACTCATCGCAAGGAAGCCATGTACAGCGTCAACGTCCGCGACCATTTCATGATTGCCCACAGCTTTCGAGGCGAGGCCTTCGGTCCGGCACAGCGCCTGCATGGCGCGACCTATGTGGTCGACGTGGAGTTGCGCCGCGCCGAACTCGACGCCGACGGCATGGTGGTCGACATCGCGCGCGCCACCGAGGTCCTGCGAAGCGTGCTGGCCGAGCTCAACCTGCGCAACCTCGACGATGACCCGGCCTTCGAGGGCCGCAACACCACCACCGAGTTCATGGCGCGCGTCATCTTCGATCGCGTGGCCGGGCGCATCGCGGCCGGCGAGCTCGGCCCGCATGCCGGCGGACTCGCGGCCATGCGCGTGCGGCTCAACGAATCGCACGTGGCGTGGGCTGCCTACGAGGCGGCGCTTTGACCGGCTCAGGCCAGTGCAGCTTCCTGGTGCCGGGGGACCTGGGCACCCGCACCGGCGGCTACGTTTACGACCGCCACATCATCGAAGGCTTGCGTGCGCGGCACTGGGCGGTCGAGGTGCTGTCGCTGGGCGAGGGCTATCCGGCGCCGGAGGCCGCCGCGCTGGCGCGCGCCGCGCATGTTGTCGAGGCCCTGCCCGATGGCGCGCTGGCCGTCGTCGATGGCCTGGCCTTCGGTGTCGTGCCCGAACTCGTGCGGCAGCATGCGCAGCGGCTGGACTGGGTCGCGCTGGTCCACCATCCGCTTGCGCTCGAAACGGGGCTGGATGCCGCCCGGCGCCAAGCGCTTTTCGAGAGCGAGCGGCGTGCGCTCGCCCATGCGCGCGGCGTGATCGTGACCAGCCCGTCCACCGCGCGCGCGCTGGCGGACTTCGATGTCGAGGCCTCGCGCATCGTCGTGGTCGAGCCGGGCACCGAGGCGGCGCCGCTGGCCACGGGCTCGGGCGGCGATGCCTTGTCGCTGCTGTGCGTTGCGACCGTGACGCCGCGCAAGGGCCACGCGCTGTTGGTCGAGGCGCTGGCCGGATTGAAGGGCCGGCAATGGGTCCTGCATTGCGCCGGCAGCCTGGCGATGGACCCCGCCTGCGTTTCCGCGCTCGCGCAGGCCATCGACGCCCACGGCTTGCGCGAGCGCGTGCTGCTTCACGGCGAGCAGGACGAGGCGGGCCTGCGCACGCTCTACGCCGAGGCCGACGCCTTCGTGCTGTCTTCCTTCCACGAGGGCTATGGCATGGCGCTGGCCGAGGCGCTGGCGCATGGGCTGCCCGTGATCAGCACGCGCGCCGGGGCCATCCCGGATACCGTGCCGGATGGGGCGGGAATGCTGGTGGCGCCCGGCGATGTTGCCGAACTGCGCGGCGCGCTGCAGCGCTTGATGGACGATGCGACCTGGCGTGCACAGCTTGGCGCCGGCGCGCGCGCCGCGCGGGGCGACCTGCCGAGCTGGGCGCAAAGCAGCGCGCGCTTTGCATCGGCGCTGGCGGGCTTCGGGCGGCAGGCGGCTTTGCCATGACAGGCTTCAGCGCCGAGTGGCTGGCACTGCGCGAACCGTTCGATCTTGCGGCGCGCGCCGGATCGGCTGCGACGCTGGACCTGCGCGGCATGGCGACCCGGATGCGCCGCGATGCCCGGCCGCTCGATGTCCTGGACCTGGCTTGCGGCACCGGCGCCAATCTGCGTGCGCTGGCGCCCTGTTTGGGCGGCGCGCAGCGCTGGCTGCTGGTCGACCATGATCCGCGGCTTCTGGCTGCGCTGCCCGGCGTTTTCGCGCAGTGGTCGCGCGCGCAGGGGCTGGTCGTGCGTGCTGGCATCGAGTGCCTTCTCATCGAAGGGCCGGATTGGAATGCAGAGGTGCGATGGCGGCGCGCCGATCTCGCGAGCGCGCTGGATACCGTGCCTTTCGCGGACGCACAGCTCGTCACCGCCGCTGCGCTGCTGGACCTGGTGTCCGCATCCTGGCTCGATGCGCTGTTCGAGCGGGTGCGAAAGGCGAACGCGGCGATGTTCCTTGCCCTCAGCGTCGATGGGCGCGTGAACTGGACGCCCGTTGTCGAAGGCGATGAGCTCGTCCACCAACTGTTTGCGGCGCACCAGCGTCGCGACAAGGGCTTCGGGCCCGCGCTCGGAGGCGAAGCTCCGGCGATGGCGGCAGCTCGCCTGACTGCAATGGACTACCGTGTCACTCGGTCGTGCAGCGATTGGCACATCGAGGAGATGACCATGCTGCAGGCCATGATCGACGGCATGGGCAGCGCTGCGCTGGAACAGGATCCGAGCGCGTACGCGCTCATTCAGGCGTGGCAGGCGCAACGGCGGGTGTCAGCGCCGCGCAGTTGCCTGCACGTGGGGCATGTCGACCTTCTGATGCTGCCGGCGTAGGCGCCCCACGCCGCACAAGCAGAAGCGGAACGTCTCGCGCACGTGACCGGGGCAGGTACGAAATACGCGGCCGATGGCCCGAGTCCTGCCGTCTGAATTCTCGCTTTTTCTGTCGGAATCAAAGCAAAGCGATCCGCCGTCACAAGAATCGTCGTTGCCTCGACTGGACCTGCGTACGAGAGGGCCTGGAAGTGGTGGGCCGCCGTGGCCGAGGTGCCGCGCGCTCCTTATTTTCCAGGATTGAGTCATGCGAACTTCTTACCCCCTCATCGGGACCCTAATGCTGTCCTTGCTGCTGAGCGCCTGCGGCGGCGGTGGCAGCGATCGAAGCGAATGGGCCGCCCTGGCCGCGCTCGCAGCTGCGAGCACACCCTCGAGTACGAGCACCGGGGCAAGCACCGATGGCCCAAGCACCGCTGAACCAAGCATCGTCGACCCAAGCATCGACACCGGCGGACCAAGCAGCCGAGATCGGCAGCACGGGCTACGTGTGCAACGGCACGGACGGCAGCATTGCCGCGAGCGAATCGAACACGCTGGCGAGCGTGGTCGGCGATGCCGTGGCTGCGAATTGCGCTGGCGGCAGCAAGGTGATTGCAGGGGTGGACGGCAACGCCAACGGCGTGCTGGATGCGGACGAAGTCAGCGCCACGAGCTACATCTGCAACTGCGCAGGGGGCCCCCAGGTCGACGTCACTGGCGTGGCGGTGCAGGCGCAGCCCAATACTTGCTACATCGCCCGCAACGCCACGGCGCAGGTGGTGGTGACATTGCCCGCCAGTCCGGCCATCGGCGACGTGGTGCGCGTTCGCGGTGCCGGCCTGGGCGGCTGGAAGATCGCGCAGAACCCCGGGCAGGCGGTGGACACGAAGAGCCTGGGCGGCATGGCCGGGGCCAACTGGACCGTGCGCGAATCCAATTTGCCCTTGTCGTCCGTCGATGGGCAGGGCACCGTCATCAGCCGGAGTCGCATGGTGTTCTCGGCCGACGGCAGCACGCTGGCTGCTGCGGTGTCCGGCGGCCAGATCTATACATCGACCGACAACGGCGCAAGCTGGACGGCGCGTGAGTCCAATAGATGGTGGACTTCCATCGCCTCCTCGACCGACGGCACAAAGCTTGTGGCGGTGGACGGCGCTCTCGGTCAGCTCTACACCTCGACCGACAGCGGTGTCAGCTGGACGCCGCGGGAGTCCGGTCGGATGTGGTCTTCCGTGGCCTCGTCCGTCGACGGCAGCAAGCTGGTCGCGGCAGTAGATGTTGGGGGCCAGCTCTACACCTCGACCGACAGCGGTGTCAGCTGGACGGCGCGCGAGTCCGCCCACGCATGGACCTCGGTGGCTTCGTCGGCGGATGGCAGCAAGCTGGTGGCGGTAGCGGCCGACGACCAGATCTACACCTCGATCGACAGCGGCGTGACTTGGATTGCGCGCGAGTCCAGCCGGCCGTGGTATTGGGTGGCTGCCTCGGCGGACGCCAGCAGAATGGTGGCCATCGCGTTCGGCTCTAAGTTCTTCATGTCCGAAGCATCGACCACCCTGGGCACGGGTGGCTCGATCGGCGGCACCGCGTCCGATTCCATCGACCTGCGATATGTCGGCAACGGTGTGTTTACCGTGCTGAGCCACGAAGGCAGCTTGGCGATGCAATAGCAGCCCGTGGATTCATCGCGCTGAACTCGCTGCCCGCAGATCCAGGTCCCACATCACATCCGCTCCCATGCGGAACACGCGCGCAGCAGGCCGCGGGCATTCCCGCATCGCCGCGCCGGGCGGCAACGACAGCCCCGGCCGCCCGCTGCCGATCAGCACCGGTGCAACGCTGAGGTGCAGCCGGTCCATGCACCCTTGCGCGATGAAGCGTGAGACGGTGACGCCGCCGCCTTCGACGAAGAGCACCTGCAGGCCGCGTTGCTGCAATGCGGGCAGCAGCACGCGCAGGTCGAGCGGGCCGTCCGCGTTCTTCATCAGGCCGGGCACGCCGAGCACCTGCTCGGCGCCCACGCGCTGCGCTGCCTCCGCCGCACGTGTGGCATCGCAGACCAGCAGCGTGGGGGCCTGCCGGTCCGACAGCACGCGCAGCGTCGGGGGCAGCTGCAGCGAAGGGTCGATCAGCACCCGCACCGGGTGTTCGCCCGCCACGCGGCGCGTCGTGAGCTGCGGGTTGTCCATGGCAGCCGTGCCGGCGCCGACGATCACGGCGTCGCAAAGCGCTCGCAGCCGGTGCAGATGTACCAGCGCCTCGGGCCCGTTCACGAAGTTGGAGTCGCCGCTGCGCGTGGCGATGCAGCCGTCGAGGCTCTGGCCCAACTGGCCGATCACCCAGGCGCTGCCTTCCGGCGGGCGGTCGAGCACGGGCTTGAGCAGCGCGAAGAGCTCGATGGCTTCTTCGTCCCACGCGTCCTCGTGAAGCGCGAAGCCGCGCGATGGATGCCAGGTGAAGGGCCGCGTCGCATCGGATACCGGCCGTGGGCCCAGGCCACGGCGATGGCGCACGATCTCCAGGCACAGGGGCCACAGCGCATCGATGCCGGGGAGCGTGAGCGGGGCTTGCATCAGGGGTGGACGCAGGTTGCGGGCATTCACCACCTGGGCTTGTAGTAGGGATCGTCCATCGTAGCGCCTGGCGCATCGGACGCGCCGCCCTGGGCCACGGCGAGCGCGGCGGCCACCCAGACGAGCGCGACGGCAGCGACGATGAGCGGCTCGACCCAGGTCCTGGCGGTCGTGCTGGCAGGTCCAGATGGGCGTCGCAGGCGCCGGCGCGCCCAGCGTACCAACGGCCCGGACATGAAGGCCCCGGCAAGGAGCAGCAGCGGCAGCGGCCGCGCCTCCGTCAGGAGCGCCGTGGCCAGCATCAGGGCGAGCCAGGCCAGCACCGCAACGATCGCACCGCTCGCGCCGAAGGCGATCCGCACGAAAGGCCAGAGCCACAGCGCGCCGCCCGCAACCGCGGCGGCGAGCGCCAGGCTCGCCTCGAAGAGCAGCGCCGAGCCCGAGAGCATGGCGATGGCGGCCAGGCCGAGGCTGGCGATCACCAGCACCGCGGCGGCGTCGGCGCGGGCCGCGTGCTCGCGAAGCACGGCGCGGATCACCGCCAGGCCCAGGAGCCAGAGGCCGATCATGAGCGGCAGAGGTTTGGCGGCCAAGGTTGCGAGCGCCAGTGCCCACAGGAGGCCGGCAGCCAGCCACTCCGTCCGCCGGCTGGCATGCAGCGCCTCCAGCCCCAGCCCCACAAGTGCCGCGGCGGCATAGATCCAGGGCAACCGCTCGGTCAGCGCGCCGGGCGGCAACTGCCAGCCGAGCAGCCACACGGCCGCGCCGACGATGGCCACGGCCACGCCCGCGGCAGCCCAGCGCCGTCCCTGCACGCCGCCGAGGGCTCCGCGCAACATGCCCGTTACCGTGAACGCGACGAGCAGTGGCAGCAGCAGGCTCTGGATCAGGGGATGGTGGAGGTCCATCGTCGGGTTATGAGCCGCGGCGTCGCATCAGTCAATGCTGGCATCCTGCGGCGACACGCCCTGGGCCACGGCGGCTTCATGTTGCGCGGCAAGGGCGCGCCGAAAGCCTTCGCGCTGCCGGAGCCGCGCCCAATAGGCCGCTACGGCCGCAGGCAGTCGAGCACCAAGGTGCAACTGTTCGGCGAGCATCAGCGCATACCCGACCGAAATGTCGGCGGCAGTGAAGCGCCCGGCCGCGAGGAACTCGTCGTGCTGCAGCACGGCGTCGATGCCGCGCAGCCGCGCGAGGAACCAGCGGGTGTAGTCCTCGACCACCTGTGGCAGCTTGCGCTCGTCCGGCTCGAAGCGGCCGTAGCGCAGCACGAGGGTCTGCGGAAAGGTCAGCGTGGCCTCGCCCTGGTGCAGGCCGTTGAGCCAGGCGCCGAAGCCGGGCTCGTGAGGGCGCACGGCGAGACCCTTGGCGTTCCGAGGATCGAGGCGTTCGGCCAGGTACTGGCAGATCGCGGCCGACTCGGTCATGCGCGTGTCGCCGTCGATCAGGAAGGGGATGGTGCCCAGCGGATTGATGTCGAGGTAGCTGCGCTGGTGCGCGCGGGGCGGGAAAGGCAACACGCGCAGGTCGTAGGGCGCGCCCAGCTCTTCGAGCATCCAGAGCGGTCGGAAGGAGCGGGCGCTGACGCAGTGGTAGAGGACGACCATGCGCGCACTCTACCCGCCGCAGTCCGTATCTCGATCGAGGGTCGCGCCCGATGGCGGGATCCTCCTTCCGAAGGCATGTCCCAGGCGAAGGGGACGCGGAGGCGAGGAACGCTGAAGGACAATTCCCCATACCGGCCCCATGCCGCACCCGCCCGACCATCCGCGTAAGCTGCTGGAAACGGGGGCGAGCGGCCCTCGACAACGTGAGACCACCCATGAGTTCAAGCCAAGACATCGTCATCATCGGCGGCGGCCACGCCGCCGCGCAGCTGTGCGCCGGCCTGGCCGAGGCGGGGCAGGGCGCCCGCGTGCACCTGGTGTGCGAGGAGGATTGCATTCCCTACCACCGCCCGCCGCTGTCCAAGACCTTCCTCAAGAGCCCCGAGGAGGCGCCGCAGTTGCACCGCGCCGAAGCCTGGTACGCCGACGCCGGCATCACGCTGCACCTGGGCGATCCGGCGCTGTCGATCGACCGCGCGGCGCGCACCGTCACCTTGCGCTCCGGCGCGGTGCTGGGCTGGGAGCGGCTCGTGCTCGCCACCGGCACGCGCGCGCGTCGCCTGCCGGCGCTGGTCGGGCTGTCGAACGTGGCGCTGCTGCGCGCGGCCGACGAGGCGGCGCAGCTGCGCTCGATGCTCGGCGCGGCGCAGCAGGTCACGGTGCTGGGCGGTGGCTTCATCGGGCTGGAGGTGGCGGCCACGGCGCTGGCGCTGGGCAAGCAGGTGACCGTGCTGGAAAGTGCGCCACGCCTGCTGAGCCGGGCGGTGTCGCCCGCGCTGTCCGAGCATGTGCTCGCGACGCATCGCGCCGCCGGCATGGACATCCGCGTCGGCGCGAAGACCGGCGCCTGGCAGACCGACGGGCAGCGGCTCGCAGCCATCGAGGTCGACGGCGAGGCGCTGCCGGTGGACCTGCTGATGGTCGGCATCGGCGCCGTGCCCGAGACCGCGTTGGCACAGGCGGCCGGCCTCGAGTGCGCCGACGGCATCGTGGTCGATGCCTACATGCAGACCAGCGACGAGGCCGTGCTGGCGGTGGGCGACTGCACGCGCTTCCCGGACCGGCGCGCCGGGCAGGCGCTGCGACTCGAGTCGGTGCAGAACGCCAACGACCAGGCGCGCACGGCCGTGGCGACGCTGACCGGCGCGGCGCGTCCGCACGACGCCGTGCCGTGGTTCTGGTCCGACCAGGGCGGCCTGCGCTTGCAGATGGCAGGGCTGGTGCCCGCCGAGGGCATGCCCGGCTCGAGCATGGTGCGCCGCCCCGGCGCGAACGCGGCCGCCTTCTCGCTGCTGCACTATGTGGATGGCGTGTTGCGTTGCGTGGAATCGGTCAACGCGCCGGTCGACCACATGATGAGCCGCAAGCTGCTGGAAGCCGGGCGCAACCCGGACCCGGCGGTGGCCTCGGACCCCGCCGTGCCCTTGAAGACGCACCTGGCCTAAGGCCTGTCAACAGGCCTAGCTGCTGGCCGCTGCAGTGCGTTTGCTGCTGCGCTCTTCGGCGGCTGCGTTGCGGCGCAGTTCCGCATCCATGGCGCGCGTGCCGGCTGCGAGGGCGGCCTCGTAGGTGTCGGAGCCGTATTCGGCGGCTTTCAGGACCTTCTGCGGCGCGCCGCCGTCGTCGGTCTGCAGCAATGTCCAGACGAAGGACCCGGGTGCCGCCTCGTCGATGGTGAGCTTGATCGGAGGATGTTTCATGGCTTATTCATGGTGGGCGGCGAAATCCTCGAATGCTGTAGGCCAAGTTCCATCGTCGCGACGGTTACATGATCACCGCCGCTCAGCTCGTTCGCCCCGCCTCGGCGGGCCGGTCGCCCGCGTTCGCCCTCGACGGCAATCCGGCGCGCAGCAGCAGCGCACCGAGCACCGCCGCCGCGGCCGCGAACGCGGCGCCGACCACGAAGGCGAGCTGGTAGCCACCCACCAGCGCGGGCAGCGGTCCGGCGCCGGCGGCCGTCATGACCTCGGTGCGCGCCGAGGCCAGGCTCGCCAGCACGGCCAGGCCCAGCGCACCGCCCATCATGAAGGCGGTGTTGACGATGCCGGAGGCCAGGCCCGATTCGCTGGGTGCAACGTCGCTCATCGCGACCAGCAGCATCGGATTGAGCGCGATGCCGGCGCCCAGGCCGAGCAGCGTCATGCCGGGCATGACGTGCAGCAGGAAGCTACCTTCCACTGGTGCGCCGGCAAAGAGCAGCAGCCCCGCCGCCGCCAGCAGCAGCCCGAAGGCCAGCGGCCCCCGGTTGCCGAAGCGCATGACCAGCCTGGCGGACAGGCCGAGCGAGAAGGCGGCCATGATCAGGTTGGCCGGCAGAAAGGCCAGGCCCACCTGCATCGGGCTGTAGCCCAGCACCAGTTGCAGGTAGAGCGCCGAGATGAAGAACCACGCGAACATCGCGGCGGCCCAGAGCACGCCCATCACGTTGGCGACGGCGACATTGCGCAGGCCGAACAGGCGCAGCGGCATCAACGGGTGGCGCACGCGCGCCTCGATGGCGATGAAGGCGGCCAGCAGCAGCGCCGCGAGCCCGAGCAGGCCGAGCGTCTGCGTGGAAGCCCAGCCGGCCTCGTTGCCGTTGACGATGGCATAGACCGCCAGCATCAGCGAAACGGTGACCGTGAGCGCGCCCCCGACGTCGAGCCGCTCGCCGGCCGCATGGCCGGGCAGGTGCGGCAGCAGTGCCAGGCAGAGGGCATAGACCGCCACGCCGATCGGCAGGTTGACCAGGAAGATCCAGTGCCAGCTCAGCGCGTGCGTCAGCAACCCGCCGAGCAGGACGCCGATGCTGCCGCCGCCGGCGCACACGAAGCCGTAGACGCCCATCGCCTTGGCGCGCTCCGCCGGCTCGGTGAACAGATTCATGATCAGCGAGAGCGCCACCGCCGAGACCACGGCCCCGCCCAGGCCCTGGACGGCCCGCGCCGCGATCAGCAGGGCCTGCGAGTTCGACAGGCCGCAGGCGAGCGACGCCAGCGTGAACAGCGTGATGCCGGCGAGGAACAGCCGGCGGTGCCCGAACAGGTCCCCCAGCCGGCCGCCCAGCAGCAGGAAGCCGCCGAAGGTGAGCATGTAGGCATTGATGACCCAGACCAGCGACGTCTCGCTGAAGCCGAGGTCGGTGCGGATCGAGGGCAGGGCGACGTTCACGATCGTGGTGTCGAGCACGATCATGAGCACGCCCAGGCAGAGGACCATCAGCGCGAGCCAGCGGCGGCGCCCTTCGATGTGCTTCTGCCTCATCGGAGCACCGTCGCCTTCGGGGCCGCCGTGCGGCTCAAGTTTTCTTGCTGTGGATCAACGGCGGTCTCGCGGGTGAGCAGCATGGAAGCTCCTGGTTGTGGATGGCGTACACAACCATAGCAAAGATACTGGACGGCGTCCACATCTGCTGCGGGGGTTCGGAGACGCCGCGGCCGAGGACTTCGGATCTGGCGGCGGGGCTGGATCAGTAACGGTACGGATTGCCCGGCTGGCGGTCGTAGTAGTTGGGCACGCCGTCGCCGTCGCGATCGCGGTCGTAGCGGTTCGGCACGCCATCGCGATCGCGGTCACCCCAGCCGCGGCCGCGGTGGTAGTAGCGGCGATCGTCGTAACCGTAGTGGCGCGGCGGGGGCGCATAGTAGGCCCGAGGCGGCGGAGGCGGCGCGGGGACGACGATCACCCGGTTGTCGTAGCGGTAGCGGCCGTCATGGGCATGGGCCGGAACGGTGGCGAGGGCGCCGAGCGAGAGCAACGCGGCGGCGCCGAGAGCGAAAGTGATCTTCTTCATGCGAGCTCCTTCTGTGGAACAAAGTGCCTTCATCGTGCCCCGCCTCTGTGAAGCAGCGGTAAGCCGGAGGCGAAATCTTGTATAGCCGTGTGACCCTTCGGATAACGCCGCCGCAAAAATGAACGCCGACGTTCGCAGTATTTGTTTACATGTAGTTAAAATGTATTACATGAATACGGATCGCGACACCTTTCATGACTGGGCGAGGGAGAAGACCGACACCAGTTTCGACCCCATCAGGCAATCCGAGTCCTTCGAGGATTCGGATCCCGAGGCCGTTGGTTGGGGACGCCTCGTCATCTTCGCGTTGCTCGGCGCGGCCCTGGTCGCCGGCTTCAAGTGGTTCGCCGGCCTTTGAGCATCAGCATCACCGGGAAGCACACGGCTTGACTGCCGCTCCGCTTCTGGCGGCCCGCCAGTTCCAGGGAGTCGGCTGAGGGCCGGCCTTCTTGCCAATGAGCGCTGCCGCCGGTGATGCTGCGGCAATCGCGCCAGTTCTGAGCCCGCAAGCCCGCGGCGCGTTACCGCGCGTCCGTGAGCGGATTTGGCGAGTCCGAAGCAACGCCGTTTTTCCGCTGCGTCCCAAGGTGCCCCGATCTCGTGATGTGAAAAAACTCACGAAGGGTCATGGGGCGGCGCCGGCGTGCTATCTGAATCATAGCCTCAAGAGGACAAAAGTATGCATTCGTAACCAGTTGTGTGAACTCCTTCCTTAGCAGGTGAGTACCTTAGAACTAAATTCAAAAGTATTCATTTGCCGCTGCGGCGGCGTGCTTGTAACTCGGAAGGTAGACAACATGAACTGCGTCTTCAGGATCGTCTGGAATTCAACAAGGGGCCTTTGGACCGTTGCTTCCGAGCTGGCAACCCGGGCCGGCAAGTCATCTGCAGGCGGCAGCTCCCGGTCCTGTTCGCAGCTCCAGATGCCCCGGTTTGCGCGCGCCAAGGGACTGCAGGCGTGCATGGCCATGGTGCTTCTCGCCTTGGCCGGGGTCGCCTCGGCGGGGAACTGCGGCAATGACAAGGACGTCGGCAAGGCTACGTGCAACGCACCGGACCACGGGCAGGCTCCCGCTCCCGCGCCTGCGCCTGCACCTGCGCCTGCTCCTGCTCCTGCTCCTGCTCCTGCTCCTGCTCCTGCACCTGCACCTGCACCTGCACCTGCACCTGCGCCTGCTCCTGCTCCCGCACCTGCTCCTGCGCCTGCGCCTGCGCCTGCACCCGCACCTGCGCCTGCACCAGTGCCAGCGCCTGCGCCTGCACCCGCACCCGCACCCGCACCCGCACCCGCACCCGCACCCGCACCCGCACCCGCAGCCGCACCCGCACCCGCAGCCGCAGCGGCAGCGGCACCCGCACCCGCAGTGGCACCCGCACCCGCAGCGGCACCCGCCGCGGCAGAAGCACCCCCAGCGGCACCCGCGCCCGAACTCGCTTCGACGACGACCGAGGTCACCGTGTCCAAAGCTCCCGAAGCAGAGGCGGTCGCCCAGGCCCCGGCGCCCGCCATCGCGCCGCCTCCCGCCCCGCCGGTGTATCGCACCGAAGTGCCGCTTTTCGCGGCGCTCCCCGCCCAGCTTCGGCAAGCCGATCTCGCAATGCTCGGCAATATGCACGGCCGCGTCGGCGACGCCGGCCCGGATCGCAGTGCCTGGGCACGCGCGGTCTACACCGACCTCGACCTGCGCCAGGCCGGCGGCGCTGCCCCGCACAGCCGGGGCCATGTCGGCGGCGTGCAGGTCGGCGCCGACCTCCTGGCCGGCGGTAACTGGCGCGTCGGCGCCTACGTCGGGGGGCTGGACGGAAGCGCCGAGGTGAGCGGCAACGCCAACGGCACCTTCGGCAGGGTCGGCAGTACCGATCTGCAATCGCGCTATCTCGCCGGCTATGCGAACTGGCGCGACGCGGCCAGCGGCTGGTACGTCGAGGCCGTGCTGCAAGCCGGCCACCACCGCTACAGCGTTCGGCCCGACGGCAGCCTGCCGGTGTCGGGCAAGGCGCGCAGCGTCTCGGCCTCGATCGAGACCGGCAAGTCCTTCGCGCTGTCCGAAAGCTGGAGCATCGAGCCACAAGTGCAACTGATCCGTCAAAGAACGCGGGTCGACGACGTGTCGATCAACGGCGCGCTGGTCCGCCAGCATGCCGATGGCGGCTGGATCGGCCGCCTGGGCGTGCGGATCAAGGGTGACGTGCCCACTGGTGCGGGGCGGCTGCAGCCCTATGCGCGGTTCAACGTCTACCGCGCCAGCGCGGGTGCCGATGTGGTGGATTTCGTCGCCCCGGCGGCCGCCACCCGCGTGGCCAGCAGCGGCGGCTACACCGCGACCGAGGTGGCCGGCGGACTTTCGCTGGCGCTGACGTCGGCCACCACGGTGTACGGCGAAATCGGCCGCACCTTCAGCACAGGCGGCGACACCCGGGTGAAGTCATCGGTGCAGGGCACGGTCGGCCTGCGCGTGACTTGGTAGTCGATGCCCTGTGGCGGGTTGGGTCCGGTGGTGGCTCAACCGCGTCCGGACGCCACGTCGCCGCCTTTCTGGCGCTCGCGGAACAGCGCGGCGCGCATCAGGAAGATGGTCGTAACGGGCGCAGTGAGGGCGACGAAGAACGCGATCAGCGCCGCGTGCAGGAAGAGATGCGCCCCTTGCATCGAGAAGTAGACGGTGGTGGCCAGCGTGATGCACCAGGCGCCCAGCGTGGAGCCCAGCGTGGGCGCATGGATGCGCCTGAAGAAGGTGGGCAGCCGCACCAGCCCGAACGAGCCTATGGCGGCAAAGGCGGCGCCGACGACGGCGAACACCGCGGTCAGGATTTCGGCCCACAGCGGCAGCGGCCCTGCGATGAAGTCGTTCATTCGATCACCTCGCCGCGCAGCAGGAACTTGGCGAGTGCGGTGGAGCCGACGAAGCCGAAGAGCGCAACCAGCATCGCGGCCTCGAAATACACGCTGCTGGCGTACACGATGCCGAGCACCAGCATCATCAGCATGCCGTTGATGTACAGGCAGTCCAGCGCCATGATGCGGTCCTGCGCGGCGGGGCCGATGAGCAGCCGCGCCAGCGCGCAGAGCATGGCGACGGCGAGCAGCAGCAGCGCCAGCTTGAGGGCCCAGAGGAGTATCGGGGTCATGATTCGAAGATCTCCATCAGTGGACGTTCGTAGCGGGTCTTGATCATGTCGATGAATGCCGCTTCATCCTCCTCGTGGAAGAGGTGGATCAGCAGGGTCGAGCGGTCCAGCGCGATCTCGCCCCAGGCTGTGCCGGGCGTCAGGCAGAGGATCATCGCCAGCGTGGCGAGCGCGTTGGGGTCGCGCATTGCGAGCGGTACGCGCACGAAGCGCGGCGACATCTCTCTGCTGCGCCGGGTGAGGAGCAGGCGGGCCACGGTGAGCGCCGAAACCACCAGGTCGTAGCCCACCAGGCCTCCAAGCCGAAGCGCGAGCCACGGCTTTCGCATCTTCACGCGTGCCGGCCGCAGGCTCTGCGTCAGCAGTGGGACCACGATCGCGAGCAAGGCCGCGAGCAGCAGCGTGGCCGCATGCAGCGACTGGTTCAGCAGCAGCCAGACGACGAAGAGCGCCAGCGACAGCAGCGGCGAGGGCATCCAGCGCTTGATCATGGCGCGGAGTCTCCCTTGGAGAGGGTCGGACCGGGCCGCTGGCGCGCACCGAACACGGCCTCGCGATAGGCGCCGGGGGAGCGCAGCCCCTGGGCGGTGGCGCTGGCGTGCTGCATCACCGGCTCGGCCATCAGCGTGAGGGCCAGGCTGGCGGCCAGCAGCGCCGCCACCGGCAGTACTTCGAGCGCACGCAGCGCAGGCAGGGTCTGGTGCGGCTGGGTCCAAAAATGGCGTATGCCGGTGCGGCTGAGCGCGATCAGCGTGAAAAAACCGGAGGCGAGCAGCAGCGCGGTAAAGGTCCAACCGGCCGGCGAGAGGCCGCGCGTCTCGCCCAGAAGGCCCGAGAGCATCGCGAACTTGCCGACAAAGCCCGACAGCGGCGGCAGGCCCGCCAGCAACAGCGTGCAGCCGAGGAAGCTGAGGCCGAGGAAGGCAATGCCGGCGGGAATGGCCCGGCCGTAGAGGGCCTGCGCTTCGTCGTCGAGATTGAGGTCTTCCAGGTTGCGCAGGTCCTCCGCGAGGAAGGGCGCGCCGCCGGGTGTCTCGTGCGGCGCGATGCTCAGGCCGGCGTTGCGCCAGCGCTCGATCATGTCGGTCAGGAGAAAGAAGGCGCTGACCGCCAGCGTGGAGCTCAGCAGGTAGTAGAGCGCGCCGGCCCACACGGACGGCTGACCCAGCCCGATGGCCGTCAGCAGGGTACCGGCCGACACCAGCACGCTGAAGCCCGCCAGGTTGGACAGGCGCTGCGTGCCGACGATGCCGAGCGCGCCGCAGAACAGCGTGGCCAGCCCGATCGCGACCAGCGCTGCCTGACCGAACAGCGCCGAACCGCCGGCGTCGGGCGGGAACAGCAGGCTCCACAGCCGCAACAGCGTGTAGATACCTAGCTTGGTGAGGAGCGCGAACACCGCGCCCACGGGCGACACCGCGGCGCTGTAGGCCGGCACCAGCCAGAAGTTGAGCGGCCAGGCGCCGGCCTTGGCGAAGAAGGCGGTGGCCAGGATGGCCGCCGCCGCGTGCACCAGCCCGCGATCGGCCGGTGCCAACTGCGCGATGCGCAGGCCCAGGTCGGCCATGTTGAGGGTGCCAGTCACCCCGTAGAGCAGGGCCGCGCCGACCAGGAACAGCGAGGAGGCCGCAAGGTTGATCGCCACGTAGTGCAGGCCGGCCTGCACGCGCAGCCGGCCGGAGCCGTGCAGCAGCAGGCCGTAGGAGGCGGCCAGCATGACCTCGAAGAAGACGAAGAGGTTGAACAGGTCGCCCGTGAGGAAGGCGCCGTTGAGGCCCATGAGCTGCAGCTGCAGCAGCGGATGGAAATGCACGCCCGCGCGGTCCCAGCGCGAGGTGGAATAGATCGAGGCGCAGAAGGCGACCACGCCGGTGAGCGCGACCATCATGGTCGAGAGCCTGTCGGCCACCAGCACGATGCCGAAGGGCGCGCGCCAGTTGCCGGGCAGGTAGACGCCGACCGAGCCGGGGCCGTCGCCAGTGTCGGGGGCGTTGACCCAGCGCAGCAGCGCCAGCGCGGCCAGGAGGCCCAGCAGGCCGGAGACGACACTGAGGAAGGACTTGGCGCGGCGGCGCTCCTCGCCCATCAGGAGCATCAGCGCGGCCGTGAGGAGCGGCAGCAGGATCGGCACCGCGACCAGGTGCGGCATGCCGAACTCGAGCAGGCGGTCGAGGAAGGAGACGAGGCTCGTCACTCCGCGAGCTCCTTCTTTTCTTCACCGTCCACGTGGTCGGTGCCGCTGAGCCCGCGCGAGGCCAGCAGCACGACCAGGAACAAGGCCGTCATCGCGAAGCCGATCACGATGGCGGTGAGCACCAGCGCCTGCGGCATCGGGTCGGCGGTGTTGGCCAGGGTGGCGGCGAGGCCGGGGACCAGCACCGGCTCGCTGTCGACCTTGATGCGGCCCATGCTGAAGATGAAGAGGTTGACCGCGTAGGAGATCAGCGTGAGGCCCATGATCACCTGGAAGGTGCGTGGCCGCAGCAGCAGGTAGACACCTGAGCCGGTGAGGACGCCGATGGCGATGGCGAGCACGGCTTCCATCAGGCGGCGCCCTTCGCTGCGAGCGTTGCGCGCTCGGCTTCCCTCTCCGCTTGTTCCTCGGCCCAGCGGTGGCTGCGGATCGATTGGTGTGCCAGCGCGGTGAGGATCAGCATCGTCGCGCCGAGCACGAGTGCGAACACGCCGATGTCGAAGAACAGCGCGCTGGGCACGTGTACGTCGCCGAGCACCGGCAGGTGCAGGTGCGCGGTGTGCGTGGTGAGGAAGGGGTAGCCGAAAAGCAGCGCGCCCGAGCCCGTGGCCAGCGCCAGCAGCAGGCCGCCGGCGATCCAGCGGCGCGGATAGATGCGCAGGTGCTCCTCCACCCATTCGGCGCCGGAGACGATGAACTGCAGCAAGAGCGCCACCGACATCACCAGCCCGGCGACGAAGCCGCCGCCCGGCTGGTTGTGGCCGCGCATGAAGAAGTAGACCGACACCAGCGCCGCGAGCGGCAGCAGGAAGCGCACCAGCACGGCCGGCACCATCAGGTAGCCGATGGCGGTGTCCGGGGCGCGGCGCGGGTTCAGCAGGTCGCTGCTGCCGTCGTCGGCTTGGGCCCGCTGCTGCACGGGCAGGGCCATCGATTCGGGCGCGGGGCGGAAGCGCCGCAGCAGCGCATAGACCGTCAGCGACACGATGCCGAGCACCGTGATCTCGCCGAAGGTGTCGAAGCCGCGGAAATCGACCAGCATCACGTTGACCACGTTGGTGCCGCCGCCTTCGGACAGCGCGTGCTCGAGGAAGAAGGGCGAGATGCTCTGCGGGAAGGTCCGGGTCATCATTGTCCAGGCGAGCGCAGCCATGCCGCCGCCCGCGGCGGCCGCCACCAGGAGGTCGCGCCCGCGTCGCCCCCACGGCCTGAGGCGCGCGCGCATCGGCTGCGGTTTGGCGGTGCGCATCGGCAGCCAGCGCAGGCCGAGCAGGATCAGCACCATCGTCACGGTCTCGACCACCAGCTGCGTCAGCGCGAGGTCGGGCGCCGAGAACCAAATGTAGGTGGTGCAGCACACCAGGCCCGCGCCCGAGGCCAGCATCAGCGAGGCCAGGCGGTGGAACTTGGCCTGCCAGGCAGCCGCCAGCGCGCAGGTGCAGCCGATCACCCAGGTCATCGCGAACATCGGCGAGAAGGGCAGCAGCTCGCGTGCGCCGCGGGTCGCTGGCGCCAGCCACAGCGAGGCCCCGGCCCCGGCAACCGCCACCACGACCAGCAGCAGCAACTGCATCTGCATGCGCCGCGTGCCCAGCACGCGCCGGCTGCGCCGGCCGGCCTCGCTCAGGCGGGCCATCAGGTTCTCGAAGATGCGCTGACCGTCGAAGCGGTGCAGCAGCGGGGTGTGTTGGAGCGCGCCATGCGCGCGGCTCCGCCGCTGCATCAGGTAGAGCCCGACACCGCCGAGCAGCGCGACGGCGCTCATTGCGAGCGGCAGGTTGAAGCCGTGCCACACCGCCAGGCTGTATTGGGGCAGCTTGCCGCCGACCACGGGCGTCGCGGCAGTGGCGAGGAAGGCGCCCACCGACCAGGCCGGGGCCACGCCCACCACGAGGCAGATCAGCACCAGCAGCTCGGCCGGCACGCGCATCCAGTGCGGCGGCTCGTGCGGTTGCTTCGGCACCTCGGGCCCGGGCAGCGGGCCGAAGAAGACGTCGAACACGAAGCGGGCCGAGTAGGCCACGCTG